>VBJR01000366.1 GCA_005880175.1 Chloroflexota bacterium
CCTGGGCCGCCCGCGAACAGTGGATGAACCCCTCCTGCTCCAGCGTCCGGCCGAGGGTCGAGGTCCGGTACTCGCCGGTCGCCAGGGCGGCGCGCCAGTCCCGTTCGTCGGCGATGTGATAGATCGGCTCGTCCATGGTCACGCGATCCGGCAGGGGCCGCTGCTGGGCGCATCGGGCGGCCAGCACCGGGCGCCGGCGGCGTCCGCGATGTCGTAGCGGCCGACCACCGTGTGCTCCAACGAGCGTCCGGCCGGGTGCTCGCGCAGCTCGGACGTGTGGCTCAGGAACACGGCGGCGCGCTCCGGCAGCGGGTCGGACACGGCCGGCGGGCGGGGCCGGCCCTCGATCCGCGCCGCGGCGGCCAGCGCCACCCGCTCGGCCGGGGCCAGCCGGAGGCCGTCGGCGAGCAGCGCGATCGTGTCGCGGCGCGGACGCAGCTTGCGGCCGTTCTCCAGTGCGCTGATCGCGTCGATGCTGATGCCCGAGCGCTCCGAGAGCGCCTGCTGCGTCAGACCGGCGGCGACGCGCAGCCGGCGCAGCCCGCTGGCCGAATGAACCTGGACCGGTGCCCTGGCCCGCCATGCTCGCTACCTCCTCCTCCTCGTGGGGCGGCCTAGCTCAGCTGTGGACGGGCGGCCTGAGAAGAGCCAGGAGGCCGGTACTGACGCGCGCGCAGGAAGGTCAGGGTCGTTTGTCAGGGTTCGACGCCGCCGCCGGCCTCCCCGCGTGCGGCAGCCGCCTTGCGGCCGTGCGCGAAGGCGCACAGCGTGTTGGTGTGGTGGCTCTCGCACTCGACCAGCGCGGCGGACAGCAGGTCGTCGCACTCGTCGGGCGGGACGCCCAGGGCCCACGCGAACGGTCCGCGCAGGCCCGTGATCATGGAGCGCAGGTCGCTGGCCATCATCGATCCGATCGTGCCGCCCCACTCCCCGACGGGCACCGCGACGACGTCGGCGCGGACGTCGGTCGCGCCGGCCTCCTCGAGGTAGCCCGTCAGCGACCGGGCGACGACGCCGGTGCCGTCGAGGCCGCGCTGCGCCGCCAGCTCGTGCAGCAGCTCGAAGACGCGGGTGGTCGCCGGACCGGCGGGCTCCAGCAGGTGCCGGAACTCGGCCAGCTCGACGAAGCCCCCGGAGCGGGCGACGCGGACCAGGTTCGCGACGACCGCCGGCCAGTCGGCGACGGGGATGGAGACGCGCATCCAGCGCTGGTGCACGAAGTCGAACGAGCCGTCCGCGAACGGGATCCCGTCCAGCACGTTGCCGCGGACGAAGCCGTAGTTGGCGGGCCAGTCGGGCTTGCCCGGCTCGACGTCGAAGCCGATCACCAGCGCCTCCGGGAACTCCTCGCAGAGGTCGTAGCACCACTGCCCGGTGCCGCTGCCGACGTCGAGGACCCGCGCGGGCGTCGGGACCGGCGCCACGTAGTTGCCCCGAAGCGCGGCGCGGAGCGCGTAGTGCTGGACGTCCAGACGGTCGATCTCGCCGGGTTGCCTGGGCAGCATGTAGGGGATCTTGCCGCTTGCGCGCCTGCCGATCGCGTGCAGCGGCCAACCATCGTGCTCGACAGCCGGCGGACGTACGTTTGACATCGAACCTCTGGCCTCTTGGCCGGGCATCGTACCTTCCGGCGGCCGCGTTCCCGCCGTGGCACGTTCGGCAGCGGGCGCCGCTGTCATGTCGCATGGACAGCGCCGTATGGTTCTCCGCATGGTCATCGCGCACGTCTTCGCGAGCATCCCGGTGGTCAGCCGCGATGCGGCCGCGAGCTGGTACGAGCGACTGTTCGGCCGGCAGCCTGACCTGGTCCCGAACGACGCCGAGGCGGCGTGGCGCCTGACCGAGTCGGCGTGGGTGTACGTCATCGCCGACGAGGCCCGGGCCGGCTCGGCGCTGCACACGCTGCTGGTCGACGACCTGGACGCGTTCGTGGCCGGCGTCGTCGAGCGCGGCATCTCGGCCGATCCGGTCGTGACGATGGGCAACGGCGTCCGGACGGCGTGGGTGGCAGATCCCGATGGCAACCGGATCCAGGTGGGCCAGCCGCCGGATCGGTGACGCAAGCGACCCCTTCACGAGAGGAGGAACGGATGGACGTCGTCGAGTGGATGTTGGACTCCGACCCCGCGATCCGCTGGCAGGTGATGCGTGACCTCGCCGGCGCGCCCGCGGAGGACGTGGCCGCCGAGCGCGCCCGGATCGCCCGCGAGGGCTGGGGCGCCCGCGTGCTCGCGCTCCAGCGCGAGGACGGCCAGTGGGACGGCGGCATCCCGACGTTCAGCTCGGAGGCGGCGTCGAACTGGTGGAGCTCACTGCCCGCCGGGCAGCGGGGCACCCTGTTCCCGGAGTGGACCTCCACCACGTGGAGCCTGAAGCTGCTGCAGGACTTCGGCCTCGACCCGGAGAGCGCCGCGGCCCGGCGGGCGGTCGGGTTGGTGCGCGACAACTGCCGCTGGGAGCACGACGCCGAGCCGTACTTCGCGGGCGAGGTGGAGCCCTGCATCAACGGCCGGGCGGTCGCGATCGGGGCGTACTTCGGCCAGGACGTCGCGGGCATCGTGGAGCGCCTCCTGGGCGAGCAGATGAACGACGGCGGGTGGAACTGCGAGCAGGAGAACGGGTCCACGCGGGGGTCGTTCCACACCACGATCTGCGTGCTGGAGGGCCTGCTGGAGTACGAGGGGGCCGCGCGGGGCTCGGCGGAGGTGAAGGCGGCTCGCCTCCGGGGCCACGAGTACCTGCTCGAGCGCCGGATGCTGCGCAGGCTGACGAACGGCGAGGTGATCGACCAGGGGTGGACGCAGTTCGCGTACCCGACCTACTGGCACTACGACGTGCTCCGCGGCCTGGACTACCTGCGCGCCGCTGACGCGGAGCCGGACGAGCGGATGGCCGAGGCGATCGACCTGGTCCGGTCCAGGCGCGGCGATGACGGCCGCTGGCCGCTCGACCACCGACACGCCGGCCGGCTGCACTTCGACATGGACGAGACCGAGGGCGCCCCGAGCCGCTGGAACACCCTGCGGTCGATGCGGGTGCTCAGGTGGTACGAGGGGGCGCCTGGGCGGTCGGCCTGAGCCTCCGCCGCTGGCGGAGGGAGAGGGATTCGAACCCCCGGTGGCTGTTACACCACGGCTGTTTTCAAGACAGGCGTCGTCGACAACTGCTTCCGACCGGCGGTTCTGAACTCGATCGTGACGGCTATGTTGCCGCGGCCGCGGCGAGAGTGCGGCTATCCTCCGTGTCGCCGGTGCGGCACTACGCCGCGACCGTGACGGTGACCAGCAGAGGCTTCTCGTGCTCCTCGGGGATCGCCTCGCCGTCTTCGGCCATCGCCGCCAAGTGCAGCGCGATCGCCTCCTGAACCCGCTCGATGCACTGATCGACGGTCTCTCCCTGGGTGACCACCCCCGGCAGGGCCGGCACGGTCACCGTGTAGCCCCCCTCCTCGGGGTCGGGGTCGAGGACGACGGTGTAGGTGCGGCTCATGTCATCCCTACCTATAGCACCTTCACGAACTCGTCAAGCTCGATGCCAGCCTGGTCGAGGATGGTGGCCAGCGTCTTCGGCTTGAGGATCTCTCCGGCGTGAACGGGCACGGTCACGCGGCCGGGCCGGTACGCGTGCTTGAGGTGGACGTGCGATCCAGTCTGGCGCGCCACGTACCAGCCGAAGTCTCGCACGAGAACTCGCAGCGCGTCCTTGCCGGTGATGCGGGGTGCCCTGGGCATCGTCGAGGTCGAGAGTCTACTCAGCCTCGTCGAACGAGACACGGCGACGCTTGCCGGCGCTGTGAGTGCCCTGCGGTGGTCAACCGTGGTCCGGGTCCTGGCCGTGTTCCAAGTACAGCGTCAGGCCCTCGTGGCGCGCTCTTACGGCGGCCGCCACGCGGCGCGCGAGCCTGGGCACAAGGACGCTGGTCGCCTCGTCCACGCTGTGGAACGCGTACTCCGCCAGCTCGCCCGGGTCGAGGCGAACGGCCACGAGGTCGCCGGGCGCGAGCTCACCGCCGTCGAACACGTACAGCACCTTGTCGCCCTCGTCGGGATGCGGCGCCCAGTCGATGACCAGGAGTCGGCCGACGGACGGAGCGATCCCCAGCTCCTCGCGGACCTCACGCCGGCACGCGGCCAGCGGTGACTCGTTCTGCTCCACGTAGCCGCCCGGGATGTCCCACCCGGTCTTGTACGTGGGTCGCACGAGCATGAACCGCCCGGTCGAGTCGAAGAACAGTGCGCCCGCCGCGGTGAACGGCCGGCTGCGCCGGGCCGGATCGTCAGGCATCGGGCCACGGTAGCCGATCCGGGCGTCGAGGCTCAGGCAACGAGCTTCATGCGCCGTGCCAGGTCGCCGAGATGGCGGCTCGGTGCGCCGCGGCACTGGCGAAGCCACCGCATCACGAGCTGTCGGCTCATGGCGTGGTAGCGGACCTGCTCAGGGGCGAGCCGCTCGGCGCGCAGCAGAACGTCCACCGCGTGGTCCGTCCGGCGGCGGGCCGTGTAGGCGTGGGCGACGTCGAGCGCGTGACGAACACGACGCTCGACCGGCAGGGTCGAGGTGTCGATCCTCAAGCTGAGGTCGATCGCGACCTGGTAGTCGCCCAGCTCCATCGCCGTGGCCACGCGATGGATCGTGACGTTGGTCGGGCCGAACGCGGTCCAGAGGTGGTTGGCATCGGCGCCCAGGCGGCCGGCGGTCTCTTCGGCTTCGGCGAGGAATGCGCGGGTCGTTGCCCGGTCGTCGGCGCGGCTGGCGGCCATCGCGCCGGCCAGGAACAGCATCCCGTAGACGGACAGGTACTCCCGGGTGGCTGAACCCAGTCCTGGCTATCGGAACAGCGACCCGACGATCACCGGGTCGTCCGAGCGGCGAGCGGCGACGAGTCCGCGATCGGCGGCGATCCACGCCAGGTCGCCCTCCCCGAGCTTGGTGAGGATGGCTGCCGCTGCCTGGTAGGTGAGCGCGAGCACCGACTGTGGTCTGGCGTCGTTGTCGTCCCTGTCCGCCGTCGCGTGCGCCTGCGCGAGCAGGCCCGGGAGCTGGCGCGTCATGAGGCCGTAGCGGGATGCCTGGTAGGCGTCCATGACATCGCTGAGGCGGGAGCGCAGCGCGTCCACGCTGGCCGGCGCGGCGTCGGAGGATGCGCCGAGGAGCGGCGTGATCTGGCGGTAGTCGAGGAGCGCGTCGCGGAGCGCGGGCACCGTGCGGCTCCCGGTGTCGGGCGTCCAGTCCATCAAGGACGGCTCGGCGATCAGGTCGCCGATCGTCACGTCCAGGGCCTCGGCGAGCTGCGCGATGACGGAGAGGCGATCGACGGGGATGTGGTCGTTCTCGACCTTGCTGACCCAGTCCACCGTGCGCTGGATGACGTCCGCCAGGACCTCCTGCGTCATGCCGCGCCGGCGCCGATACCAGGCGACGCGCCGGCCGATGGTCAGGCCCTCGGTCATCCCCCGCATGTGAGCAATTGTGCATTGGGAGGCATCGCCACGCCGAGAACCCGGAACGATTTTCCGGGTTGTCGTGGCCAGGTCGCGGTTAGATGGCACGGCGGGGCACGAGTGGCCAACCGCGAAGTCATATCTGCGGAGGCTTACCAGTGACGGAATCCAAGGACATGGTCCGGGTCGGGTCGCGCGTGTGCGTGAATGATGCGGACGGCCCGGTCGAGTTCAGCATCGTGGTGCCGGCCGAGGCCGACGTGGCGGAGGCTCGGGTTTCGGCGGAAAGCCCGCTCGGTCGCGCGTTGCTGGGGCGACACGTCGGCGACGAGGTGCGGTATCGCGCGCCGGGCGGCGTGCTCGCCGTGACGGTGGTGGAGGTGCACGGCTGATGGCGCGGATGGCGGACCGCCGCAAGCGGGTCGGTGTGGGATACCGGGGCGTCCCCTACTCCTTGAACCTTGTCCGGTGCCGCCGGGCGCTGGTGGACTGCCAGGTCAGGGGCGAGTTCGACAGCATGGAGGAACTGGGGAACAAGGTAGGCGTCAGCCGGAGCACGGTGAGTCGCTTCATGGCCGGCAGGCCGACCTCGCTGTCGGTGACGAAGCGCATCCTCGACGCGCTGGGACTGAAGTTCGAGGACGTGCTGACGCCTGAAGCCGAGGCGGACGACGCCGCTTGACGGGAGGGCAGCTGGGGCTCCATTCGTGTGCCAGGGTGCCGGTCCGGATGGCCGGCCCCTGGCTTCCCGCGACCCGGGATCGGACGTCGTTCGTTGTCGTCTCGTTCGCGGCAGGCCTGGCCCCCGCGCAGGGGTCGATCTGCCACACGGGGCCTGTCCGCTCGGTGCCGCGGGAACGTCCCGCTTGCTGATGTGCTGGTCGTTCGCGGTGCGGTGGTCGATGCGCGATGCCACCGCGTGCGGCGGCGACCTGGAGGGCCTGCCCCAGCAGGGAGGCAGGCAACGCAGAGGAGTTGTCCATGACCTGACACAGGAGGTGAGTACAGATGAACCAGGTTGTTCTCACTGGATACCTCGCGCGGGAGGTCGAGGTCGAGCAGCACCGCGGAGGCCACCTGGTGGGCCGAACGCTGCTCGTGGTGCCGAGAGGTCGGCAGGGGCGCGGCCCCGCCGCTGATCTCGTGCCGATCGTGGTCCGCGGCCGGGCGGAGGTGCTGGCCGTGGCCGAGCTGGACACGGGAGTGCGCGTGTGGGTGACCGGCCGGCTGTCGGCGACCTGGCGGGAGGCGTGCGAGGGCCGGTACGTGGTGGCGGTGCGGGAGATCGCGCCGTTCGGCGGCTGGCCGTCCGCTCCCGCCCTGGCTGCCCGTGGTCGTCGCGGTCGAGGTGAGGTCGCGGCTCAGGCCGCCGAGTCGAGCCACCTGGTCACGCGCGCGGGCCGGAGGCCTAAGCGCGCGATGATCCATGGTGCGGTCGCTGTCGGCGATCCTGACGGTGCGCAGCGATCTCCCTCGGCTCGGCGGCCGTACCTGACGGTGCTGCCGGGGCGGCTGGACGTGGAGGTGCGCGACCCGGGGCCGGTCATCGACCGCGACGACGGCGACGGTGCCGGCGCCTCGGGACGCGTATCACCGAGGCGCAGATGTCCATGAGGGTGCTCACGTCGGGCATCGACTCGCTGTACTTCTCAGTGCGGGCGCCGGTGCGAGCGGAGGCGTGGGAGCTGCTGAAGCGGGCCAAGGACCGGGCCGAGCACGAGCGCGAGCCGGCGCCGGTGGACTTCCCGCTGAACGGGCAGGCGTTCCTGGTCAAGCCGCACGGCTGGCGCGGCTACACGTTCTGGGCCACCTCGCCGGACTTCGAGCTGATGGTGGGCAAGAGCGAGAAGTTCCCGCCGGTCTACGTGCAGATGCACTCGGCCTACCTGCACTCGATGGGCGTGGAGCCGGCGCTGCACCTGGTCGAGGTGTTCCTGCGCCACGAGCTGCTGGCGGCGCCGGCCGACCTGGTGGTGTCCCGGCTGGACATCCACTGCGACTATCAGGGCTGGGACCCGGAGATCGAGGACATCCGGCGCTTCGTCTGCCGGGGCCGAGGTCGCCGCGTCCACGTCGAGAGGGAGGAAGCGTTCGCGCACGGCCGGCGCCTGACCGGGTTCACGTTCGGCCGGGGCGCGCTGTCGGCGAGGCTGTACGACAAGACGCTCCAGGCGGCGCAGCGGGGCCTGACCTGGGTGCCGGAGCTGTGGACCGGCCAGGACCCGGACCGGCCGGTGTGGCGGCTGGAGTTCGCGTACGAGCGGAACGTGCTGCGGGAGTTCAACCTGCGCACGGTGGACGAGGCGCTGGCCGCGGTCCAGGACCTGTGGGAGTACGGGACGGGCAAGTGGCTGACGCTGCGGCGGCGGGTGCGCGACGCGCGGGAGCGGCGCTGGCCGCTGGACCCGGTCTGGGAGGCGCTGCAGGCGGTCCGGGTGTCGCCCGAGCGGACGGGCGTGGTGCGCCGGCGCGTGCGCCGGGTGCGCGAGGAGCGGGTGCGCTGCGCCTGGTGCTGGGCGGCCTGACGTCACTGGCGGCGCTGCGCGGCTGGGAGCTGCTGGACGAGGCGCTGGTCGAGGTCGGCCCGGAGCTGGAGAGGTACCTGCGCGTGCGCGAGCGGACGTTCCGCGGCGAGGTGAGGCGGAAGCAGGCGCGGCTGCTGGACGTGACTGGCTACCTGGACGAGGACGACCGCGATGCGGCGTAGGTCGTGCAGGACGACGCCAGCCGGCCCTGGGGGACCCGGCGCACGGAGCGCCAGCGGAGTGTGCTGGGGGGCCGGGGTGTCAACGGCCCTGCCTGAGTCATTCATGGCGAGCCGGGAGCGTTTGGGGCCGGAGGCTGGAAGCACGTTCAGGACATGGCCGTGGCGTCGCACCTGAGCGGGGCGAGGGTTCTCTCGCTCAGCGGAGGGCCACGCAGCCGTTGGGGCGTGCGCCTGAACGTTTCGAGGCTCCGGCGGGAGATGGCGTGCCGCGGACTGAACGGATCGGACTTGGCGTCCGCTGCTGGCATCAGCACCGCCACGATGAGCGCGGTCATGCAGGGCCGCTCGGTGTCGCCGCGCACGCTGGGCAAGATTGCCGCCGCACTGGCACGAATGCCGTCGGTGCCGGGTACGGACGAACTGCTGGAGAGTGCCTGAATGTGGCGCTATCGCGGCCACAGGTCGGTTTCCTCGTGGAGCCCCGCTTCATCCTGGAGTAACTGGAAGTAGTGGTCGCCACCTCGCCAGCTGTTCCCGGCAGTGCCGGCCTCCGCGACCCAGCAGAACAGCCTGTCGAGGGCGCCCCCCTGGAGCAGTTTCGCAACGTGGTGCCGATGCTCGCTGTGCACTGCATGGAAGCGAACCGTGACGAGGCCTTCCATCGCCCAGCGAGAAGGTCGTGCATCGCCGAGGTAGTCGGCGCGTGCCATCGCCCAAATGCGGCCGCCACGGCATCAGATGCACCGCGCCGAGTCGCGTCGGAGCGGACCGGCTGACCGCAGCCTCGATGTCGGAGTGCTTGACCGGATAGCTGTAGCCGCGAGGCAGCGGGTACTTCGAGTACCGCCATGTGCTGTCGGCCATCCCGCTCATCGTCCGCTACTCGTCGGCGCGGAGCGCTTCCATGAGGGCCTGGTGTGCATCGCTGGCCACGAGGTGCGAGTACACGCGGTCGATCATCGCCAGCGACGTGTGGCCGAGGATGTCACGGACCTGGACCGGGTTCACGTGCTTCCTGAGCAGGTTGGTCGCCAGCGAGTGGCGGAACAGGTGTGGGTGGACCTTCTTCCTGAGGCCCGCCTTCCTGCCGAGCATCTCCACCATGCCCTGGATGCTGCGCTCCGCCAGCGGCTCGTAGTCGCCGGACGGGCGGCGCTCCAGCGTGACGAACAGCCTGTCCGTGTTGCACTCGGGCCGGCCGCGGCGGGCGTAGCGGTCGAGCCGCATGTAGAGGCCTGGCGTGATCGGCACGAGGCGGCTGCTGTCGCCCTTCGCGCCACCGCCCTGGTTCCGGCCCACGATGCGCAGGTATCGCTCGCGTCCGTCCGCCATCAGGTCGGCGGTGCGGAGGCCGCGCAGCTCGCCCACCCTGATACCGGTGTCAGCCAGGACGCGCACGATGAGCTTGTCGCGGTCCGTGACTGCGGCCTCCTCGATCAGGCTGATCTCCTCCCTCGTGAGCACGTCCAGGATGCGGCGCTCCACCTTGGGTTCGGGGCCGCGGACGCTGGCCAGGCCCTCCTCCTCGGCGCACCACTTCAGGAAGCGGTTGATCGCCGACATGTACGTCTTCACGGACTGCCGGGAGCGACCGGCCTCGAACAGCTCTGCGGACAGGCGCTCTAGGTCGCGCTTGGTGAGCGCCTGGGGCTCGATCGCGTTGCGCGTGCAGTAGCCGAGCAGCACGCGGCGCAGCACATCGGAGTAGTGCTCGACCGTCCGGAACGACAGGCCGCTCGCCTGCGCCGACGCCTCGAAGTCGCTGATGATCCGCTCCCACTCGGTAGGCCGGCCGCCACGAACGACCTGGAGCTCCCCCGCACGCTTCTTGATCATAGCGGGATCGTATCAAATGCCGAGACGAGATCGCGGTTATGTCATACGATTTGAACGCTTCTTCAAGCGGGTCGAGAAGGGTTAGAAATGGCCCGATTCGTATTTGAATCGGCCTGGCGGAGGGAGAGGGATTCGAACCCCCGGTGGCTGTTACACCACGGCTGTTTTCAAGACAGCTGCCATCAACCGGACTCGGCCATCCCTCCGGGCGCGAGCCGGAGGCAAGTCTACCGACCGGCCGGCCGCGAGCCACGGAGCCGGGACGGCCGATCGATGGCGGCCGAGGCGGCCGCCGCGCCGGCGGCGGCCGCGCCAGCCTGCGCTGTCAGTTCGGGTTCATGGGGTCGATCCGGCCGCGGTACGCGCCCTCGGCCGTGCCGAGCTCCGCGATGTAGTCGCGGAACCGCTTCAGGTCGCCCTCGACCTGGCGGCCGAGCACGCCCAACTTGTCCCCCACCGCCTCGGCGGCGCCCTCCGTCTCCGTCTCCATGCGGAGCGAGACCTGGGTGCGGCCCTCGGCCACCGGCTGGAACTCCACGACGCCCGCGTTGCCGCGGCCGCCGATGCTCCGCCACGCGATCAGGCGGTCCGGGATCTGCTCGACGATCTCGGCATCCCATTCGGCCTGTCGGCCGCCGACCTTCGCCCGCCAGTGCAGGCGACGGTCGTCCAGCTACCGCACCTCCTCGACGCCCTCCATGAAGCGTGGGAAGCTCTCGAACTGGGTCCACTGGTTGTACGCCTCGCGGACCGGCACCGGAACCTCGATCGTCTTCTGGACGTTGGCCACTGCTCAACCTCCTTGGGAACGGAACTCGGGTTCGGGAAGGAAGAACGCCCAGCAAAAATGAGCGCAAAAATCACGATACCGGGCGCATCCGTGCGATCGCAACCCCCGCGTCAGACCGGCGAGCCGATCACCTCCACCCCGCCCATGTACGGACGCAGCGGTTCCGGCACCGTGATCGAGCCGTTCGCCTGCTGGTACGTCTCGATCACCGCGTCGATGGTTCGCGGCAGGGCCAGGCCGCTGCCGTTCAGCGTGTGCACGAACTGCGGCGACTGGCCCGGGGCCGGTCTGAAGCGCAGGTTGGCGCGGCGCGCCTGGAAGTCGTTGAACACCGAGCAGGACGACACCTCCAGGTAGCGGCCCATCCCCGGCGCCCACGCCTCCAGGTCGTACTTCTTGTACTGCGCGAAGCCCATGTCGCCCGTGCACATCGCCAGCACCCGGTAGTGCAGGCCCAGCCGGCGCAGCACCTCCTCGGCGTGGCCGGTCAGCTCCTCCAGGGCCTGCAGCGACCGGTCCGGGTGCACCAGCTTGACCAGCTCCACCTTCGAGAACTGGTGCAGCCGGATGTAGCCCCGGGTGTCCTTGCCCGCCGACCCCGCCTCCGACCGGAAGCACGGCGAATAGCCCACGTAGCTGAGCGGCAGCTGCGCCGCGTCCAGCATCTCCTCGCGGTGCAGGTTGGTCACCGGCACCTCGGCGGTCGGGATCAGCCACAGGTCGCGGCCCTCGATCCGGAACGCGTCCTCGCCGAACTTGGGCAGCTGCGCGGTGCCGGTCATCGCCGCGCTGTTGACCAGGAACGGCGCGTACACCTCCGTGTAGCCGTGCTCGCCCGTGTGCAGGTCGAGCATGAACTGGACCAGCGCCCGCTCCAGCCGCGCCCCCGCCCCCTTCAGGAACGCGAAGCGCGAGCCGGCGACGCGGGCCGCCCGCTCGAAGTCCATGATCCCCAGCGCCTCGCCGATCTCGTAGTGCGGCCGCGGCGCGAAGTCGAACGAGGGCTGCTCGCCCCACTGCCGGACCGCCACGTTGTCGTCGTACGACTCGCCGACCGGCACGCTCTCGTGGAACACGTTCGGCACTCGCAGCAGCAGCCCGTCGAGCCGGCCCCGGAGCTCGTCCGCCTCGGCCATCTGGGCCTTCACCTTCTCCGACAGCTCGCGCATCAGCGGCAGCAGCGACTGGTCGCTGCGCTTCCCGAAGTCCTTCGACAGCGCGTTCTGCTCGGCGCGCGCCGTCTCGGCCCGGCCGGTCGTCTCGCGCCAGCGGGCGTCCAGCGCCAGGATCTCGTCCACCGGCGCTTCCTCGCCCTTCAGGGCGGCCGCCCGCCGGACCTCGTCCGGGTGCCTGCGGATGTAGTCGAGCGGGAGCACGGGTCAGCCCTCCTCCTCGTTGCGTTCCTTGAGCTGGGGGAAGGCGATGACGTCGCGGATCGACGGCTGGTCCAGCAGCAGCATGACCAGGCGGTCGATGCCCAGCCCGAGGCCGCCCGTCGGCGGCAGGCCGTACTCGAGCGCCCGCACGTAGTCCTCGTCGAACGGATGGGCCTCGTCGTCCCCGGCCGCCCGCGCCGCCGCCTGCAGCTCGAACCGGCTCCGCTGGTCGACGGGATCGGTGAGCTCCGTGAACGCGTTGCCCAGCTCGCGTCCCGTCGCGACCAGCTCGAACCGCTCCACGAAGCGGGGGTCGTCGGTCCGGCGGCTGGCCAGCGGCGACACCTCGACCGGGTAGTCGGTGACGAACGTCGGCTCCCAGAGGTTCGGCTCGACCGCGTCTTCGTACGCTTCCATCAGCGCCTCGCCGCTGAGGTCGCGGCCCGTCGCCTCGCGCACCAGGTCCACCATCCGGGCCCGCCGGAACGGCGGCGTCAGGTCGATGGCGCGGCCCTGGTAGCTCGTCAGCAGCGGCCGCTCGGCCGCCTGGGCCCCGGCCACGACGATCTCCTCGACCAGCGTCATCACGTCGTGGTAGTCGGCGTACGCCTCGTACGACTCCAGCATCGTGAACTCGGGGTTGTACTTCGGCGACAGCCCCTCGTTGCGGAACACGCGCCCGATCTCGTAGACGCGCTCCATGCCGCCCACCGACAGGCGCTTCAGGCAGGTCGTGCAGCACCGGCGTCTCCACCTCGAGGTAGCCCTTCGCGTCCATCAGCCGGCGGATGGCCGACACGATCCGGGCGCGCCCGGCGAACACGTCGCGCACCTCGGGGTTGACGATCAGGTCCACGTACCGCTGCCGGTAGCGCGTCTCCACGTCCTTCAGGCCGTGGTACTTCTCGGGCAGCGGCCGCAGCGACTTGCTGAGCAGGCAGAACGACTCGATCCACACGCTCGGCTCGCCGCGCCGCGTCGGCGCCACGCGCCCGGTGACGCCGACGATGTCGCCCGCGTCGAGCTGCAGGAACCGCTCGTGCTGGCGCTCGCCGAGCTTGTCGCGCTGGGCGACGAGCTGCACCCGGCCGGTGGCGTCCTGCAGCTCGCCGAACGCCATCCCGCCCTGGCCCCGCTTGACCATCAGCCTGCCGGCCACCGTCACGGGCCCGGCGCCCTCGTCGCCGGCGGACGACGCGAGCAGCGCCAGGGCCTCGGCGATGGTGTGCGTGCGCTTGAAGTGCGCGACGTACGGCTGGATGCCCTCCGAGATGAGGCGGTCCAGCTTCTCGCGGCGGTCCCGCAGCGGGGCAGGCAGGTCGGGCTGCGCGTGGTCGGTCACCGTAGCGCCCAAGGGTACGGTGACCGAACAGACGGCCGCCGAGCTACCTGACCGAGAGGATCCTCACCCGGCTGATGTCCCCGCCGGGCAGCGTCCACTCGACCTCGTCCCCCGCGCGGTGCCCCAGCAGCGCCCGGCCGAGCGGGCTCTCGTTGGAGATCCGGCCCTTCAGCGGATCGGCCTCGGCGGCGCCGACGATGGCGTACGTCTCGTCGCCGTCCTCGTCGCTCACCGTGACCCTGGCGCCGACGGTGACGACGCCCACCTCCCGCGGCTCGTCCTCGATGAGCACCGCGTTGCGGATCATCACCTCGAGCGTCTGGATGCGGCCTTCGACCAGGCTCTGCTCGTTCTTGGCCTCGGTGTACTCGGCGTTCTCCGAGATGTCGCCGAAATCGCGCGCGTGGCGGATCCGTTCGGCGATCTCGGCCCGGCGCACCTGGACCAGCTGATCGAGCTCCCCTTCCAGCTGCCGCAGCCCATCCTTCGTCAGTAGCACTGGTCTCTCATCCATCACGAAGCCCGCGATTTTATCACCCAACGTTAACTTCCGGACACATTTTCGCGGTCAAGACGGCAGGGCCGGCGGATGGCCCGAGGCCCAGCGCGAGAGGCGTCCGGAGTCGCGCCTGGCGGCCCGCGCGGCGCCCGCCGCGTCCAGCTTCCGGAGCTCGAGCGAGCGGCCGACGTCCCACGGCGGCTGGTGCGTCCCCTCGCGGACCCGGGAGGCGACCTCGTGGTGCGCGCGCCGGAACGGGGTCCCCTCGGCGACCAGCCGTTCGGCGCTGTCCGTCGCCAGCAGGCCAGGGTCGCCCAGGGCCGACGCCAGCCGCTCGCCGTCGAACGCGAGGTGGTTCACCAGCAGCCGCGCCGCCTCCAGGCAGTCCGCCGCGTTGTCCACGGCCGTGAACAGGGCCTGCTTGTCCTCCTGCAGGTCGCGGTTGTACGTCAGGGGCAGGCCCTTCAGGACGGTGGCCAGCGCCGTGTAGGCGCCGACCGCCCGGCCGCTGCGGCCGCGGATCAGCTCGGCGATGTCCGGGTTCTTCTTCTGCGGCATCAGGCTGGAGCCGGTCGCGACCCGGTCGTCCAGCGCCAGGAAGCCGAACTCCGCGCTCGCCCAGAGCACCACGTCCTCGCCCAGCCGGCTCAGGTGCACGCCAACCTGGACGCACGCGTGGACCAGGTCCAGCGCGAAGTCGCGGTCGGCCACCGCGTCCATCGAGTTGCGGGCCAGCGACGAGAAGCCCAGCTCCGCAGCGACCACGTCCCGCCGCAGCGGCAGCGTGCTGCCGGCCAGCGCGCCGGCGCCCAGCGGCAGCGTGTCCGCGGCCTCGTACGCCGCGCGCAGCCGGCCGCCGTCGCGCAGCAGCGGCTCGGCGTGTGCGAGCAGGTGGTGGCCGACCGTCACCGGCTGGGCGCGCTGCAGGTGCGTGTAGCCCGGCATGGGCAGGGTGGCGTGGGCGGCGGCCTGGCGGGCCAGCGCGTCCACCAGCGCGGCGACCCCCGCCGCCAGCCGGCCGCACGCGTCGCGGCAGTACAGGCGCAGGTCCAGGGCGACCTGGTCGTTCCGCGACCGTCCCGTATGCAGCCGGGCCCCGCCCTCGGGGTCGAGCTCCGTCAGCCGCCGCTCCACCGCGGTGTGCACGTCCTCGTCCGACTCCCGGAACGCGAACGTGCCCGACGAGAGCTCCTCGCGCACCGCGCGCAGGCCGCGCTCGATGCCGGCGAGCTGCTCGGCGGTCAGCAGCTCCGCCGCCCGCAGGGCGCGGGCGTGCGCGATCGACCCGGCCACGTCGAACGGCGCCAGCCGCACGTCCACCGCGAGCGAGGACGAGAACCGCTCCAGCTCCGGCAGCAGGCCCGCCGCGAAGCGGCCGCTGTAGAGCCTGCCCTCGCGAGGGCCTATGGCGTCAGCCTCTTCAGCTCGGCCGGCAGCAGCTGGTCCAGGTCCAGGCTCGACAGCCGCCCCTGCACCTCGGACGCCGTCCTGACGCCCATGCCGAACAGCTTGATGAACCCGGCCGCCGCGCTCTGGTCGAACTGGTCGCCGCGGCCGTACGTGGCCAGCTCCATCCGGTACAGCTGCGCCGGCGCCTTGCGGCCGACCACCTGCGACGCGCCCCGGTACAGCTTCAGGCGCACCTGCCCCGTCACGTGCCGCTGCGTCACGCTCACGAACGCCTGCAGCGCCTCGCGAAGGGGGCTGAACCAGAGCCCGTCGTACACGAGCTGCGCCCACTGCGCCGCCACCTGCTCCTTGAAGCGGGCCATGTCCTTCGGCAGCGTGATGTCCTCCAGCGCCTGGTGGGCCTGGAGCAGGAGCAGCGCCGCGGGCGCCTCGTAGATCTCGCGCGACTTGATCCCGATCAGCCGGTTCTCGAGATGGTCCACGCGGCCCACGCCGTGGGCGCCGCCGATGGCGTTGAGGCACTGGACCAGGTCCACCGCCTGGATCGGCCGGCCGTCGAGCGTGACGGGCAGGCCCTCGTTGAACCCGATCTCGAGGTACGCCGGCTCCTCGGGACAGCGCTCCGGCGCCGATGTCCACGCGTACACGTCCGCGGGCGCCTCCTCCCAGGGGTCCTCCAGGATGCCCGCCTCGATCGAGCGGCCCCACAGGTTCTCGTCCACCGAGTAGGGCGACTCGACGCTGGCCGGCACCTCGATGCCGTGCTCGCGCGCGTACTCGATCTCGTCGTCGCGGTTCATGCCCCACTCGCGCACGGGGGCCACGACCTTGAGCTCGGGCGCCAGCGCGGCGGTGGTCACGTCGAACCGGACCTGGTCGTTGCCCTTGCCGGTGCAGCCGTGGGCGACGCCGTGCGCGCCCTCGCGGCGGGCGATCTGGACCAGCAGCGCGGCGATCAGGGGCCGGCCGAGCGCGGTCGCCAGCGGGTACTCCCGCTCGTAGACCGCGCCCGCCTGGAGCGAGGGCCAGACGAAGTCGCGGAGGAAGGGCACCTTGCCGTCCACCACGTAGGCGGCCGACGCGCCCACCCGCAACGCGCGGCGCTGGATCGCGTCCAGGTCCTTCTTCTCGCCCAGGTCGATCGTCAGGGCCACGACGTCGTAGCCCTGGTCCTTCAGCCACCGGATCGCCACGGACGTGTCCAGCCCGCCGGAATAGGCGAGCACGAGCTTCTCACGCATCGGCACCCAGGAACCTCCTCAGGTCGTGTGCAGCGGCGTCGTCCCGGAGCACGACGATGATCGTGTCGTCGCCGGCCACCGTGCCGGCGACCCCCTCCAGCCCGGCCTCGTCGATCGCGCGGGCGACCAGGTTGGCGGTCCCGGACGGCGTGTGGACCACGAACAGGAACTGCACCTGCGTGGTCGAGAGCACCAGCTCGCTCACCAGCGGGGGTGGGCCGCCGGCAGCGTAGCCGTCGTTCGTCCGGACCAGGCCGAGCTCCTGGATGTCGCGCGACACCGTGGCCTGCGTGGCGCTGAACCCGCGCTCGGCCAGCACCAGCACCAGCTCCTGCTGCGTGTGCACGGGGCGCTGGCGCACAAGGTCCAGGATCGCCCGCTGCCGGTTCTCTTTCATCGCTGGGCCCGTTTCATCCTCGCCACCGCCTCGTCGATCTCGGCGGCGCTGATGACGAGCGGCGGCACCAGCCGGACGGTCGAGTCGTCGGTCGCGTTGACGATCACGCCCTCGGCCAGGCAGCGGGTCTGGAACTCGCGCGCCACCGGCTGCTCGAACGCCACCGCCTGCATCAACCCGCGGCCCCGGACCTGGCGGACGCCGTCCAGCTCGGCGAGCGCCGACCGCAGGTGCTCGCCCATCTCGGCCGCGTGGCCGACCAGGCCCTCCTCCTCGATCGCGCTCAGCACCGCCACGCCGGCCGCGCAGGCCAGCGGGTTGCCGCCGAACGTCGAGCCGTGGTCGCCGGGCTCGAACACGTCGGCCCGGGGGGCGGCCAGGCAGGCGCCGATCGGCACGCCGCCGCCCAGGCCCTTGGCGAGCGTCATCACGTCCGGGACGATGCCGTGGTGCTGGTGCTCGAACCAGCGGCCCGTGCGCCCGATGCCGGTCTGGATCTCGTCCAGGATCAGCAGCAGGTCGCGCTCGTCGCACCAGGCGCGCACGCCCGCCAGGTAGTCGTCCGGCGGGGGCACGACGCCGGCCTCGCCCAGGATCGGCTCCAGCATGACCGCGACGGTCCGCTCGCCGGTCGCGCCCTTGATCGCGTCCAGGTCCCCGTACGGCACGTGGACGAAGCCCGGGGGCAGCGGCCCGAACGGCGCCGAGTACGCGTCCTTGCCGCCGGCCGTGACCGTCGTCAGCGTCCGGCCGTGGAACGCGTCGTTCGTCGTGACGATCTCGAAGGCGCCGTCGCGGCGGACCTTGCCCCACTTCCGGGCCACCTTGATCGCGGCCTCGTTCGCCTCGGCGCCGCTGTTCGCGAAGAACACGCGGCTGGGGAACGACAGCTCGACCAGCTTCTTCGCCAGGGCGACCTGCGGCTCCGTGTAGTACAGGTTCGACGTGTGGATCAGGCGGCCGGCCTGCTCCGCCACGGCCCGGGCGACCGCTGGATGGGCGTGGCCGAGGACGTTGACCGCGATGCCCGCCACCAGGTCGAGGTACTCGCGGCCCTCGCTGTCGCGGACCGTGGCGCCGCGGCCCTCGACCATGGTGATGGGCAGTCGCTTGAACGTGCCCATGATGTAGCGGTGCTCGAGGTCGACGAGGTCGGCGAGTGTCTCACTGCTCATTCATGACCACCATGGTTCCAATGCCCGACTCGGTGAACAGCTCCAGGAGCAGCGAGTGGGGCGTGCGGCCGTCGATGATGTGGGCCTGGGGCACGGCGTCGAGCGCGCGCAGGCACGCCTGCAGCTTGGGGATCATCCCCCCCGTCACCTCGCCGTCGGCGATCATCCGCAGCGCGGCATCGCGGCCGATCTCGCTCTGGACCATCTGGCCGCTGTCCAGCACGCCGGGCACGTCCGTCATCAGGATCAGCTTGGCGGCGCCCAGCGCCACCGCCACCTCGGCCGCCACCGTGTCGGCGTTGATGTTGTACGCCCGGCCGTCGTAGCCGAGCCCGATCGACGCGATCACCGGGATGTAGCTCCGGGCCAGCAGCGCGGTGATCGGCTCGGCGTTGACCTGCACCACCCGGCCCACCAGCCCCAGGTCCGGGTCCAGCTGCTCCGCGATGATGGTCGGGCCGTCCTCGCCCGACATGCCGACCGCCTGGCCGCCCAGCCGGTTGATCGTGGCCACCAGGTCCGGGCTGACCTTGCCCGTCAGCACCATCTTGACCACGTCCATCGTGGCGGCGTCCGTGACGCGCAGGCCGTTGCGGAACACGGACCGGATGCCCAGCCGCTCGCTGAGCGCCGTGATCTCCGAGCCGCCCCCGTGCACGAGGACGGGCAGCATGCCCACGTAGCGGAGGAGCACCAGGTCGAGCAGCGTCTCCTCCTTGCGCTGCTCGATCGCGTTCCCGCCCACCTTGATGACGACGACCTGGCCGTGGAAGCGCTTGATGTACGGCAGCGCCTCCACGAGCACCCGCGCCCGGTCGTTGACGTCTACGACGGTCATGTTTGCCCCCTGAGCCGCGCTAGGTCGTGTAATCGGCATTGATCCGCACGTACTCGGCCGAGAGGTCGCACCCCCACGCTTCGGCGCTGCCGTCGCCCAGCCCGAGGTCGGCCGCGATCTCGATCTCGGTCTGGTCGAACGCGTGCCGGATGGCGTCGAGGTCCACCTCGAGGCCCGCCCCGGCCGTGAACACGGTGACGCCCGCCACGCTGCCCGTCAGCCGGTCGATGGCGACGTCGGAGCCGCTGTAGCCGAGCGCGCACACGATGCGGCCCCAGTTGGGGTCGGCGCCGTGGACCGCCGTCTTGACCAGGCTGCTGGACGCGACCGAGCGCGCCGCCAGCCGGGCCTGCTGGTCGTCGGGGGCGCCGGTGACCCGCACCGTGAGCAGCTTCGTCGCGCCCTCGCCGTCGCGCGCGATCCGGCGGGCCAGCTCGCGCGCGACCTCCAGGATGGCCCCCTCCAGCACCTCCGACTCGGGCGAGCCCAGCTCCACTGGCGGGTTGTCCGCCGCGCCGTTCGCGATCACCAGGAACGTGTCGTTCGTCGAGCTGTCGCCGTCCACCGTGACCTGGTTGAAGCTCCGGTCGGCGATGCCCTTCACCGTGGCGGCGACCCACCCCGGCGCGACCGCCGCGTCGGTGGTCACGTAGGCGAGCATCGTGGCCATGTTGGGGTGGATCATCCCGGAGCCCTTGCTCATGCCGCCCACCCGCACCGTCGTGCCGCCCAGCTCGAACTCGATCGCGTACGTCTTGGGGACGGTGTCCGTGGTCATGATGGCCCGGGCCGCCGCCTCGCCCCCGTCCTCGGCGAGCGACGCGCACGCCCGGGCGATGCCGTGCTTCACGGCGTCCATGGGCAGGTAGCGGCCGATCACGCCCGTCGTGCCGACCAGCACCTGGTTGGGGTCGAGGTCGAGCCGGTCGGCCGTCAGCTTCGCCATCTGGAGCGCGTCGCGGAAGCCCTGCGCCCCGGTGCACGCGTTGGCGTTGCCCGAGCAGACCGCCAGCGCCTGGACCCGGTTGTTCTTCAGGTGCAGCTGGTCGATCACGACCGACGCGCTCTTGACGCTGTTGGTGGTGAAGACGCCGCCCGCGTCGCAGATCCGGTCGCTCGCGAACACGGTCAGGTCCTCGCGCGGGTCGCCGGGCAGGGCGCTGGCGCCGGCGGTGAACGCCTTGATCCCGCAGGCGGCCACGCCGGCCCGCCACCCCCGGGGCGCCGTCACGCCACCGGAGACGACTGTCGCGTTGGTGAGCGTCACGGCCATTGCAGCACCCCCTCGAGGCCAGCGGTCCGGTCGAAGCCGAACGCGATGTTGAAGCACTCCACGCCCTGCCCCGACGCGCCCTTCACCAGGTTGTCGATCGCCGCGGTGACGACGGCCTTGGGGCCCTGCGCCGCGACGTTGACCAGGCACAGGTTCGTGTGGCTCGCCAGCTTGGTCGTGGGCGTCTGGTCCAGCAGCCGGGTGAACGGCTGGCCGGCGTAGAACTCGGCGTACGCGTCGGCCAGCTCGCCGACCGACCCCACCAGGTCGAAGTAGCAGGTCACGAGGATGCCCCTGACCATCGGGATCAGGTGGGTCACCAGCGTGACGCGGGGCGGCTCGCCGCCGGCCAGCGCCCCGAGCTCCTGCAGCAGCTCGGGCGCGTGCCGGTGGCCGCCGATCGAGTACGCGTGCACGGTCTCGGACACCTCGGAGAAGTGCACGCCGAGCGACGGCGAGCGGCCGGCCCCGGACACGCCCGTCTTGCTGTCCACCACGACGTCGCCGCCGACCAGGCCGGCGGCGACGGCCGGTGCCAGGCCCAGGATCGCGGCGGTGGAGTGGCAGCCGGGCACCGCCACGAGCCGCGCGTCCGCGATCTCGCGGGCGTGCAGCTCGGGCAGGCCGAACACCGCCTCGCCGAGCAGGTCCGGCGCCGGGTGCTCCTGCCGGTACCAGCGCGGGTACTCGGCGGCCGCCCGGAGCCGGAAGTCGGCGCTCATGTCGATCACGCGCGCGCCGGCCTGGAGCCAGCCGGCGGCGCGGGTCGCTCCCGCGTTGTGGGGCAGGCAGCTGAACACGACGTCCACGCGCGAGGCATCCAGGTCCTCCTGGAAGCTGCCCACGATGTCCAGCAGCGGGAACACGGCCTGGTAGCGCTGACCGGCGAACGAGCGCGAGGTGAGCTGCGCAAGCTCCACTTCGGGGTGTCTGGCCAGGAGGTTGACGAGCGTCATGCCCGCGTACCCGTTGGCGCCGGCCACCGCTGCCCTGATCTTCATGCATGCATAAACATACAGGAAGAGTGCATTTCTGCGGACCGGACGCGCCGTAGCACGTCACCGGCGGCTGCGCGACCAGGCTCTGGACGTCCCCGAGCCGGATCCCCGCCGCCGCCGCCGTGGACGCGGCCATGTCCTTCGCCTGGCCCGCCGCCCGGCCCACCGCGTTCTGGACCTGGTCCTGCGTCGGCTCGCCCGCGACCGGCGAGGACTGGGAGTACGCGCTCACGCCGGGGAGCGCGGACACGGCCTGGGTGGCCCGCGTCAGGGCGTCCATGCCGGTGACGGTCGCCTGGAGGGACGCGTACGCGGTGAACTGCCGGGCCTGCACGTCCGCGTAGGTGCGGTAGTACGACAACTGCACCCCCGCGGCCGGGACGCCCGCTTTGGCGAGCGCATCGCGCACGGCGGCGATCCGGGACTGGACCGCGCCCAGCGCCGTGGCGGCGTCGGTGCCGCTCTGCTGCACCGTGACGCTGATCGTGCCCACCTCGTCCGTGCCGGTGATCGCCGCCACGCCGGTCGCCGCGAGGCCGCGGCCCTGGAACTGGACGGTCGGCGAGGCCGAGCACGAGCCGCCGGGCACCGGGTACGGCAGCGCGATGCCGGGGGCCGCGGACGAACCGGCGACCGAGGGCGCGGCCGCTCGGGCGTCGGCGGTCGAGCCGGCGGCCGACGCCGCGGACGCCTGCTGCTGCGAGGCCGCCGCGGCGGACTGCGTGTCGGCGGGCGGCGGCACCACCGTGGCCGAGGCGCCCTGCGGAGCGCCCCGGGCGGTCAGGGCGGACGCCACGAGGGCCACGCAGAGCATCAGGGCGAGCAGGGCCGCGCCGCCGGCCGCATACGGCCACCACCGGGGAAGCTGCCAGGAGGGTCGAGAGTCGATCGGGTTCATCGCATCGGGAACGCCGGTGGCGCCAGAAGGGAACGCGGCCCGCCGAGGCTACCGCCTCAGCGCCGGTTGCACGACCGCCGTCCGGCGGATCGGTGCCTCAGCCGGGCGTTCCGGCGGATGCACCGAGTAGCGGCCGTCGGGCATCCGTTCCAGCCGCCAGCCCCGCGCCAGGCGCCGGTTGTGGTCGCCGCACAGCAACCGCATGTCCTCGATGTCGGTCCGGCCTCCCAGCGCCCAGGGCACGATGTGGTCGCCCTGGGTCCACTCCGGAGGCCGGTCGCAGCCCGGCCACACGCAGCGCCGGTCCCGCTCGGCCAGCGCCTTGCGCATCTTCCGGGTGGCGGTCCGGTACTTGCGGCCGACGTGCAGCGGGTCGCCGGACTTGCTGAGGAGGATGGGCGTGATCTCGGCGTCGCTGGCGATCTGGCGCAGCGCCTTGCCCGAGATCGGCATGCCCCAGTCCAGGAGCGCGGCCGGGGCGCCGGGGTCGGCGCGGAGGGTCTCCAGGCTGGCCGTGATCGTCAGGTGCGGCCGCTGCCCGCCCCGCACCGGCAGCTCGCCGGAGTCGAGGGCGCGGGTGACGATCTGGTCGAGGGCGTCGGCCCGGCGCTGGCCGGACGTGCGCTCGTCGCCGCGGGCGCGCGGGCCCATGACGCTGTCCAGCGCCGTCTTCAACCTGGCCCCCGCGACCTCGTCCAGGTAGCCCTCGACCTCGTAGCCGCCGTCGAACGTCTCGGCCAGCCGCAGGTAGCGGCGGCGGTGCCGGCGCTCCTCCACGGACTCCATCTCGCCCGGAGCCAGGCGGTGGACGAGGCCGAGCCCGTAGCGGAGGAGGTCGCGCGGGTCGCGGCTGCCGGCCTCCCGGAGCAGCATCCGCTCGGCCAGGCGGGCGTCGCCGCCGCCGCGGACCACGTGCTCGACCGAGCGGGCCACCACGCCCGCGTGCTGGGCCGAGAGGTCGCCGCGCTCGAAGGCGGCGGCGGTGTCCGGCAGGGCGGGCAGCTGGCGGGCCAGGCGGACCTGGGCGTGGGCGGCGCTGGAGCTGATGTGCAGGTTGCACGCGAGCCACGAGGCGCAGGACAGTCCCGCGGTGAGCTCGCCGGCCTCGGCGGCCTGCTCG
>VBJR01000367.1 GCA_005880175.1 Chloroflexota bacterium
GTCGTCGCCGCGGTCCTGCGGCCCGACCGGGCCCTGACCGAGATCGACGCGATCCCGCTCCACCAGCCCCTCGCGGACCGGCTGATCGCCGCGGCGGCGGCGCTCCAGGCCCACCTCGACCGCATGGGCACGGCGCTGGGCGCGCTGCACGCCTCGGGTCACAACCGGGACCGCCGCCGGCCGCCGGCTGCCGCCGGCCCCCGGGCCGCCGCTCCCACCGCCACCCGCGACGCCGTCGCCCGGCTCTTCGAGCCCGAGCGACACGCCCTTCGCCACCCCCCCGCCCGTCTGGCGGAGGTCCTCATCGGCCTGCTGCTCGCCCGCGGCCGGCCGCTCGGCGGCGGCGAGGCGGCCCGGCTCACCGTGCCCCAGCTCGTCGACCTGCTCCTCCACGGAGCGCTCGCTGAAGGAGGTGACCGATGACCATCACGCTCGACCACACCGTGCTCGCCGCCGCCGACAACGAGCGGGCCGCCCGCCGCTTCGCCGCCACGATGGGCCTCGCGTTCGAGGGGTTCGGCGGCGTGGACGGCAAGTTCGCCACCGTCCGCGTCAACGACCACCTGCGGCTGTTCTTCGTCACCACGGATCCCGTCGTCCCGCAGCACCTCGCCTTCGACGTGGACGGCCCCACGTTCGACCGCATCCTGGACGCGCTGGCAGCCGCCGGGCAGCCCTACGGCAGCAGCCCGCGCGACACCCGGAACGGACGCACCGACCACCCGCTCGCCGCGCGTGGGCTGCTCTGGGTGGACCCCGACGGCCACCTCTTCGAGGTCATGACCGACGTCCCCTGACGGCGCTCAGCCGCTGACCGTCTGGGGCAGGGCGCTGATGAAGTAGAAGCCCAGCGCCAGGTTGATGAAGTACGACGCCTCGGCCAGGCCGATGATGGTCCACATGACCGCCTGGAGGCGGAAGCTCGCCTCCGGCTGTCGCGCGATGCCCGCGATCGTGGCGTTGCCCGCCAGGCCGTCGCCCACCCCCACTCCGACGGCGCCGCCGCCCAGGGCGATGCCGAACGCGATGATTGCCGCCTGGAGGACGGCTGTATGGTTCATGCCTCCATCTTAGGGGCTTATTTGAAATAGATCAAGGACGAGACTATGGATGAGAGACCGCTGTTCCGGAAGGTCGACGCCGTCACCGTCCCCGTGCCCGACCTCGACGCCGGCCTCCGCTTCTACGCGGAGGCACTGGGCCACCCACTGCGGTGGCGCAATGACGCCGCGGGACAGGCCGGCCTGGCGCTGCCCGAGAGCGACACCGAGCTCGTCCTGGCCACAGACCTCCGCTACGAGCCCGGCTGGCTGGTCGAGGACGCCGACGCCGCGGCGGAGCGAGTCCGGAGGGCCGGCGGCGACATCGTCAACGGGCCGTTCGACATCCCGGTCGGCCGCGCGGTCGTCGTTGCCGACCCGTTCGGCAACCACCTGCTCCTGCTCGACCTGAGCAAGGGCCTGTACCGGACCGACGAGAAGGGCCGCGTCACCGGCCTCGACCGCCGCCGATGACGGACGACCGCACGGCGGCGCTGGCTCACCAGGACCTCCTGGCCGGCCGCTACCTCACCGCCTGGGCGAGGCTGCGGGAGGCCGGCGGCGACCGTCGCGACGACCTGTGGAACATGTGGTTCTGGACGCTCCTCGCCGTCGACCCGTGGGGCGAGGGCTGGCCGGTGGAGGCCGGCGAGCCGCAGGCGCCGGCCGACACCCTCGCCGGCGCCGAGCCCGGCGGGCTCGCGGCCGTCGCCGACCTGGCCGCCGGCGCCATGGCGGCCGGCCAGGTCGTGGTCGTGATGGAGCGCCACGCCCTGCCCGAGACGCGCTGGGCCGGCGTGCGCCTCCTCCCCGCCCTGCGCCGGGCCGGCGCCACGCACCTGGCCTTCGAGACGTGGCTGCAGGACCCGCTCGACCAGGCCCGGCGCGACCGGGTCGTCCGCGCCCGCACCGCGCCGTACATGTTCGAGCCGTCCCGGGCCGCCCTGCTCCGGACCGCGATCCGGCTCGGCCTGGAGCTCGTCGCGTTCGATGGCCCCAGCGACCCGGCGATTCGGGCCGCAATCATCGAACGGCGCGAGATCCCGACCGACGTCAACCGGCGCCGCGAGCGCTGGATGGCCGAGAACGTCCACCGCCTGGTGACGGACCGGCCGGACGCCCGCGTCGTCGTCTGGACCGGCGGCCAGCACGCCTGGAGGCGCGTGCCCGACTACTACTCGGTCCCGTTCTTCGACTCCTGGGCGCGCGACCCCACCATGGCCGCCGTGCTCGCCGAGCTCTCCGGCCGCGACCCGTACTGCGTCGGCCAGGCGGTCGTCCGCGACCAGGCGCCGCGCGAGCCGGGGTTCGCCGGCGCCGGCCACCCCTGGGCGGCCGCCCACGGCCAGGACGCCGTCCTCGTCCACTTCCGCGGCGGCCCGCCGGGCCGGCCCGCATGGCTCCAGGAGGGCCGGCGTCCCGTCACGCTGCCCACCTGGCAGGCGCGGCTGGTGCAGGCCTTCCCGGAGGCCGAGGGCCCGGAGGCGGTGCCGGCGGAGCAGGCGATCGCGCGCAGCACCACGGTCGAGCTCGCGCTGGCGCCGGGCCGCTACCGCTGCCGGGGCCTCGACGAGCACGACCGGCCGGTCTGGCAGCGCTCACTCCAGGTACGCCCGTGACGGCGGCCCGGGAGGGTTCGGCCGACAATGCAGGAATGGCCGTGCAGCAGGAAGGCGCGCCGCGGGCCGCGGTCACGGTCTGGACCCACGTCCGCGCGAAGCCCATCTGGCGCATGCTCAGCAACGAGACCGGCAGCGCGGCCGTCCTGCTCGCCGCGATCGTGGTCGCCCTGGCCTGGATCAACCTCGACCAGTCCTCCTACGACCGCTTCTGGGGGATGACCATCTCGATCCGGATCGGCGACTGGGGCGTCTCCCAGGACCTGCGCCTGTGGGTCAACAACGGCCTGATGACGTTCTTCTTCTTCGTCGTCGGCCTGGAGGCGCGGCGGGAGCTGGACATCGGCGAGCTGCGCGAGCGGAGCCGGATCGCGCTCCCGATCCTGGCCGGCCTCTCGGGCATGCTCGTCGCCGTCGCCATCTACCTGGCCGTCAACGCGGGCCGGCCGTCGGCGCGCGGCTGGGGCGCCGCGATGTCCACCGACACGGCGTTCGTGCTCGGCCTGCTGGCCGTGGTCGGCCCCCGCTACCGCGAGCGCCTGCGGGCCTTCCTGGTCACCGTCCTGGTCGTGGACGACCTGGTGGCGCTGGCCGTGATCGCCGCCGCGTACTCGGGCCGCGTCACGGTGCCGCCGCTCCTGGTCGCCGTCGCGCTGCTGGCCGCGGTGCTCCTGCTCGTGCGGCTGCGCGTCCGCAGCGCCGCCCCGGGCCTCGTGCTCGGCGCCGCGGCCTGGCTCGCCGTCTTCCAGTCCGGGCTCGACCCCCTGGTCGTCGGCCTGGTGCTCGGGCTCATGACGTACGCCTACCCCGCCGGCCGGGGCGCCCTGGAGCGCGCCACCGACCTCTTCCGCTCCTTCCGCGAGCAGCCGACGCCCGAGCTGGCGCGCTCCGCCCGGGAGGGCGTGTCGTCGGCGGTCTCGCCCAACGAGCGCCTGCGCCAGGTCTACGCCCCGTGGACGAGCTACGCGATCGTGCCCCTCTTCGCGCTGGCGAACGCCGGGATCGCCGTCAGCGGCGGCCTGCTCCTGGGCGCCCTGACCTCGCCCATCTTCCTGGGCATCGTCGCCGGCTACGTGGCCGGCAAGCCCGCCGGCGTCCTCGGCGCCACGTACCTGGCGAGGAAGCTCAGCGGCGGCCGCCTGCGGGCACCCGTCGGTTGGGCCTCGGTCGCCGGCGCGGGCACGATCGCGGGCGTCGGCTTCACCGTCGCCCTGCTGATCGCGTCGCTGGCGTTCACCGGGACCCGGCTCGACGAGGCGAAGCTCGGCATCCTGACCGCCGCCGTGCTCTCGACCGGCCTGACGTGGCTCCTGTTCCAGCTCACCATGCGCCTGCCCCACCGGCTGAAGGTCCGCGCCCTGTTCGGGACGAGCGAGGCCACCGCCGACCTGGCGGTGGACGTGGACCCCGAACGCGACCACGTCCGCGGCCCCGCCGACGCGCCCGTCACGCTGGTCGAGTACGGGGACTTCGAGTGCCCGTACTGCGGCCGCGCCGAGCCCGCCATCCGCGAGCTGCTGGCCGAGTTCGGCGAGGAGATCCGGTACGTCTGGCGCCACCTGCCGCTGACCGATGTGCACCCGCACGCCCAGCAGGCGGCCGAGGCCGCGGAGGCGGCGCACGCCCAGGGCGCGTTCTGGCGGATGCACGACCTCCTGCTGGGCCACCAGGACGCCCTGCGCTCGGCCGAGCTGGTTGGCCACGCCACGACGCTGGGCCTGGACGCGGACCAGTTCGAGGCCGAGCTCCAGGAGCACGTCCACGCCGGCCGGGTGGCGGAGGACGTGGACGGCGCCGACCTGAGCGGCGTGACCGGCACCCCGAGCTTCTTCGTCAACGGGCAGCGCCACTACGGCGCCTACGACATCGACGCGCTGTCCTCGGCGGTCAGGCTGGCCCGGGCCCGGGTCCTCGCGGCCGGCGGCCGGTAGCCCAGCCGCTCGCTGATCTGCCCGGCGGCCTCGACCGTGGCGGCCGCGTGGCGCCGGCGCACCGTCGGGGACAGGCCCGCCACCGGGCGCGCCATGCTGATCGCCGCGACCACCCGGCCGCTGTCGTCCCGGATCGGGGCCGCGACCGAGGCCACGCCGATCGAGCTCTCCTCGAGCTGCTCGGCGTAGCCCCGCCGCCGCGCCTCCCGGAGCTGGTCCAGCAGGACCGGCAGCCGCGTGATCGTGTGCGGCGTCAGCGCCGCCAGCGGCCGGTTCGCGACGCGCGCCAGCAGCTCGTCCGGGGGCAGGAACGCGAGCAGCACCTTGCCGGTGGACGTGGCGTGGGCCACGTTGCGGCGGCCGACCGTCCCGAACGTGCGCAGGGTCGCCTGGCTCTCGCGCCGCTCGACGTACACGACCTCGGCCCCGTCCAGGATCCCGATCTGCACGGTGGCGGCGGTGCTGAAGTGCAGCTGGTCGAGCGGCAGCGTGGCCGCCTCGTGGAGCTGGCCGCTGATGGCGACCCGCGTCCCCAGCTCGAACATCTTGATGCTGAGCCGGTACCGGCGCGAGACCGGGTCTCGCTCCACCATCTGCTCCTCGGCCAGCGTGGCCAGCAGGTGGTGCACGCCGGCCTTGCTGAGGCTCAGCCGCCGGGCCAGCTCGGTCACGCCCAGCTCCGGCTCGGCGATCGAGAACGCCTTCAGGATGCGCGTCGCGCTGCGCACCGCCGACACGGGCTTTCTCGGACCGCGGTTCGCCATTTGGAAACACAACTATTGCACGGCGTCCGGGCGTCGACCATCATGGGCGGACTTCCGGAGGAGAGATTGAGGAGGCAACCATGAGAGTCACCTCGTTCCATTTCATGCCCTACCGGGAGCTGCCCGAGGACTTCACCGAACGCTACTCGTCGTCGTTCGTGGAAGCGCCGTGGTGGGAGCTGGGGGACGCGGACAAGGTCGGCCAGTTCTACGACTGGTCGCTCGACGAGCTGATGCACGCGGCCCGGCTGGGCTTCGACGGTGTGGGCACCAACGAGCACCACCAGAACGTGTACGGCTTCATGTGCAACCCGAACCTGTTCGGCGCCGTGATGGCGAAGATGACCCGCGACGAGGGCATCGACGTCGCCCTCGTGCAGCTCGGGGCCACGCTGGCCGCGACGTCGCCGCCCATCCGCATCGCGGAGGAGTACGCGGTGCTCGACTGCCTCAGCGGCGGCCGGCTGGTCGCGGGCCTGCCGCTGGGCCTGGGCGTGGACGCCAACGTCAGCTACGGGATCACGCCGATCGAGCAGCGCTCGCGCTGGCGCGAGGCCATCGACCTGATGGTCAGGGCCTGGACGGCGAAGGAGCACTTCGCCTGGAACGGCAAGCACTACCAGCTGCCGCGGGTGAACCTGTGGCCCCGGCCCGTCCAGGACCCCCACCCCCCGCTGCTCGTCCCCGGCGCGGCCAGCTCCTCGACCTGGGACTACTGCCACGACCGCGACCTGCCGTACGCGTACCTGAGCTACTTCGGGGGCCGGTCGGCGCAGGCGGTCATGGACCGGTTCTGGGACCGGGCGGAGGCGAAGGGCCGGGACCGCAACCCGTACCGCGCCTCGTTCCTGCAGCTCGTCGGCGTGGCCGAGACCGACGAGCAGGCCGAGGTGCAGTACGCGAAGCACCTGGAGTTCTTCTATCACAAGCTGCTGAACGTCCCGCAGACGCTCCTCTCGCCGCCCGGCCAGAGCGACTACCGGAGCCTGCTCAACCTCCTGAGCACGAACCTGATCGGCCACGACGTGACGACCGGGCTGTCGGCGAAGGAGATGATCGAGCGCGGGTTCGCGGTGGTCGGCAGCCCGGCCACCGTCCGCGACCAGCTGACCGAGATGGCGGCGCGCCTGAACGTCGGCCACCTGATGGTCGTGCTCCAGTTCGGCTCCATGCCTCACGACATGGCGATGACCAACATCGACCTGTTCGCCGCCGAGGTGCTGCCGGCGCTGCAGCGGCTGTACCCCGAGGACCAGTACGAGAACCGCTGGTGGCCCAGGCGGCTCACGAAGACGCCGGCCGGAGGAGCCCGATGAGCCACCCCACGCAATCCGCACCCCACCACCGCGATTTCGCGGGGACCCCGGCGAACGTCGCCGTGCGGACCGTCCCGATCGCCCACTGCGGCTTCGAGGCCAAGGTCAAGGTGGCGGGCAGCGGGCCGCCGCTCCTGTACCTGCACTCGGCCGGCGGGCCGGGCTGGGACGTCTTCCTGGACGCCCTCGCCGAGCACCACACCGTCTACGCGCCCGACCACCCGGGCACGGGCGACACCGCGCGGGACGCGATCCACGACGTGGACACCCTGTGGGACCTGGTCCTGATCTACGACGAGATCCTGGACGCGCTCGGCCTCACGTCCGTGTCGGTGGTCGGCACGTCCTACGGCGGGATGATGGCGTGCGAGCTGGCCGCCCACCGCCCGGACCGCGTGAGCCGGCTGGTGCTGCTCGACCCGATCGGGCTGTGGCGGGACGACGCCCCCGTCGCGCCGTACATGCTGCTCTCGCCGGAGCAGCTGGTGGCGACGCTGTTCACGAACCTGGAGGCGGCGCCGGTCCAGGAGTTCCTGAAGATGCCGTCCGACCCGAAGGAGCTGGCGGTGCGGACGGCCGACACGATCTGGAGCCTCGGCTGCACCGGCAAGTTCGTGTGGCCGATCCCCGACAAGGGCCTGCGCAAGCGCCTGCACCGCATCACGGCCCCGGCGCTGATCGTATGGGGCAAGGAGGACGCGCTGATCTCGCCGGTCTACGCGCAGGAGTTCGCCGGCCGCATCGCCCACGCCCGCGTGGAGATCATCGAGGGCGCCGGCCACGTGCCCCAGTGGGAGCAGTTCGACCGGGTGCGGCCGCTCGTGCTCGACTTCCTGGACGGGCGCGGATGAGCGCCGCGCGGCGGTTCCCCAGCCCGTTCGAGGTGGCGCCGCCGGCCGGGGCCGAGGACTGGCAGTCGATGTACCCGCCCTACCTCCTGTTCTCCGAGGAGAACCGCGACGTGGAGGAGGGCGCCTTCTGGTTCCTCGACAGCCTGCACCGGCCGGAGGTCGAGTACCCGTTCGACACGATCGTCCACGAGGCCTGGACGATCTCCGCCAACGCGTTCGGCCGCCGCGTGTTCCTGCTCCCGGCCTCGGACGGCTTCATGGCGCGCGTCCTGAACGGGCGCCTGTACCAGGCGGTGATCACGGTCTCCGACCCCGCCGAGATCGAGCGGCGGGCGCCAACGTTCGCACGGCGCGCGGCGTATTACTTCGACAACTGGGCCGAGCTGTTCTCGAGCTGGAAGAAGAAGATGGAGGCCTGCATCGCGGCGCTGAAGGCCGTCGAGGTGCCCCGGCTGCCCGAGGTCGAGCCCGACTCGGTCGTCCTCGGCGCCACGGGCGTCACCTCCGGGTACGAGCTCCTGCGCGCGTACGACCGGGTCATCGAGAACGTGTTCCTGGCCTACCAGTACCACTTCGAGATGCACCTGTGCGGGTACGGCGCGTACCTGAACCTGTTCCAGTTCTGCCAGACCGCGTTCCCCGGCATCACGCAGCAGACGATCGCGAGCATGGTCGCCGGCTCCGACATCCTGATGTTCCGGCCCGGCGACGAGCTGAAGGCCCTGGCCGGGCGCGCGCTGGAGCTGGGCCTCGCCGGCCGGCTGCGGGCCAACGCGCGACCCGAGGAGATCGTGGACGAGCTCCGCGGCGACCCCTCGGGGAGCGCCTGGGTGGACGCCCTGGAGGCGGCCGAGGACCCGTGGTTCCACTTCTCGAACGGGACCGGGCTGTACCACCACGAGCGCTCCTGGATCGACGACCTGTCCGCGCCCTGGGCGTCGCTCCTCGCCGAGCTCGACCGCCTGGAGCGGGGCGAGGACCGGCCGAGTACCGCGCGCTGCTGCCCCAGGAGGCCGACCGGGTGGCGTTCGACCAGAACGTGGCGATGGCCCGGATGGTCGCGGCCTACGTCGAGGACCACAACTTCTACATCGAGAACTGGCACCACACGATCTTCTGGAACAAGATGCGCGAGTTCGGCGACCGGATGGCCGAGGGCGGCATCCTGGAGACCGCCGAGGACCTGTTCTTCCTGAACCGCTGGGACGTGGGCCAGGCGCTCTACGACCTGACGCTGGGCTGGTCGCACGGCGGGCCGACCCGGGCCGCGCACTGGCGGGACAAGGTCGCCAGGCACCGCCGGATGATCGCGGCGATCCGGGAGTGGGCGCCGGAGCCGGCGCTGGGCCCGATCCCCGAGGAGGTCAACGAGCCGTTCTCGATCATGCTCTGGGGGATCACGCCGGAGCGGATCGAGCAGTGGCTGGCCGCCTCCGGTGACGGCGACGGCGTGCTGCGCGGCGTGGCGGGCTCGCCGGGGACGGCCGAGGGACCGGCCCGGGTGATCCTGTCGGTGGACCAGCTGGGCTCGGTCGAGGAGGGCGAGATCCTCGTCTGCCCGATCACGGCGCCGTCGTGGGGGGCCGTGTTCGGACGTATCAGCGCCACCGTGTCCGACGCGGGCGGCATCATGTCGCACACCGCGATCGTCAGCCGCGAGTACGGCCTGCCGTGTGTGGTCGGCACCGGCCGGGGAACCCAGCTCATCCGCACCGGGGACCGCGTCCGCGTGGACGGCAACACCGGGATCGTCAGCGTGCTTTCGTAGGGGGCGGGCCTCGCCCTCTTCAGGCCTGAGGGGA
>VBJR01000368.1 GCA_005880175.1 Chloroflexota bacterium
CAGCCGCCGCGGCCCAACCTGGAGGTGTCGGCGACCACCCAGACGTTCCCCAACATCCCCGTCGGCCAGGGCAGCTCGGGCAGCGTGGTCATGATCAAGAACAGCGGCGGGGCGGACGCGAACGTGACCGTCACCGTGGCGGGGACGGAGGCCGCGGACTTCAGGGTGCTGGCGAGCACGTGCGCCGGGACGCCGCTGAAGGCCGGCGCGAGCTGCCAGCTCCAGCTCGGGTTCCAGCCCACGGGCCAGGGCTCGCGGACGGCGCTGCTGGTGGTGAAGGCGCCTGGCGCCGACTCCCCGGCGCCGCTGACGTTCGCGGGCTTCGGCCAGGGCACCGCGGCGGCGGTCCTGTTCACGCCGGCCAGCGTCTTCATCACGGCCCCGAAGGACTCGTCGACCTACGCGCCGGGGGCCACGGTGGTCACGGTCAAGAACAACGGCGGCACGCCGTTCACGATCGCCAGCGTGAAGCTGGTCGAGAGCAACCCCCTCGCGTCGGCGTTCCAGCTCCTCTCCGCGTGTGACGGCGTGACGCTGGCGGGCGGGCAGACCTGCCAGGTCGTGGTCGTCCTCACGCACGCGTTCGTGACCGGCGGCTCGGCGGAGGCCAACACGTTCGGCGGCCAGCTCCTGGTGGTGGACAACGCGCCGGGGAGCCCGCAGACGGTGCCGGTCAAGGCCACGCGGCGGTAGAGCGGCAGCCATCCGCCGGCTGATCCCGTTGAACCGGCGCCAGCTCCTGATCCTCGCGGTGCTGGCGGTGGTGGTCGTGCTGTACGTGGTGGCCACGGCCGCCGGCGCCCGCCAGGGCGGCGGCGGCGGCGACGTCCGGAGCGACGGCCTGGCGCAGCGGCTGGGGAGCGTGCTGGTGCTGCCGGCGGGGAGCGGGGACGTGGTGGTGCCGGCGGGCTGCGGACGGGGCGGGACGCTGACGCTGGCGGCGGGGCAGCGGTGCGAGTACCGGCTGCGGAGCGGGTTCCTGGCCAGGCGGCTCAGCGTCCGGCTGACGGCGGGGAGCTCGCTGACGGCCGTGCTCACGCAGCCGAAGCCGGAGGTCACGGACACCGAGACGCTGGACGCGGGCCACGCCAGCGTGGACCTGGTCTGGCGCCAGGACGGCAGCACGCTGACGCTGACGTGCGGGTCCGACCAGAAGTCGGGGTGCGCCGCGAAGGCCGGCTGATCAGGAGCAGGTCGTGGCAGTGGGCGCGGTGCGCTTCGTGAGGAACTGCCAGACGCCGCGATTGTGCCACGTGGGATCGGCGGGACAGCTCCACTCGAGGTGACCGAAGCCGTCGATCGGCCACCACGCCACCGGGCCGCCGGCCGAGCAGCCGCCGAGCTCCTGGGCCCGCGAGTACGGGGCCGCCGCGGGCCGGCACGCGTAGCGCGTCCCCCACGCGGCGAGGGCGGGGAAGCCCAGCTTCCGGGGATCGACCAGCGTGTCGTCGAGGCCCTGCGACAGGAGGATGGCCGGCGCCGGCGCCTTCCGCTTCTGGGGCTGGCACGACCGGGGCAGGGCGATTCCCGGGTCGCCGCCCGCGTAGCCGTGCACCGCCGCGATCACGGCGCCGCGCGGGTCCACGGCGGGGTCGCCGCTGGCGCAGGCCATGCGCTGGGCCATGAACGCGCCCTCCGACCAGCCGTCCACGTAGATCCGCGCCGGGTCGACGCAGCCCGAGGCCTCCACGTCGGCGATCACGTCGAACACGAAGCGCACGTCGCCGGAGTCCTCGGCGCCCCAGTACCACAGCGTGGCCAGCCCGTCGGGCAGGGCCAGGACGAACGGCGCGCCGGCCGCCGCCTGCCGGTCGGCGAACGACGACCAGCCGGTGGCCGCGTCCTGGATGGCCGCGCCGGCGCCCAGGCCGTGGAGGCTGACCAGGAGCGGCACGCGGCTCCCGGCCGCGAGGCCGTTCGGCGCGTGGAGCTCGTACGTCCGGGCGGTGGACCGCTCGGTGATGCTCCGGCGGGCGAGCCCGCCGCTAGGGGAGAGGGAGCAGCCGGCGCCGGCGGGCTGCGGCGACGGGGCCGCCACGGGTGCGCGGCCGCCGGCCCGCGCGCCCGCGCATCCGCACGCCTCCAGCAGGGCGATCGCGATCAGCGGGAGCAGGACGCGGCGAGCCATCGGGCGCATTCCAGCCGACCCGTATGAGACCGCGATGAGAGGCCGCGGCCGCGTCACATTCCCCGCCCGGACGCCGTCCCCTTCGTGAACGACCAGCCGTCACCGAGGAGGATCCGATGTCCACCGCCTACGTTGTCGTCACCGTCCTGGCCGCCGCCTACGGCGTCCCCCGGTCGTGGTGGCCCTGGCTGGGCACCGCCAAGATCGCGGGCGCGGCCGGCCTGGTCACCGGCCTGCTCGTGCCGCTCATCGGCGTCGCGGCCGAGATCGGCCTGGTGGTCTACTTCACCGGCGCCGTCGTCACCGTGGTGCGGGCGCGCTGGTACTCGCACATTCCCTACCCGCTGGTGTACCTGGCGCCGGTCGTGGCCTCGATCGCGCTCCGGATCGCGGCCTGACCGCCGCCCGGGCTACGCCGGCACCGGCCGCCGCCGGCGGCGGGCCAGCCAGGCCAGCGGGGCCAGCACCAGGCGGACCAGGAACGCCGGCACGTCCGGCACGCCGACCTCGCGCTGGAACTCGAGGAGCAGCAGCGCCAGGTCCGTCAGGCGGGGCAGCCGGGTGCCCAGGAAGCGTCCGGCCCCCGCCATGGCCTCGGTCATCTCGAACAGCTCCTCCGTCCGCAGGGCCGGCCGCACCTCGACGCGCGCGTGAGAGACCTCGGTGCCGGGGTTGCCGAACCAGTGCGCGGTCCCCGGCGGCACGACCACGGTGTCGCCGGCCTGCGCGACGATCGTCCGGCGGCCCAGACGGAAGCTCATGCGGCCCGTGACCACGGTGAACCGCTCCTCCTGGACCGGGTGCACGTGCCCGGCCGGGACGTGGCCGCCGGGCGGGAGGAACAGGTCGAATGCCAGCAGCTCGCCGCAGGTCTGCGCCCCGCTCTCCCGGATCACGATGCGCTCGCCGCTGATCGGGTTGTCGATCACGCGCTCCATGCCGTCTACCGTAGGGGCGAAGGCCATACGCCGTCGTCCGGCCGGGCGCGGAATCCGCACCACGCCGTGTGACGTATGCCGCCTACGTCGCCGTGCGTACGGTCAGACCTGCGGCCGGACGGCGCGGACGACGGACACCACGGACCCGCCCAGCGCGAGCAGCGCGACGATGATGCCGATGATCGCGACCACGATGGCCGCGATCGCGTCCGTGATGCTGACCAGGAAGCCGGGCACGAACCCGTGCAGGAAGCTCACGACCAGGCCCGCGACCAGCGAGGCGGCGACGATCAGCAGCAGGCCCTTGTCCGTCGTGAAGGCCTGGTGCGCCGCCGCCAGGCAGATCGCCGCGACGATCTTGATCAGCAGCAGCAGGCCGAGCGCGACCGCCGCGGCCCCGCGCGGGAAGAAGCCCCAGATGATCAGGTACACGATCGTGCCGAACGGGAACGCGAGCAGGAGGCTGACCATCAGCACGAGCTGGGCCAGCGCCCGGAACGCGGTCGCGATGGCGGCGAGGATGACCAGCACCGAGACGACCGCGCCCACGATCCCCTGCACCCGCCCGTGGATGCGGGCGGGCACGACCAGCGCCGTCGCCATCACCAGGAGCACCAGCAGCAGCACCGCGTCCACCAGCACGATCGCGGGGACGCCGAGGCCGGGCGTCGGCGGCTGGCTGAGCTGGGCCCGCTCGACCTGGTTGGTCAGGCCGGCCCGGCCGGCCGGGCTGGCGCAGCCGGGGGGCGGGCTGGACTCCGCGCAGAGGGCGGCCACCGCCGCCCCCGGCTGCTGCGCCGGCTGGGGCAGGGCCAGCGAGCCGAGCTCGATCAGGACGGCGATGGCGACGAGCGCCACCGCCACCAGGAACACCGGCTTGCGCAGGCCCCCCACGGCTCAGGCGGGCGCGTCGGCGCCGACCGGCACGACCTCCGCGGTGCAGTACGCGCAGCGGCGGGCCTCGAGCGGGATCCGGCTCAGGCACTCGGGGCACTCGCGCGTGGTCACGGGGGGCGCGGCCTTGTTCCGCTGCGAGAGTGCGACCAGGTGGTTCACCGGCATCACCACCAGGAAGAACACGACGCCGGCGATGATGACGAAGCTGAGCAGGGCGTTGAGGAAGTCGCCGTAGCGGAACAGGCTGTGGTTGAGGGTGAACGCCAGCGTGCCGAAGTCGGGCTTCGCGCCGATGGCGGCGATCAGCGGCGTGATCAGGTCCTTGACCAGCGCCTGGACGACGCCGGTGAACGCGACGCCGATGACGACGCCGACCGCCAGGTCGACCACGTTGCCCCGGAGCAGGAACGTGCGGAACTCGCGCAGGATGCCTCCGCCGGCCTTCAGGCCGGCGCCGAGCCGTTCAGTAGCCATGTGCAGACAGCCTCCCCCAGAGACGTGGACCGGTCAATGGGACGAAGCTACCAGCGGCGCGGGCGCCACCGCCGCTCAGAGGTTCGCGGTCGCCTCCTCCAGCAGGGCGGCGAACTTGCGCTGGGCCGCCTCGCGCCGCGTGGGGATGTGCTCGCGGGGCAGCCAGCCGTCGGGCCGCTCGTAGTCGCGGAGGATGTGCCGCGCCACGGTCTGCCGGTGCACCTCGTCCGCCCCGTCGTAGATCCGGGCCGCGCGGGCGTGGCGGTACATCGCCTCCAGGGGCAGGTCGCTGGAGTAGCCCCAGGAGCCGTGGATCTGGATCGCCCGGTCGATCACGTCGTGCAGGACCTTCGCCCCGAAGAACTTGATCAGCCCGATCTCCCGGCGCGCCGCCGTCGAGCCGTGCTGGTCGATCGTCCAGGCCGCGTGCAGCGTCATCAGCCGGGCGGCGTGCATCTCGGCCGCGGAGTCGGCGATCCAGTTCTGCACCGTCTGCTTCTGGGCCAGCGGGCCGCCGAACGCCTCGCGCTGGAGCGACCGCTCGCACAGCATGTCGAACGCCCGCCGCGCCTGGCCCAGCCAGCGCATGCAGTGGTGGATGCGGCCGGGGCCGAGGCGCAGCTGCGCCATCCGGAACGCCTCGCCGCGGCGGCCGATGATGCTGTCGCGCGGGATGCGGACGTTCTCGTACTTGATCTCGGAGTGGCCGTGGCCGAACTGCTCGTGACCGCCCGCCATCGTCGGGATGTTGCGGAGCCGGTTCACGCCCGGCGTGGCCGTGGGGACCAGGAACATCGACGTCCGCTCGTAGGGCGCCGCGTCCGGGTCGGTGACGGCCATCACCAGCAGCACGTCGGCGATCAGGCCGTTCGACGTGAACCACTTGTGGCCATTGATGACCCACTCGTCGCCCTCCAGGACGGCGGTGGTGGACATGTTCACCGGGTCGGAGCCGGCGTGCATGGGCTCGGTCATCGAGAACCCGGAGCGGATCTTGCCGGCGAGCAGCGGCTCCAGCCAGCGCTCCTTCTGCTCGGGCGTCCCGAACATCGCCAGCACCTCGGAGTTGCCCGAGTCGGGCGCCTGGTTGCCGAAGACCAGCGGCGCCCACGTGGACATGCCGTCGATCTCGTGCATCAGGCCCAGCTTGACCTGGCCGAAGCCCTGGCCGCCGTGCTCGGGGGGCAGGTGCGCGGCCCACATCCCCTGCTTCTTGACCTCGTCCTGGAGCGAGCGGACGACGCGCATGAACGTCGCCTCGTCGGTCTCCAGCACCTCCAGCGGGAAGACCTCCTCGCGGACGAACTCGCGCATCCAGTCGAGCTTCTGGTCGAACTCGGGCTCCGTGGAGAAATCCCAGGCCATCAACCCACCTCCCTGTGGTCACCGTCACCACGGCGGAGCAGGCGGTGCGCCTCCGCGATGAAGTCCATGATCGTGGTCGTCCGCTCCTCGTACGAGGGGTCGGGCCGCTTGCCCCGCCGGTGCAGCATCAGGTTGTAGCCGAAGATCGCCGCGTACTTGTAATAGGTGAAGCCGAGGTACCAGCGGAACTCGGCGGAGTCGGCGCCGTACAGCGTCAGCAGCACCTCGTCCGGCACCGCCACCGCGCCGCCGCCGGGCACCCGCTCGGTCCCCGAGCGGCTGGCCTGGGCGACGACCATCAGGCAGGCCAGGTCGAGCAGCGGCTGCCCGACCTGGGCGATCTCCCAGTCCAGCAGCGCGACGACCCGGCCGTCGCGGAACAGCATGTTGCCGTAGTGGAAGTCGGCGTGGACGAGCACGGGCGGCCGCTCCGGCGGCCGCGTGGTCCGCAGCAGCTCGGCCACGGCCGGCGCCTCGCCGGTCAGCTCCACGGGCGCCCGGTCCATCAGCCACGTCCAGCGGCCGATCTCGTAGTCCAGGCTGGCGGGGGGCTCGTCGCCGATCCCGCTCTCGGCCAGCGGCACCCGCTGGAGCTGCTTCAGCACGTCGACGGCCGAGGCCGCGATCCGCTCGTTGGACACCGTGCCGACCACCTTCTCGATGCGGTCGCCGTCCACCGCCTCCAGCAGGTAGAAGGGCCGGCCGTCCACGACCGGCTCGTCGGTCATCCGGAGCACGGCGGGGACCGGCAGCCCGTGCCGGTGCAGGGCGTCCATCAGGCGGCCCTGGCGCGGGATGTCCGCCGGGCCGGCGATGCGCGCGCCGGGCGGGGGCAGGCGCATGACCGTGCGCCGGCCGTCCAGCTGGACCCAGTACGTGAACCCGGAGTGGCCCTCGGGGATGGGCCGGACGTCCCGGACCGGCTCGCCCAGGTACCGCTCGAGGTCGGCGCGGATCTGCTCCTCGCGTTCCACGCTCACTCCTCCAGGTGGGCGACGTCGGCCAGGCTGCCGGCCATCCGCCGGTCGCCGAGCACGCGGACGACGCTCACGCTCGTGTAGTAGGGGAGGATGCGCAGCGTGCCGAACTCCAGCCGGAGCACGTCGCAGAGGTAGCTCATGATCGAGAGCGCGTGGCCGACGATCACGACCCGGCCGCCCGGGTGCGCCTCCACCACGTCCGTGACGGCGCCGCGCATGCGCGCCAGCACGTCCTCGGGCAGCTCGGCCGGGTGCACGTGCCCGTTCTCGAGCTCGGTGTGGACCTCGACCAGCCGGTCGTCGATCCGCACGTCGGCCGAGATCGCGGCGGCCGTCTCCCGCGCCCGCCGCATCGGGCGTCCTCGTCCCTGATGTCGTCGTAGCAGTCGCCGTGGCGGACCAGCCAGATCTCGGCGGCGCCCTCGAGCGTCGCGCCCCGCGCGTCCACCAGGAAGGCCGCCTCGATCGAGCGCATCGCGGTCCCCAGCGCCTCCGGGGTTCGCTCCGTACCCATCAGTAGCAATGAGATCACAGCTTTGCCGTCCGGGAGCCGCGGCTGCTACAGTCCGCGCCTGCATGGCCAGGGTGATCACGCGCGGCGTGGCCGCGCTGCTGCTCGCGCTCGCGCTCGCGGGCTGCTCTGGACGGGCGGCCGAGCTGGCTCCGGCGCCGCGGCCGTCCGTCGCGCCGTCGCCGGCGCTCGCGCCCGCCGCCGGCGGGAGCTGGCCCCAGGCGCTGACGTTCACGGGCGACGTCGACGGGGGCATGACGCGCGTGCTGCCGGACAGCGACGCGGCGCGCAGCGAGTGCTCCGGCCGCAACTCGCGGTCGGCGGGCGCGTGGGCGTCGGCGCTGTACGGGCCGGTGGGCGCCGACGTGTACGAGGTGCTGGTCACGGTGCGGCCGTACCGCGGGCCCAGCACGTACCGGGCGCCGGACGTGGTCGTGCAGGTGGCCCGGCCGGACGGCTCGGCGGTCTGGGAGACGTCGGCCGGCGACGCGGCGACGTTCACGGTCGGGCTCGGCGAGGAGTCGGGCACGCTGTCGGCGACGCTCACCAACCTGTCCAGCACGGCCACCAAGCTGCGCCTGGACGGGCGCTGGTCGTGCCGCACCTGACGCGCCTTTAGCGATCCTTTGGCGGCCGCTGCGAGGCTGCCGCGCTGTGGAGATGGGCGTTCGTCCCGCCGCGGGTGGGCAACCTCGGAAGCGCGCGTGCGAGGGTGGGTCCGTTGACCCATACTCCCGGCCGTGAAAACCGCCCTGCGGCGCGCGTTGCTCATCCCGGTGGCGGCGATCGCGCTGCCCTGGTCGGCGTGGGTGGGGGCCGTGCCCGCGGCGGCGGCCGACGGCTCCACCACCGTCCTGGTGCTGGACGTGTCCGGGTCGATGGACGAGCCGGCGCGGATCCCGCCCGACTTCCCGCAGGCGGCGAAGCTCCAGCAGGAGCAGGACGCGCTGGGCCGCCTGGTCGAGCAGGCGAAGCCCGGGCACAAGGTGCCGCTGTCGGTGATCGCGGGCGGGCTGATGGGCCTGCCCGACCTGCTCCAGCTCCAGTCGCAGCTGGACACGTACCTGCAGCAGCACAACGTGGACCCGGCGTCGATCAGCAAGCTGGCGGCGCTCAAGGTGGCCGCGACCCAGCTGCTGACGGCCGTGCAGCTGGAGCGGGACCACGCCGGGGCCGACGACCGGGTCGGGCTGGTCACGTTCAGCGACGACTCGGCGGTGGTGGCCCAGCTGACGCCCTCAGTCAGCGGCCTGACGGCGCCGGTCCAGGGCCTCCGGACCGAGGGCTCGACCAACATGGGCGCGGGGCTGGCGGCGGCGCTGGACCTGCTGCAGGGCCAGGCCAACCCGTCGATCATCATGCTGACCGACGGCTGGAACAACACCGGCATGAGCGACGATGAGGTGCTGTCCGGCCCGGTCCAGCGCGCGGCGGCGGGGAAGGTGCCGATCTGCACGATCGGCCTGGGCGAGACGCCGGCCGACGTGGACCAGCAGCTGCTGCTGAACATCGCCAGCCGGACGGGAGGCGGCTTCCGGTACGTGGACGGGACGTCGCCGCTGGGCGGCGACCTGCTGGCGTGCCACCAGTCGCTGGCGGGCGAGCTGCTGGCCGAGCAGCGGGGCACGGTGACGCAGGGCCAGGTGGCCCAGAGCCAGGGCTTCACGGTGCCGGCGGGCCGCCATCGCCTGTCCGTCACGCTGAGCTGGCCGGGCTCGCAGCTCGACCTGCGGGTGACGGACCCGGCGGGCAGGGCGGTGGGCCAGGGCTACCCGGGCGCGTCGATCACCCGGGGCGCGGGCTTCGCCGTCCTGACGGTGAGCAACCCGGCCGCGGGCCACTGGGGCATGGGCATCGCCGGGGTGCAGACGGCCGCCGGGGGCGACCTGTTTGTGGCCACGGCCGCCACCGAGGGCGCCACCGGCGCGCCGCACCGGGACGCGGTGCGGGGCTCGGGCGCGGCGCCGCTGGACGAGACGGTGCAGCGGCTGGTGCTCGTGCGCAACGTCACCGCGGTGGTGGCGGGCGTGCTGGTCCTGCTGTGGTTCCTGGGCCTGATCACGCGGCCGTTCCGGCGGCGCGGGCGGCGCGCCGCGCCGGCCACGACGGTGGTCGTGCCGCCGGGCCCGCCCGGGGCGTACGGGGCGCAGCAGTGGCAGCCGTCTCAGCCGTCGGGCTACCCGCCGGCCGCGGGCTATCCGCCCGCGCCGGGTGGGCCGCCCCAGCCAACCGTCACGGCTCCGGCGGCGGGGCCGCCCCAGGGCACGTTCGGCCCCAGCTACACGCCGCCGGCGCCGTCGGGCTACGTGCCCGGCGCCGCGCAGCAGCCGTACTACGCCACGCCGGTGATCGCGCCGGTCGTGCCGGTCCAGCCGGCCAGGTCGTCGGCCCGGTCCGGCGGCTGCCTGGGGTGCCTGGGCTGGCTGGTGTTCGTGGTGGACGTGCTGGCGCTGGGCCTGTCGGCGGGCGCGCTGTACCTGTGGTCGACGCCGCTGCTGACGTTCCCGGGCTGAGGGGCTCCTACTCGCCGCGCCAGGTCGGCTGGCGCTTCTCCAGGAACGCCGTCATGCCCTCCTGGGCGTCGCAGGTCATCGCGTTCTCGGCCATCGTCCGCGACATCAGGCGGTAGGCCTCGTCCTGGCCGACGTCGATCTGCCGGTAGAAGGCCTGCTTGCCGATCCGCAGGGTGAGCGGGCTGGCGGACGCGATCTGGCGGGCCAGCTCCAGCGCGGCCGCGTCGAGCTCGGCCGCCTGCACCACGCGGTTGACCAGGCCCCACTCGGCGGCCGTGTGGGCGTCGATGGGCCGGCCGGTCAGCAGCATCTCCAGGGCCCGTTTGCGGCCGACGCTGCGGCTGACGGCGACCATCGGCGTCGAGCAGAAGAGGCCGATCCGGACGCCGGGCGTGGCGAACCGCGCGCCCTCGGCGGCGATGGCCAGGTCGCACGTGGCCACGAGCTGGCAGCCGGCCGCGGTCGCGATGCCGCCGACCGCCGCGATCACGGGCTGCGGGATGTGCTGGATCGTCTCCATCATCCGGGTGCAGACCTCGAAGATCTCCTGCTCGTCCTCGAGCGTCCGATCGACCAGCTCGCGCAGGTCGTGTCCGGCGGAGAACGCCGGGCCGTTCGCCCGCAGCACGATCACGCGCGCCTCGGGCCGGGCGCTCTGGCGCTCCAGCTCCTCGGTGAGCTCGCGCATCAGGGGCATGGAGAGCGCGTTGCGCTGCTCGGGCCGGTTGAGGGTGACGAGGACGGCCGGGAGCGCGTCCTCCACGAGCAGATGCTCCAGCACGACTGCCATGGCTACCGTTATACCCCGTGGGTGTCACGTACGACGGCCGATGCTTCGGCTGCGGGGATCAGAACGAGGACGGGCTCAAGATGCGGTTCGTCCCGACGGAGGAGGGCTCCGTCTGCGAGTACGAGGTTCCGGCGCGGTTCCAGAGCTGGCGGGGGATGGTGCACGGGGGCATGGTGGCGCTGATGCTGGACGAGGCCGTGGGCTGGGCCGGCTGGCACGCCGGCCGCCCGGGTCTGACGGGCAAGCTGGAGGTGCGCTACCGGCAGCCGCTGGGGATCGGGGAGCGGGTGCGCGTGGTGGGGCGGGTGGACCGGATCCGGCGGACGCTGGTGTACGCGGAGGCGACGATCGACCGGCTGTCCGACGGCACGCGGATCGCGGAGGCGACGGCCACGCTGATGGCGGTGCCCACGGAGCTGACGGCGCCGCGCGGCTGAGTCACCTCCGGCGCTCGGCGGCGTTGCGTCTCCTTGCGATGAGACCGAGCAGTCTGCGACTCGCGTTCGTGGTGCTGGCCGTGACCGCGTGCGGGGTCGTGCCGGTGGCGGCCGACCCCCCGGTCGTGGTGCCGCCGGCGCGGCCGCCGCGCCGCCGGCGCGCTTCAGCCCCCGCGATGGCGTTCGACGGCGCCCGGGGCGAGGTGGTGCTGTTCGGCGGGCAGACCGTGAACGCCTTCTTCGCCGACACGTGGGCCTGGAACGGGCGGGTCTGGCGCCAGCTCCGCCCGCGGCACGCTCCGAGCCCGCGCTCCAGCGCCGAGATGGCGTACACCGGGTCCACGCCGAAGACGCGGCCCGCGCCCAGCCAGGCCTGGCTCTCGGTCGATCCGGTGCGCGGCGTCCTGGTCGCGATGGCCGACGACGTCGCGGCCACGCCCGTCCAGCAGTGGGAGTTCGACGGCCGGTCCTGGTCCTCGGCGTTCGTCATCACGCCGCCGAGGCGCGACCCGGTCCAGACGGTCACGGACGAGCGCGACCGGACGATCGTGCTGTTCGGCGGCCTCGGCAAGAACGACACGTGGACGTGGGACGGCATCACGTGGATCGAGCAGGCGCCGCTCCAGTCGCCGCCGGTACGGTCGACGACGGGGCTGATGCCCGGGATGGCGTACGACGCCGCGCGGGGCCGGGTGGTGCTGTTCGGGGGCGCGGGCGACGAGCCGGTGCTGAACGACACGTGGCTGTGGGACGGGGTGGGGTGGACCCGGGCGGCGTAGGGCGCTCGCGGGGGCTACGTGCCGACGTCGGCGGTCGGGCGGAAGCGCATGGCGGACCAGGTGTCGTCCACGGAGACGAGGGTGACGCCGGTCAGGCCGACGGCGCCCAGGGCCTCCCAGAGGAGGTCGCGGTTGAGGTCGGTCCCGGCCTTCCGGCCGCCCTTGGGGTAGCAGACCCAGAGAATGCCGCCGTCCCGGACCGAGCGCAGGGCGGCGGTCTCGCGGTCGAGAGCGGCGCGGTCCTGGACGAAGACCTGGAGGACGTCGAGCCCGGGCTGGAGGTCGACGATCTCGGCGCCGTCGGGAAGGGGCAGGAGGCGCTCCGCGTACCCGGGAGGAGGGTTTACGAGACCAAGACGCTGGCCAGGCTTGACGAGCAGCTTGCGCGCGAGAGGGGTCATGCCCGCATGGTGGCAGGCGCGAAGCCCGGCGTGCCGCTAGAATGCGGATCTCAGGTTGTGCGGGGGCTGGCGCAGTCCGGCAGCGCGCACGGTTCGGGACCGTGAGGCCCCGGGTTCGAATCCCGGGCCCCCGACCACTCTCTTCAACTCGATCCTGATACCGACGCTGTCGATCATCTGATACTCCTTCAGCCCTAGGGCTCACAACGGGATCACGCGGCCCGGCGCTTCTCCACCAGGCGGTCGAACTCGCTCGCGATCTCCTTGCCGCGCTGGGGCAGGAGATGGCTGTAGGTGTCGAGGGTGAAGCCCACCGACTCGTGACCGAGGCGCTTGCTGACCTCGTCGGGCCACTCCCCCAGCTCGCGCAGCCCGATGACGGCGGACGAGTGGCGCAGGTCGTGGAAGCGGATGCGCTTGACCCCCGCCCCGGCGACGTGCTTCAGGAACCTGCGGTCCACGTGCCGCGGGTCGTGCGCGACGCCGTTCTCGTGGCAGAAGACCAGCCCCGAGTCCTGGTACAGCTCCGCCCACTCCCGCCGGTGCCGGTCCTGGAACCAGCCCCAGACGGTGAGCGCCGCGGCGCTCTCGCCGCTCAGGTCGATGGTCCGGCGGCTGGAGCGCGTCTTGGGCGGCCCGTACCTGGCCACGCCCTGGCGGCGCACGCTGAGCGACTGGCGGATCGTCAGCGTGCGCGCCTCCCAGTCGATATCGGACCAGCGGAGGCCGAGCAGCTCTCCACGCCGCATCCCGGTCTGCACCGCCAACTGGTAGAGGGCGACGTCGTGGAGATCGCCCCGACCGACGTTCCAGGCGAGGAACCTGGTGAACTCCACCGACGTCCAGAACTGGATGTCGGGCTTGTCCTTGGGCGGCCTGATCGCGCCGCGCGCCGGGTTGTCCGCGAGCAGCCGCCGCTTGACGGCGTCCTTGAGCGCCCGCGAGAGGCACAGGTGGACGTTCCAGACGCTCTTCGGCGAGAGGCCGCCCCCGGTCCGCTGGTTACCGGACCGCCTCAGCTCCGCGTAGCAGTCGAGGATGTGCTGCACGCTGAGCTGCTGGAGACGGATCGGCCCCAGGCGGGAGAGGTGGTTGCGCACGTAGCCGTCCCACTCCTCGCGGGTGTTCGGCCGCAGGTCCTCCAGCTCCAGGCCCTTCCGCCAGCTCTCCAGGTAGAGGGCGACGGTGAGCCGCGACGGCTCGACGAACTTGCCCTCGGCCTTGTCGTCCTGGAGCTTGGCCTTCTCGGCCTCGGCCTCCCCCTTGGTCGCGAACCCGGCCCGCATGACCTGGCGGCGGGGGGCACCGGGCGGTTCGAGATCGACGACGAACGCCCAGGTGGTGCGCTCGCCGCCGCAGTTGGCGCACTTTCGGCCGGTGACTCGCCGCTTGCAGGCGGTGCACCGGCGGAAAACGCTGCCGCGCCTCACCGCGCGAAGAGCGCGAAGAGCGCTCCTGTCCGGTCGAACTCGGGACGATTCGGCATCATGTCCTTGCTCCTCGTGAGCTGCCCGGCGGCAGGTCGGCCAAGATCACGGCCGCCGGGCTCCCTTCGTGTCCTGTATAGGATACTCCACTATTGGTGGTGAATAACCCACCAATCTCGCTGTCCCTCACCTTGCGTCCTGCGCGGCCAGCGCCTGCTGGGACGCGGGATCGTCCAGCCATCTCAGGAACCGTGCCTTTGGGATGACGAGGCGCCGGCCGAGACGCAGGCTGGGGATGACACCCGAGTTGCACAGCAGGCGCGTCTTCTCGCGCCCGATCCCGAGCAGCCCGGCTGCCTCCTCGACCTTGAGGGTCAGGCGCTCGCCGTCGGGAAGGCCCATAGAGTGCATTCGAGATGGCGAATCGCATTAAACACGCGAAAATGCTACTACACTGGACGTGTTGTGAACGAGCGATTTCGCGTAAAGAATGGGCGAGAGAGCGGCAGAGACACTGCTCCAGGCGCCGATGACCTGGCTCTCCATGCCGGCCGCTACGCGGCGGGAGGCTGGCCGGTCATGCCGCTGTGGTGGCCGCTCCGCACCGGGGCCTGTGCCTGCGGCCAGCCCGATTGCTCGAACCCGGGCAAGCACCCGCTAGTCCGGCACGGGTTCCACGCTGCGACCACGGACCTGCAGCGAATCAGGCGCTGGTGGACGCGATGGCCGCAGGCCAACGTCGGCATCCGGACGGGTGCGGCCTCCGGCCTGCTGGTGGTCGACGTCGACGGCGCTGTCGGAATGGAATCGCTTCGCGCGCTGGGCCGCGAGCACGGTGCGCTGCGCGCTGCCTGGGTGCGCACGGGGTCGGGCGGCTGGCACGCCTACGTACGGATGCCCGACGGCGCGCCGATCCGCAACTCGGTCGGACGCCTGGCGCCAGGCATCGACGTTCGCGGCGAGGGTGGATCGATCACCGCTCCTCCGTCGCGTCACGCCAGCGGTGACGTCTATCGCTGGCTGAAGCCTGGCGTCGAGCCCCCCGACGCGCCCGACTGGCTGGTCCGGCTCGCGCTCCCGCCTCCGACGCGACCGCCCAGGCCGCTCTCCGAACTGGTCCGCCACGTCGGCGACGGCTACGCGGCGGCCGCCATCGGCCAGGAGGCCGAGGCCGTCGCGTCCGCGCCGGCCGGCACACGCAACCACCGGCTCAACCTGGCCGCCTGGCGTCTCGGCCAGCTCGTGGCCGGCGGCGTCGTGGACGAAATGGTCGCGCGCGACGCCTTGCTGGCGGCCGCCGCGACGGCGGGGCTGTCGGCCCATGAGAGCGTGGCAACGGTTCGGAGCGGCTTGACGGCCGGACAGCGCAGCCCGCGCCAGCCCCGACCGCTGCCTGCAGCAATCGTGGAGTCCACGGCGCTCGACCGAGGAGGACACCGACATGCGCCGATCCGGTAGGAATAGGGTGGCCGGGCGGGACCAACTCTCCCTCGATCTGTTGTGGGGGCCCGCCCCCGACGCACAGGAGCAGGACGATGAATCAGTACGGGGCGATGGCCGAGCGTCACTGGCGCCGGTGGCTGCCGAGCCGGGTGGCGGCGTTGGACGACCCGACCAGCTTCTTCTCGACGTTGGGGGAGGAGGCGGCGGAGCGGATCGACGAGCTGACGATGGACCTGGCGGGGGACGACCCGCTGGGCGAGAGCTACCTGGACAAGGTGGGCCGGCTGAACATGGCCCGGCTGCGGGCCGAGGAGATGGTGCTGCCCGAGACGGTGCTGCTCCCGCCGGAGCCGGGGGCCGAGGAGGACGGCGAGGCGGCCGGCGCCTGACGCTGGACGGCGCGCTCGAACAGGCGTCGCTGTGG
>VBJR01000404.1 GCA_005880175.1 Chloroflexota bacterium
TCCAGATGCTCGGCGTGTTCGCCGAGTTCGAGCGCGCCACGATCATCGATCGGGTCATCGCTGGCATGGAACGCAAGGCGGCGCGCGGCGGCTGGAACGGCGGCAGCGTGCCCTGGGGCTATGGCTACAACAACGTGACCGGCTTCCTGGACGTGAATCCCGACGAGTCGCCCCTCGTGCCCGTGATGTTCGACCTCTACTTGAACCGGCGACTCGGCGCCAACAACGTCGCCAACTGGCTCAACGAGCGCGGACACCGTACCCGCGGCGGCAAGCCCTGGAGCTTCAAGCTCGTCCTGACCATCCTCCGCAACAGGGTCTATCTGGGTGAGGTCTTCTTCCGTGACCGGTGGTATCCGGCCTCCCACCCGGCGCTGATCGACGCGGACGTCTTCAACCGCGTTCAGGCCCTGCTCGATGAGCGTGGTGAGGACTACGCGAAGAGGCGTACCAATCCATCCGACTACCTGGTGGGCGGCATGGTCGTCTGCGCCGCCTGCGGTCGCCACTTCGTGGGCACGGCGGCTCACGGCAAGATCTACGACTACCGCTACTACACGTGCTACTCCCGTCAGCGGTACGGCAAGGACACCTGCGGCGCCGAGCGGGTCGACGCGGGCCGGCTGGACTCTGCCGTCCTGGACTCGCTCCTCCGCACGCTCCACGACCAGCGCCTCCTGGACGAGTCGGTCGAGGAATACCTGGCTCGCTCCCGGGCCGCCAAGCCGAACACGCGGGAGCAGGCGGCGGCCGTGCAGGCTGAGATCCGGCGCACCGAGGAGGCCCTCGACCGCTACTTCAACGCCTTCGAGACGGGCAAGATGAGCGAGGATCTCTGCCGGCCACGGATCGAGGCCCTGGCCGAGAAGCTCCGAGGGCTCCAGAGCCGCCACGCCGAGCTGACCGCCGCGATGGACGACGAGGAGCTAACCGCTCCGAGCACCGATGAACTGGAGAAGATGAGAGCCACGGTCCAGCATGCGATCGAACACGGCCCCAACACCCTGCGCAAGGCGGTCCTACAGCAGTTCGTGGTGGAGGTTCGGATCGAGAGCCGGAGGGTCATCTGGCCGACCTTCCGGCTTCCCCTTGGCGGGGTTCGTGAACTGTCCCGAATGGTGGAGGCGGCGGGAGTTGAACCCGCGTCCGAAACAGAGTGCCCCGGGACCTCTACGAGCGTATCGGGGATTTTGCTCTCACCACGGGGCTCCTCCCAGCGGGATCCCCGATGGCCAGCCGCGGTGAGTGTCCCGGACCGAGGCCGCGGCGCCCTCGGTCCGGCGAGCCGGGTTTTTTGTGACACCGCCTCCCCGGCTCGCCGGCGGAGCCGGGGGCGGCGCCCGGGCGCTAGGCCCGGGGACTCATGCTTTCGCTACCTAGGCGGCGAGAGCGAGAGTCCGATTGTTGGTGTTGGCATTTGTGTGCCTTGCGCTGTAACGCACACGCCTTCGGCTCGCTATCCCGAAACCCTGACTGCCCCGTCGAGACCGGACGCCCCCACGTGCAACGAGCTTCTGGGCCGAATTCTACCCGGTCCGGGGCGTGTCCAACCCCGGGGGGTCAGCGGCGGATGGCCCGCTCCATCTCGCGCCTGGCGTCGGCCTCGGCCAGCGCCTGCCGCTTGTCGTACTGGCGCTTGCCGCGGCCGAGCCCGACCTCGACCTTCGCGTGGTTCCGCGTGAAGTAGAGCCGCAGCGGGATCAGCGTGTAGCCCCGCTGCTTCACCTTGCCCACCAGGCTGGCGATCTCCTTGGCGTGCAGCAGCAGCTTGCGGGGCCGGCGCGGCTCGTGGTTCACGTACCCGCCCTGCGCGTACGCGCTGATGTGCACGTTCTCCAGCCACGCCTCGCGGCCGTCGATCCGGACGTAGCCGTCGCCCAGGTTGGCCCGGCCCATCCGCAGCGACTTCACCTCGGTGCCGGTCAGGACCAGGCCGGCCTCGTACGTCTCGTCGATGAAGTAGTCGTGGTACGCGCGCCGGTTGACCGCGATGTCCCGCGACCGCTGCTCAGGCACGCTGCGCCACCAGCGCCTGCGCCGGCGTCGGGCGGCGCCCGGGCGGCTGGACCTCCTCCAGCAGGTACGAGCCCCGCCCGGCGGCCACCTCCACCCCGTCGCGGCCGGCGCGCAGCACCTCGCCCGGCTCACCCGCGCCGGACAGCGGCCGGCCCCGGAGGACCTTGACCCGGGTGCCGGCGAACGGCAGGGTCACGCCCGGCCACGGGTGCAGGCCGCGCACCCGCCGGTCGATCTCCGTCGCGTCGCGGTCCCACTCCAGCTCGCCGTCCTCGCGCGCCAGCTTCGGCGCCAGGGTGGCCGCCGCGTGGTCCTGCGCCAGCGCCGCCTGGTCCTCGTGCGGGCCGATCGGCGTCTCCCGCATCGTCAGGACGGGCCCGTGGTCGAGCTGCTCGTCCATCCGCATGATCGTCACGCCGGTGGTCGGATCGCCGCTCAGGATCGCGTGCGCGATCGGGGCGGCCCCCCGGTGGCGGGGCAGCAGCGACGCGTGGACGTTCAGGATGCCGCGGGCCGGGATCGCCAGCACCGACCGCGGGATGATCTGGCCGTACGCGACGACGACGATCAGCTCGGGCGCCAGCGCCGTCAGGCGCTCGACGCTCTCGGGCGCGCGGACGCGCTCGGGCTGGTACACCTCGAGCCCGAGCTCCCCGGCGGCCACCTTGACGGGCGGCGGGGTGAGGCGGAGCCGGTGGCCGGGCCGGTCGGGCTGGGTGACCACGAGGGCCACGCGATGGCCGGCACCGTGCAGCGCGCGGAGCGACGGCACGGCGAACGCGGCCGTGCCGATGAACGTCAGGTTCAGGCTGGGACGGCCTCCGCTTCGTCGCCGCCGTGGTGGTCGTGCTCGCCGTGCTCGTGGTCGTGCTCGTCGTCGAGCTCCTCGACGCGGCGCAGCGTGCTCAGGCTGGTCAGGCGGTCGGTGAACAGGACCCCGTCGAGGTGGTCGATCTCGTGCTGGAACGCCCGGGCCGTGAAGCCGGACGACTTGATCCGGACCTCTTTGCCCTTGCGGTTCAGGCCCTTGACCAGCACGGTCTCGTAGCGCTCGACCTCGCCCACCCAGCCCGGGAAGCTGAGGCAGCCCTCGTATCCGATCTGCGTGCCCTCGCCCTTGACCACGACCGGGTTGAGGAGGGCGTAGTGCTGGTTATCGTCTCCCTTGACCACGCAGGCGCGCAGCGGCACACCGATCTGGTTTGCCGCCAGACCGGCGCCAGGCGCCGCGTACATCGTCTCGGCGAGATCGTCCAGCAGCCGCACGATGGACGAGTCCACCCGGGCGACCTTCTTCGCCTTCTGCCGCAGCACCGGGTGGTCGAAGCTCAGGATCTCACGAACCGCCATGGCGCTCATGGGATTCTACCGAGCCGTCCGATTCCGATAACCTCTTATGGACCAAATGGCCCCCGCCGACTTACTGCAGCCCCTCGAGGGGCAACGCGCGGAGACTCTACGGCTCATCGAGTCCCTGACGGCCGGCGACCTCGACGTGGTCGTCCGCGGCGACGGGCGGACCGTCCGGCAGCTGCTCTGCCACCTGGTGGACCGCGACCACGGCATCAACTTCGCGATCCGGCGCGCCCTCGAGGGCGAGGTGCTGCACCTCGGCCAGGAGGAGCGGGAGCAGTTCAGCCGGGCCGAGGCCGACCCGGCGCCGGCGAGCTGGGACCTGGCCCGGATCGGGGTCGAGCTGGCCGAGGCCCGGGAGAGCCTGCGCCAGACGTTCCTGCTGATGGGCGAGGACGACCTGGACCGCCCGCTCCGGTGGCCGGAGTGGCCGGCCCGCACGATCCGGACGTCGATCCCGTACATGCTGGAGCACGAGGACAGCCACGTGGACGAGCTGCGATCGGCGATCGAACGGGAGCGCAAGCTGGTCGGCTGATTCCCTAAGGACGATGTGCTTGTCAAGGGCGAACATTGATTCGCTCCTGGAGGTCATTCAGGATCTGCTTGATCGGGGTCAGGCCGGATGTCAGG
>VBJR01000369.1 GCA_005880175.1 Chloroflexota bacterium
GGAGCTGATGTGCAGGTTGCACGCGAGCCACGAGGCGCAGGACAGTCCCGCGGTGAGCTCGCCGGCCTCGGCGGCCTGCTCGGTGGCGGTGTGCATGGCGCCGATGGTGCTGGTCACCGCGGCGTCGATGCGGTTGCGCTGGCGGAGGGCGGCACCCAGCAGCTCGGTCAGCTCGGGGACCGAGAGGCCCTCGGCGCAGGCCGCCTGGAGGGCGCCCACGACCTGCTGGGCACCGGCCTCGACGGCTTCGGCGAGCTCCGTACGGCGCGTGCCCATGCGCGGAATGTAGCCCGGCGACCGACCTCCGCCAACCCAACCTGTTAAGTCCTGTTAGACGGTTAAGCGAGCAACGCGGATCGCTACGACCGGCGGATCGTCCCCCCCACGTCGAAGCAGCTGCGGGCGCCGGTGTGGCACGTCGGGCCGGCCGGCCGGACCCGGAGCAGCACCGTGTCGCGGTCGCAGTCCAGGCGCACCTCGACGATGTCCAGCACGTTGCCCGACGTGGCGCCCTTCTGCCACAGGCCCCGGCTCCGGGAGTGGAACCAGGCCCGGCCGGTCGCCAGCGTCCGGTCCCACGCCTCCTCGTCCTGGTAGGCCAGCATCAGCACCTCGCCCGTCTCGGCGTCCTGCGCGATGGCCGGCACCAGGCCCCGGGAGAATTCGGGCCGGGGCTCCCCGGTCACCGCCGGATCTCCAGCCCCCTCGCCGCCAGCTCCTCCTTGACCGCCGCGATCGAGAGCTCCCCGAAGTGGAAGATGGACGCCGCCAGCGCGGCCTCCGCGCCGCCGGTGGTCAGCGCCTCGTACAGGTGGCCCGCCCGGCCCGCGCCGCCCGAGGCGATCACCGGCAGGCGCACGGCCCCGCTGACGGCGGCGGTCAGGTCCAGGTCGTACCCGTCCTGCGTGCCGTCGCGGTCCATCGACGTCAGCAGCACCTCGCCGGCGCCGAGCCGCTCGCCCTCGGCGGCCCACTCCACCGCGTCGCGGCCCGCCGGCCGCCGGCCGCCGTGCGAGTACACCTCCCACCCGCGGCCGTCCTCGCGACGCCGGGCGTCGATCGCCAGCACCACGCACTGGGCGCCGAACACCTCCGCGCAGCGGGTCAGCAGCGTCGGATCGGCGAGCGCGGCCGAGTTGACCGAGACCTTGTCCGCGCCGTGGGACAGCAGCTCCTGCATGTCCTCCACCGTACGCACGCCGCCGCCCACCGTCAGCGGGATGAACACCTCGTCGGCGGTCCGCGCCACCGCGTCGAGCAGCGTCCGGCGCTCCTCGTGGGAGGCCGTGATGTCGAGGAACACGATCTCGTCCGCGCCGGCCCGGTCGTACGCGGCCGCCAGCTCCGCGGGGTCGCCGGCGTCCCGCAGGTCCACGAAGCGGACGCCCTTCACGACCCGGCCGGCGTCCACGTCCAGGCAGGGGATGATGCGCTTGGCCGGCACGGCTAGCCGCCCCCGCAGAAGTCGAGGAAGTTGGCGTACACGCGCAGGCCGTCGGGGCCGCTCTTCTCCGGGTGGAACTGCGTGCCCATGACGTTCAGCCGGCCCGCCGCCGCCGCCGGCGAGTGCTCCGTGGCGCCCAGGGCATCGCGCGACGTGCCGGGGGTGAACGAGTGCAGGAAGTAGCAGTAGGCGCCGTCGGCGATGCCCGTCCAGAGCGGCGACCACTCGGTCTGCCGCACCCGGCACCAGCCGATCACCGGCAGCCGGGGCGCGTCGCGCACCTCGACGACCCGGCCGTGGAGCAGCCCCAGCCCCTCGTGCCGGCCGTGCTCCTCCGACTCCTCGAACAGCAGCTGGTAGCCGAGGCAGACGCCGAGCAGGGGCCGGCCCTTCCGGGCCAGCTCCACGATCCAGCGCCCGAGGTTGCCCTCCTCCAGGTTGCGCAGGGCGGCCGCGAACGCGCCCACGCCGGGCAGGACCAGGCCGTTGGCGCTGGCCAGCTCGTCCTTGTCCGACGTCAGCCGCGGCGTCGCGCCCACGTGCCGCAGCGCCCGCTCCACGGACCGGAGGTTGCCGACGCCGTAGTCCACGATCGCGATCATCCGAGCAACCCCTTCGAGGACGGGATGCCGCTCCCGGTCAGCGCCGTCGCCTGGCGCAGGGCCAGGCCCAGCGCCTTGAACCCCGACTCCGCCACGTGATGGCGGTTCCGGCCGCGGATCAGGTCCAGGTGCAGCGTCGCCCCCGCGTGCACCGTGAACGCCCGCCACCACTCCTCCAGCGTCTCCGAGTCCAGCCCGCCGATCGGGCCGCTCAGGGGCACGTTGTAGGAGAGGAACGGCCGCTTGCCCAGGTCGATCACCACGCGGGACAGCGCCTCGTCGAGCGGCGCGTACGCGTGCGCGAAGCGGGCGATGCCGGCCCGGTCGCCCAGCGCCTGCGCCAGCGTCTGGCCCAGCACGATGCCGGCGTCCTCGATCAGGTGGTGCTCGTCCACGTGCAGGTCGCCGGCGCCGCGGAGCCGGAGGTCGAAGCAGGCGTAGCGGGCCACCTGCTCGACCATGTGGTCGAGGAAGCCGAGCCCGGTGGCGACGTCCAGCTCGCCGCCGGCGTCCAGCCTGATCTGGCACGTGAGCTGCGTCTCGCGACTTGCGCGCTCGACGCGTCCGACCCTAGTCATGTCCTCTCACCTCGATGGCGTGGGCGTGGGCAGTGAGGCTCTCCATCCGGGCCAGCGTCGCGGCGGCGTCCGCGAGCCCGCGCATCCCGGCCGCGTCCACCCGGGCGACGCTCGTCCGCTTCAGGAACGTGTAGACGCCGAGCGGCGACGAGAAGCGGGCCGAGCCCGACGTCGGCAGCGTGTGGTTGGGGCCGATCACGTAGTCGCCCAGCGAGACCGGCGCGTGCGGGCCCACGAACACGGCGCCGGCGTTCTCGACCCGGGCGACCAGCGGCTCGGGGTCGGCGGCCACGATCTCCAGGTGCTCGGGCCCGAACTCGTTGGCCACGTCGATGGCCTCAGCCGCCGTCTCCGTCAGCACGATGCAGCAGCGCGCCGCCTGCACCACCTCGGCCCGGTCGAGGCGCGCGGCCAGGTCGGTGAACGCCTCCTCGACCGCGTCGGCCAGGGCCGCGGAATCGGTCACGAGCACGGCCCAGGCCATCGGGTCGTGCTCCAGCTGGGAGGCCAGGTCGGCGGCGACGTAGTCGGCTGGCGCCTCCCGGTCGGCGACGACCATGATCTCGGTCGGCCCGGCGATCCCGTCCACGCCGACGACGCCGAACACCTCGCGCTTGGCCAGCGTCACGTACACGTTGCCCGGGCCGGCGACCACGTCCACGCGGGGCACGCGCTCGGTGCCGTGGGCGAAGGCGGCGATCGCCTGCGCCCCGCCGAGGCGGTAGACGCGGTCCACGCCCGCCAGGGCCGCGGCCGCCAGGATGGGCGCCGCCACCGTGCCGTCCGCCGCGGGCGGCGTGGCCAGCAGGACTTCGGCGACGCCCGCCACCCGCGCCGGGATCGCGGTCATGAGCACGGTCGAGGGGTACGGCACGCGCCCGCCGGGGACGTACAGGCCGGCCCGGCGCACCGGCCGGACCAGCAGCTCCAGGCCCTCCGGCCCGCGCACGTCCGCGAACGTCTGCGCCTCGTGGAAGGCGCGGATGCGCCCGGCGGCCAGCTCGAGGGCCTCCCGCTGGGACGCGGGCAGGCCGGCCAGGGCCCGCTCCAGGTCGGACCGCTCCAGCGCCCAGCTCTCGCCCTCGGCGGGCGCCCAGTCGTCGAAGCGCAGCCCGTACTCGCGGAGCGCGGCGTCGCCGTCGGTGGCGACGCGCCGGCAGATCGTCCGCACGGCCTCACGCTGGTCGGAGGTGCCGGCGGCCTCGGACCGGTCAGCGGGCCGGGCCTGCCATTCGCCGGCGGTGTAGCGCTGGAGCGGCATCTAGCCCGGGCCCTCCAGCGACCCGCGGATGCGCGTCACCAGCTCCTGGATCGCGCCCGTGCGCGTCTTCAGCGAGGCCTGGTTGGCGATCAGGCGGGCGGTCGAGCAGCCGACCTCGTCCACGATGCGCAGGTCGTTCTCGCGGAGCGTCCGGCCGGTCTGGGTCAGGTCCACGATCGCCTCCACCAGGCCGACCAGCGGCGCCAGCTCGACCGACCCGTGCAGGTGCACGATCTCCGCCCGCTGGCCGAGCCTGGCCATGTACTGCTCGGTGGCCCTGCCGTACTTCGTGCCCACGCGCAGCGACGGCGGCCACGTGGCCGGTCCGGCCAGCGGCGACGCCTCCGGCACCGCCACGATCAGCCGGCACTCGCCGAAGCCCAGGTCCACCAGCTCGTAGTGGCTGCCGCTCGACTCCCAGAGCTGGTCCTTGCCGGCGATGCCGACGTCGGCCGAGCCGTGGTCCACGTACGCGGGCACGTCGGCCGGCTTGACCAGCACCACCCGGATGCCCTCGCGCTCGACCAGCAGCTTGCGCCCGATCTCCTCGGGCCCGAGGTCGACCACGCCGGCCCGGCGCAGCAGGCGCAGGCTGCCCTCCAGCAGCGTGCCGGTGGGGATGGCGATCGAGATCATCCGTCGGGCTCCGCCAGGCGGGCCACCACCTGCTCAGCCGGCAGCCGCCGGACCCGCGAGCTGGCGCCCGCCGACCAGGCCACGGTGGGCCCACCGCCGACGTGCAGCAGGTGCGCCGCGCCCAGCGCCGACCGCCATTCCAGCGCGGCGGCCAGGCGCCGGGGCTCCGTGTCCAGCACCGCCCGCATGCCGAACATGCGCAGCGAGCCGGCCAGCCGCAGCGCCGCCTCCAGGCCGGCCGGCGACCAGGCCACCGCGACGTCCAGCCGCGTCAGCCCGCCCGTGGCGCCGGAGAGCCGCAGCACCTCGCCGTCAGGTCGAGGTGGATCATGAACCCGGTGGCGGGGGCGGGCCGGCCGAAGCATTCCAGCAGGGAAGTTCCGGATCGAGCCCAGGTCCAGGGACACGGCCGCGCCCAGCCCGTGGGCCCGCAACAATTCATGGACGCGCGCGAGCTCCTCCAGCGCGCGCTCGGAGCGCCGGTTCCGGACCAGGGCGCCGGCCGCGTCCAGGATGCCGGCGTCGCCGCGCAGGGCCGGGAACCGCAGCAGCAGCTCGTGCTCGGCGCTGCGCAGCGGGGTGCCCGCGAGCAGCGCCTCCAGGGCCACGAAGTCCCGCTGCGCCAGCGCCGCCCGCACGTCCGGCTTCAGGTCGGCGGGCAGCGCGAGCCCGTCCAGCAGGCCCAGGAAGAACTCGGAGTGGCCGACGTCCACCTGGTAGCGACGCAGGCCCGCGGCGTCGAGGCAGCGCACGGCCAGCGCGATCACCTCGGCGTCGGCCACCGGTCCCGACGCGCCCACCAGCTCGGCGCCCACCTGGTACGCCTCGCGCCGGCGCGTGAACCGGCCCGGGTCGTTGGTCAGGACGGGGCCGGCGTAGCAGAGGCGCAGGGGCAGCGGCGCCGCCCGGAGCGAGCCGGCGACCAGCCGGGCGACCGGGACCGTCCGCTCGCCCACGAGCGCCAGCACCGAGCCGTCGGCGTCCATCAGCTTGAACAGCCGGCGCCGCTCGTCCGCGTCGAGGCCGAGGGCGAGGGCGTCCAGCCGCTCCAGCGTCGGCGTCACGACGTACCGGTACCCCCAGCGGCGCATCTCGGCGAGCACCGCCTCCTGGGTGTCGCGCATGGCCTCCGCCTCCTCCGGGAGGAGGTCGCGGAGGCCGGGGACGCCGCTAGAGGACTGGCCGTTCAGCCAGGAAGTGAAGAGACCTCCCGGCCGGGGCCGCGGCGGGCGAGCCGCTATTCGTCGTCATCGTCGTCCGACTCGTCCATTTCCATGCCGACGTCGTCGCTGAAGTCCATCTCCGGCTCGTCGTCTTCGGAGACCTCGTGCATGCCCTCGTCGTCGTCCATGTCGAGCCCGGCGGCCCGGGACACCGGCTCCTCGTCCTCGTCGTCCACCGAGAAGACCTCGACGTCCGGCGAGACGAGACGCTCGCGCGTGTAGGGGCGGAACTCGACCTCGCGGCGGCGGACGATCGGGAAGCTCGGTTTGCCCACGAACTTGGGGTCCTGGTAGACCTCGCGCACGATCACCTTGACCGTGCTGCCGTCGCAGGACGTGATGCCCGCCTGGTAGCGGTTGCCGCCCTGGATGAACTTCAGCAGCCGGCGGGCCAGCTTCGGCTCCAGGCTGCCCACCCGCACGCCGCGGACCGTGTCGACCTCGATGCCGTCGCCGTCCACCCGGAGCTCGGCGACGTCGCCCGGGGCGACCTTGGAGCAGACGTCCGAGGCAACCGAGCGCAGGGTGGTGGTCGTCGTCTTGCCCATCTCCTCCACGAAGAGGTTGAGGTCGACCTTCACCGGGCCACCCTTGAGGATGTCCTTTGCGTTCATGAGGCTCTCGAGCTTGGACGCGTTCTTCCGAGCCACGGGGTTCATGGGGTTGATGACCAACGCGGCGTCGTACGCCGCCTTCGCCTCCTCCAGCCGGCCGAGCTCGGTCAGCGCCTTGCCCAGGCGGTTCTGGGAGCCCTCATCGGCCCCGAAGCTCTGGATGATGAACTCGTTGAGCTCGACCGCCTCCTCCCAGCGGGCGTCAACGGCCAGCTGCACCGCATCGTCCACGTACGCGGACTTGGGCTTGGAGGGTTCTTGGGTCTGAGTGGTCAAGGCGCACGCTCCAGCAGAACGATCGAGAAAAGGAGCGAACCCGGGCCCCGCCCGGCACTCCGGCGCCCAAGTATACGAACATGCCGCCCCTCCGACCGAGCTCGGCCGGATCGGCGCTCGCGGCTTGACACCGGCACCCCCGCTGCGAATAGTTTGCCGTGGAGTACCGGCGGCCCTCGTCGGCGCACTCTCGCCCCGGCATGCGCCGGGAAGAGGACGAGGGCCTGGACATGACGGCCCCCGGGACGAGGCCGTCACGCCTCCGGAGAGAGCAGTTGATTTCCTCGTATTCGAGAAGGGGGAGACCCATGAGTCACCACCGTGCCCTGAAGGCCAGCGGCCTGATCGCCGTCGCGGCCATCCTTTCCCTCGCCTGCGGAGGGAGCTCTGGCGGAGGCGGCAACGGCGGCTCCAAGGGCGAGATCGACATCGGCGTCGACCTGCCGATGTCGGGCGGTGAGGCGTCCAACGGCGTGCCCACGCTGAACGGCGTCAACTTCGCTGTCAAGCAGCAGAACGACAAGGGCGGCGTCAAGGGTTACACCATCAAGGTGACGTCGCTGGACGACGCGGTCAACGGCAAGCACGACCCGCAGAAGGGGGCCCAGAACGTCCAGCAGCTGCTGGCGAGCTCGAAGGTCCTCGCCATGGTCGGGCCGTTCAACTCGAACGTGGCGGCGGCCGAGATCCCGGTTGCCAACCGGGACAGCCTGTCGATGATCAGCCCCGCCAACACGAACCCGTGCCTGACCAAGCAGGTCTCGCAGGACTTCGGCGGCTGCCAGAACTACGCCGGCTACGACCCGGGCAGCCTGCGGCCGACCGGCACCAACAACTACTTCCGCGTGGCCGGCACGGACGACCACCAGGGTCCCGCCAACGCCGACAACGCCTACAACCAGCTGAAGATCACGAAGGTGGCGGTCGGTGACGACGCCGAGGCCTACGGCAAGGGCATCGCGCAGACGTTCATCGCTCAGTTCAAGAAGCTCGGCGGCCAGGTCGTGCTGCCGCTGCAGGACTTCGACCCCAACACGACCAACGACTTCCGGACGTTCCTCCGCAGCGCGCAGAACGCCGGCGCCCAGGGCATCTACTTCGGCGGCACCGACTCGAACAAGGCGTGCATCGTCCGCAGCCAGATGAAGGGCATCTTCCCGGACACCGCGCCGTTCATGGGCGGTGACGGCATCGTGACCGTCCAGTGCCTGACCGACGCCGCGACCGCGGCGCCCGGCATGTACGGGACGACGGCGACCAAGGACGCGGACCAGGTGCCCGACGCCCGGGCCACGATCGACGCGTTCCACAAGCAGTACACCGGCAACATCGACTACGGCTCCTACACCATCCCCGGGTACGCGTGCGCCCAGCTGATCATGAACGCGATCGGCAAGGCCATCGACGCCAACAACGGCAGCATGCCGACCCGCAAGCAGGTGCTGGAGCAGCTCGGCAAGACCAGCAACTTCGGGAGCGTGCTGGGCCCGGTCACGTTCGACAAGAACGGCGACAACTCCCAGCAGATCATGTCGCTCTACAAGAGCGAGGCGGTCGACTCCAGCAAGAAGTACCTGGAGACCACCGACAACAAGCAGGTCGGCTGGATCTTCGTCTCGGCCAAGGACTACTCCACGAGCTGACGCGAACGACATGGGAGAGGCCGGCGCCGGCCTCTCCCCCAATTCGCCCTCGGAATGGTTAGTCTTTAGCGCCGTGGAAAAGACCGGTCGGCTGGAGCGTGGGCCGCGGGATGTGCCCCCGGGGCTGCGCACCGTGCGCCAGGTGCGCGCCGTGCTGGGCGGACGTCTCGGAACGTGGCTACTGGCGATCCTTGCGGTGCTCGTGATCGGCCTGGTCGTGGTACCCAAGGTCGTCGCCGGCGGATACGGCTTCTTCGTGCAGATCCTCGCCTTCGGCGTCGCCAACGGCGCCATCTTCGCGCTGATCGCGCTGGGCTACACGATGGTGTACGGCATCATCGAGCTGATCAACTTCGCCCACGGCGACGTGTTCACGCTCGGCGCGTTCGTGTCGCTGCCGCTGCTGTCGGCGTTCGGCCTCGTCGAGGGCAAGTCCAGCGGCGCCGGCCTGTGGTTCGGGCTCCTGGCCGTGTTCGCGATCACCATGCTGATCATCGGCGTGCTCAACATGCTGATCGAGCGCGTCGCGTACCGCCCGCTCCGCCACGCGCCGCGACTGGCGCCGCTGATCACGGCGGTGGGGATGTCGTTCATCCTCGAGGGCATCATGTACGTCTGGCGGGGGGCGTTCAACATCCACTACCCGGACCTGCTGCCCGGCCAGCGCCTCCCGATCGGTGAGGGCGCGTCGATCGGGGTCAAGGACGTGCTGGTGGTCGTCGTGGCCGTCGTCCTGGTCGGCCTGTTCAGCATCTTCATCGCCCGCTCCCGGCTGGGCAAGGCGATGCGCGCCACCGCCCAGGACCGCGACGCCGCCGCGCTGGTCGGCATCGACATCGACCAGACCATCTCGGCGACGTTCTTCCTCGGCGCCATCCTCGCCGCCGCCGGCGGCATCATCTTCGGCCTCTACTTCAACAGCGTCCGGTTCGACCAGGGCTTCGAGGCCGGCCTGATCGCGTTCACCGCGGCGGTGTTCGGCGGGATCGGCAACATCCCCGGGGCCGCGCTGGGGGGCCTGATCATCGGCCTGATCCAGGCGTTCAGCAACGCGTACTTCCAGGCCGCCTGGACGGACGTCGTGATCTTCGCGATCCTGATCCTGGTGCTCGTCTTCAGACCCACCGGCCTGCTCGGCATGGCGGTGCCCCAGAAATGAGGGCGCGGCTGGCGCGCATCGACTGGCACGACCGCAACACGGTCGTGTACGGCGTCCTGCTCCTGCTGGCGCTCCTCTTCCCCGCCGTCGCGCAGTTCTCCACCGGGGGCAACGGCAACTTCCTGGTCAGCACCGCCGCCGACGCCGGCGTGTACGTCCTGCTCGCGCTGGGACTGAACGTCGTGGTCGGCTTCGCCGGCCTGCTGGACCTCGGCTACGCGGCGTTCTTCGCGATCGGCGCGTACACGTACGCGATGCTGGCGTCCAACAAGCTGGCGGTCAGCCCGCTCCACCACGGGATCCACATCCCGTTCTGGATCGCGCTGTTCGTCGCGGTTGCCGTGGCGGCGCTGTTCGGCGCCATGCTGGGCGCGCCGACGCTCCGGCTGCGGGGCGACTACCTGGCCATCGTCACGCTCGGCTTCGGCGAGATCGTGCCCCGCATCTTCCGCAACGGGGGCTCGCTGACGGGTGGGGTCAACGGCATCACGGCCCTCGACCTGCCGACGCTGCCGGTCTGGCTCGACGGCCCCTGGGCGGGCCTCCAGCTGGCTCTCGTCAGGGACTACCAGTTCATCGACCCGACGGCGTACTACGTCCTGATGCTGATCCTGCTCGGCCTGGCCATCATCCTCACGTCGAACCTGCTCCGGTCGCGGCTCGGCCGGGCCTGGATGGCGATCCGCGAGGACGAGGTGGCGGCCGCGGCGATGGGCGTCAACACGGTCGCGACCAAGCTCCTGGCGTTCGCGGTGGGCGCGTCCTTCAGCGGCTTCGCCGGCTGCTTCTACGGCGCCAAGCTCTCGCTGGTCAGCCCGGAGAACTTCTCGTTCGTCGTCTCGGTCACGATCCTGCTGATGGTCGTGCTGGGCGGCATGGGCAACATCCCGGGCGTGATCGTCGGCGCGCTGACGATCTACTTCGTCGACTTCTACGTGCTGACCAACCTGCCCAGCTGGTCCAGCGGCCTGGCGGACGCGATCGGGCTGGGCTTCCTCAACCAGTCGCACGCCGGATGGACGGGGCTGGGGGACGAGACGCAGCGCCTGATCTATCTGGTGTTCGGCCTGATCCTCGTGGTCACCATGGTGCTGCGTCCCCAGGGCCTGCTGCCCAGCCGCCAGCGCCAGGAGGAGCTGGCGGGCGGCACCGCGGACGAGGCGCTGGCCGACGTGGGGGCCGCCTGAGCGTGGCCGAGCGGCCCGAGGACGACGTCATCCTCGGCGTCGACCGCGTCAGCAAGCGCTTCGGCGGGCTGGTCGCCGTGGACGACGTGAGCTTCGACGTGCGGCGGGGCAGGGTGTCGGCCCTGATCGGGCCCAACGGGGCCGGCAAGACGACGCTGTTCAACTGCGTCACCGGCCTCTTCCCACCCACCGAGGGCCACATCTGGTTCGAGGACATCGACGTCTCCGGCGTCCGGCCCCACCAGGTGGCCAAGCTCGGCGTCGCGCGCACGTTCCAGAACATCCGGCTGTTCGAGTACATGTCGGCGCTCGACAACGTGCGGGTGGGCCAGCACGTGCGCATGAAGGCGAACCTGTGGGACGCGATGTTCAAGCTGCCCCGGGAGCGCCGCGAGGAGGTCCACGTCACGGAGCGCGCGCGCGAGCTGCTCCGGTTCGTCGGCCTCGAGCGGCACGGCGAGAGCTACGCCCGCAACCTGTCGTACGGGCAGCAGCGGCGCCTCGAGATCGCCCGGGCGCTCGCCACCGCTCCGCGCCTGCTGCTGCTCGACGAGCCGGCGGCCGGGTTCACGCCCCAGGAGAAGGTGGAGCTGATGCGCCTGGTGCAGCGGATCCTGGACCAGGGCATCACGATCCTCCTGATCGAGCACGACATGCGCGTGGTCATGGACATCTCGGACCAGATCACGGTGCTCGACCACGGGGAGAAGATCGCGGAGGGCCCGCCGGAGGAGGTCCGCCACAACCAGCGCGTGATCGACGCATACCTGGGCACGGCGTCCTGACATGGCGATCCTGGAGGTCGAGGGCGTCGATACCTTCTACGGACGCAGCCAGGCGCTGCGCCAGGTGTCCCTGCACGTGGACCAGGGCGAGATCGTCGCGCTGATCGGGTCCAACGGCGCCGGCAAGACGACGACGCTGCGCACGATCTCAGGCCTGGTCCCGCCCGCCGCCGGCCGGATCTCGTTCCAGGGCACGGACATCACGCGCCTGCAGGCGAGCCGGGTGGCCCGGCTGGGCCTGGGCCAGTCGCCGGAGGGCCGGCGCCTGTTCTCTCGCATGAGCGTGACGGACAACCTGCTGCTGGGCGCGTACAGCCGGCGGGACCGCGCGGGCATCAGGGACGACCTGGAGCGTGTGTACGGGCTGTTCCCGGTGATCCTGGAGCGCCGCCGGCAGATCGCCGGCACGCTGTCCGGTGGCGAGCAGCAGATGCTGGCCGTCGGCCGCGCCCTGATGCTGCGGCCGAAGCTGCTGCTGCTGGACGAGCCGTCGCTCGGGCTGGCCCCGATCATGCAGGACACGATCTTCCGGACGCTGGTCGAGATCAACGCGCAGGGCACGCCGATCCTGCTGGTCGAGCAGAACGCGAACAAGGCCCTGCAGATCGCCCACCGGGGCTACGTGCTGGAGACGGGCGTCATCGTCCAGGAGGGGCCCGGCCGCGAGCTCCTGGACTCGGAGGACGTGCGCCGGGCGTACCTGGGCATGTAGGGCGGCGGCGGAGCCGCCGCCCCACGGTTCGCAGGCCTCGGGCTACGCGGTCACGACGCCCAGCTCGCCGAGCTCCTCCTCCTCCGACTCGGCCTCGGCGCTGAGCTCCGTCATGTACTTCTCCGCGGTCGCGTCGGGCAGGCGAAGCCGGATCGCGAGGACGTAGATCGCGACGCTGAACACGGCCACGACCAGGGCGTCCCAGCCGAACGGGAAGAGGCCCCTGCCTCCGAAGTCCTGCGCGCCCACGTACGAGACCAGCGTGAGGCCGCCCAGGTACGGCAGCAGCCAGTAGCCGGCCCTCCAGTCGAGCTGCGGCCGCGTCGCCTGCGGGCGGACGAGCGAGCCGATCGCCAGGATCAGGTAGCCGACCAGGACGGCCAGCATCAGCTTCCAGACGACGGTCCACGTGCTCCAGTAGATGATCAGGTTGGCGATGACGAACGCGACCGGCGAGATGATCTCGCCGAGCTGCAGGCGGAACGGGCGGTCGCGCTCGGGTGCCTGGCGGCGCAGGGCGCCCAGCGTCAGCGGCTGCATGCCGTACGCCAGCACCGTCGCGCCGGTCACGATCCCGATGATCGTCTGCCAGCTCGGCAGCGGGAACAGGAACGCGAAGCCCAGCACCATCGCGACGACGATCGAGACCACCGGCACCCGGCGCTCGTTCAGGCTGGCGAAGACGTCGGGAACGGTCCGCATGCGGGCCATGCCGAAGCTCATGCGCGCGGTCGAGCCGACGTAGAGCAGACCGGTGCCGCCCGGCGAGACCACGGCGTCCACGTAGAGGAGGAACGCGAGCCAGCCCAGGCCGGCCGCGCTGGCGATCGCCGCGTACGGTCCGAACGAGCCGGGGAAGCTGAGGTTGCTCCAGCCCTTGGCCAGGGCGCTCGGCTCGAAGGAGGTCGCGAACGCGATCGCCAGGCCCAGGTAGACGACCACGCCCAGCACGACGGAGCCGATCACCGCGAGCGGGATGTTCCGCCTCGGGTTCGCCGACTCGGCGCCGAACTCGACCGCCTGCTCGAAGCCGAGATAGGCGAAGACGACGCCGGTGCTGAGGGCCGTGAAGATGGGCGCCACGCCGTTGGGCGCGAACCCGTGCGACGACAGGTTGTCGAAGTGGTGGAAGACGACCAGGAACACGATCACCGTGAGCACCGGGATCGCGATCTTCCAGGCGGTGATCCAGCGGTTCGACTCGGCCAGCCAGCGCACGCCCAGGACGTTGACGACCGAGAAGAG
>VBJR01000370.1 GCA_005880175.1 Chloroflexota bacterium
CAGCGGATGCAGCGTCACGGTGATCGGCAGCCGTCCGATGAACTCGGGGATGAAGCCGTACTTGAGCAGGTCCTCCGGCTGGAGCATCGAGAGGATCTCGGCCTTCTCGTGCTTGCCCAGCCGCGTCGAGGGGGCGCCGAAACCGATCGACTTCCGGCCCACCCGCTGCTCGATGATCCGCTCCAGCCCGTCGAACGCCCCGCCGCAGATGAACAGGATGTTCGTCGTGTTGATCTGGATGAAATCCTGGTGCGGATGCTTGCGACCGCCCTGCGGCGGCACGTTGGCGACCGTGCCCTCCAGGATCTTCAGCAGCGCCTGCTGGACGCCCTCACCGGAGACGTCGCGGGTGATCGACGGGTTGTCCGACTTGCGGGCGATCTTGTCGATCTCGTCGATGTAGATGATCCCGCGCTCGGCCCGGCTGATGTCGAAGTCCGCGGCCTGGATCAGGCGCAGGAGGATGTTCTCGACGTCCTCGCCCACGTAGCCCGCCTCCGTGAGGGAGGTGGCGTCCGCGATGGCGAACGGCACGTCGAGGATCTTCGCGAGCGTCTGGGCCAGGTACGTCTTGCCGCACCCGGTCGGACCGACGAGCAGGACGTTGGACTTCGTCAGCTCGACGTCGCCGACCATCTTCGAGGCCGAGACCCGCTTGTAGTGGTTGTAGACCTGCACGGACAGGACCTTCTTCGCGTGCTCCTGCCCGATCACGTACTGGTCGAGCGCGGCCGGACCGGCTGTCCTCCTCCAGCACCTCCTGGCAGAGGTCGATGCACAGGTCGCAGATGTAGACACCCGGGCCCGCGACCAGCTTGCGCACCTGGTCCTGGCCCTTGCCGCAGAACGAGCAGCGAGTGTATCGGCGGCGGTCTTCGCGGTCGCTCACCTCGTCACCCCCTTACGTTCCAGCAGGCGCCGGTGGATTGTTGTGACCGCGAAGGATCTCGGCCGCGACCCGGACGCACTCGCTACAGATATAGACACCCGCACCAGCCACTAGTTGCACTCCTCCCTCTCCGCGCTCCTTGCCGCAAAAGTTGCATCGGGGTCGATGCCGGACCACCTTCGGGTTGCTGCCCTTGCGGCGAAAGATCATGACGTCAAGCCTTCTGTACCACGGGCTTGCCATCCGACGCCGCCGCCAGAGCGGCCTCCGGCGCCTGGATGATGTCGTCGATGAGCCCGTAGGCCTTGGCCTGCTCGGGCGTGAGGAAGTAGTCCCGCTCCGTGTCCTGCGTGACGCGCTCGATCGGCTGCCTGGTGTGCCTGGCGAGGATGCCATTCAGCAGCTCGCGCGTGCGCAGGATCTCCTTGGCGTGGATCTGGATGTCCGACGCCTGTCCCTGCATGCCGCCCCACGGCTGGTGGATCAGGATGTTCGCGTGGGGCAGGGCGTACCGCCGCCCGGCAGCACCACCGGCCAGGAGGACCGCCCCCATGGAGTACGCCATCCCGATGCAGATGGTCGACACCGGCGGCCGCACGTACTGCATCGTGTCGTAGATCGCCAGGCCGGCCGTCACCTGGCCGCCCGGGCTGTTGATGTAGACCGCGATGTCCTTCTCCGGGTCCTCGCTCTGGAGGAACAGGAGCTGGGCGATGATCAGGTTCGCCACCTGATCGTCGATCGGGGTCCCGATGAAGATGATCCGGTCCTTCAGCAGCCGGGAATAGATGTCGAACGCGCGTTCCCCGCGGTTCGTGCTCTCCACGACCATCGGAACCAGGTAGTCCATCGCTTCCCCGCGGATGGAGCTCCGCGGGGCACCGTGGGCCCCGTGCACGACCTCATTGTAGGTCCCGTTTCCCATACTTCTACTCCGCGTTCACCACCGCGGACTCGCCCGCGGGCTCCTCACCGGCCCTCTCGCCCAGCTGGGCGACCAGGCCCTCGAGGACCTTGATCCGCGTCAGCCGGTGGCGGAAGTAGTCGATGGCGACCGGGTTCTTCAGCAGGCTGTCCAAATCCCGGCGCACCTCGTCATCTCGTTCCGCCTCTGACCGAATGTACTCCTCGACCTCTTCCTGTGACGGAGAGATCGTCATGCGCCGGCCCAGCTCCTCGAGGACGAGGTCGACCCGGATGCGCCCCTCGGCGTCTGGACGGAGCTCCGCCCGGTAGTCGGCCGCGGTCTTGCCCACGTACTGAAGGTACCGGTCGAGCCGCAGGCCGCGCCTCTGGAGGTTGCTCTCCAGCTGCTCCGCCTGGCGGTCGATCTCGCGCTCCACGAGCGCCTCCGGCACGTCGATCTGGGCCGCGTCCACGACAGCCCTGACCGCCGCCTGCTCGAACGACAGCTCGTCCAGGCGCCGCGCCTGCTCGACCAGGTCGCTCTGGACCGCCGTGCGCAGCGCCTCGCCCGTGGCCTGCTCGCCGCCGCTCAGCTCCTTCGCGACCTCGTCGGTCAGCTCCGGCACCCGCTTCTCCTTGAGGCCGTGGATCGTGACCTCCAGCCGGGCGGGCTTGCCCCGCAGGTCGGGGTCCTCGTGCTCCTCTGGGAGCGTGACCTCGGCCGTGACCACGTCGCCGACGACGTGCCCGGGAAGGGCCGCCAGCAGCTCCGGGATGACCTTCTCCTCGACGACCTCCACCTCGGTGGCCGTGCGGGCCTCGGACGGCACCTCGACGTCGTCCACGAGCACGCGCAGGTCGGCCACGATCACGTCGCCGGTCCGCACCTCGCGCTCGACCGGCTCGACCTCGGCGAGCCGTTCGCGCAGCTCGCGCAGCCGGCGCTCGACCATCTCGTCGTCCACGGTGGTGCTCTGCCGATCCACGTGCAGCGTGCCGAGGTCCGGCAGCTCGACGTCCGGCATGACGCTCACCCGGGCGGTGAACCGGCCCGGCCGGCCTCGCTCCAGCTCCTGGACCTCGACTCGAGGCCGGTCGATGGCGTCGATCTTGTTGTCGCGAAGCGCCTGGTTCACCAGGCTCGGGACCAGCGTGTCCACGACCTCTTCGCGGACGGCCGCCGGGCCGACCCGAGCCTCGACCAGCGGACGCGGGGCCTTGCCGGGCCGGAACCCACCGATGCGCACGCGCTGAGCCAGCCGGTTCAGCGCGCGGTCGTACGCCCGGTCCACCTGCTCCGAGGGGACCTCGATGGTCAGCCCCACCTGGCTCCCCGGCAGCGTTTCAGTCACTACCGATACGTCGGCTGCGGTCATCGGCCAGTGATTCTACGCAGCGGCTTCGCAACTGCACCGGAGCCCGCCGGGGAGGGCGTCAGACGGCCTATCCCCCGGGGACCGGAATCCCGCCCGGCGTGGGCTGCGGACAGCCCGGGATGGGCAGGCGCAGCTGGCAGACCCGCGGGTCCACCGGCTGGGGGCCCTTGCCCGGGTCCGGCGGCACCCCGTTCGCGTTCGCGGACGGCGTCGGGCTCGGGTTGTCGCCCGGCAGGTTGTTGACCTTCGTCGTGGTCTTCAGGTAGAAGCTGTTGCCCGCGCCCTTCACGACGTCGGACGGCATCGAGTACCACTTGTCGGGCACGCCCTTGAGCGCGCTCTCCATGAACTTGTGCCAGGCCGGGGCCGCGACGACCACGCCGTCGGAGTTGTTGATCATGTTGTACAGCTCGCCGGTCTTCGGGTTGGTCCCCGCCGTGTCGCCGATCCAGACCACCGCGGCCAGGTCGGGGGTGAACCCGATCGTCAGGCCGTCGTGGAAGTTCTCGGAGGTGCCGGTCTTGGCCGCCGCGTGGCGGTCCGGCAGGTGCAGGGCGGTGCCCAGGCCGAAGATCGGGGCCCGGTTGTTGTCGTCGGAGAGGATCGAGGCGATGATGAACGCCACGCCCGGATCCACCGCCTGCTTGAGGCCGCGGTTGGGGTCCGCCTGGTAGGGCGCCGTGCCCCGGGGGCCGGTGACCGACAGGATCGCCTCGGGCTGGTGGTAGATGCCCATGTCGGCGTAGGCGGACAGCGCGGTGACCTCCTCCAGCAGCGTGATCGGGAAGCCGCCCAGCGTCAGGCTGGCGCTGTACGCGGTCTCGGGCGAGTCGGCGTGGTAGTTGCCGCTGGAGTCCCGGGTCCGGGGCTGCATCCCCATCTGCCGGTAGAAGTCCACGACCGCGGGCACGCCCTCGGCCATCTCCACCTTGACCGCCGGGATGTTCAGCGAGCTGGCCAGCGCGACCCGCGCCGGGAGCGTGCCGTGGGTGCGGAGGTCGTAGTTCTGCACCTTGTACGGCGGGCTGCCGGGAAGGTTCAGGACGTACGGGCTCGGACCGTCCACCAGCGGCGTGTCCATGGTGATCTTGCCGTCCAGGATCGCCTTGCCGTACGTGAACGGCTTCACGGACGAGCCCGGGTTGATCGGGTGGGTCACGAAGTCGAACGAGTCCGACTGCCCGGTCGGGTCGGGCGACCCCACGTAGGCCAGGATCTGGCCGTTGGTCGGGTCCATCGCGACCATGGCGGAGCTGAGCCGGCCCGCCTTGTCACGGAACTGCTGGGCCTTGAAGTTGTCGGAGATCGTCTGCTCGGCCAGCGCCTGCTTGCCCAGGTCCAGCGTCGTCTTGACCGTGAGCTGCTGCTGGCCGGGCGTGTAGCCCAGCCGCTTGAGCTCGCCCATCACGTAGTCCACGAATCGCGGCGCCTTCCAGTTGTTCACCGGCGGCGACGGCTGGAGCTGCTCGGCGTACGCGACCGCGGCGTCGTGGGCCGTGACGTAGCCCTGGGTCACCATCGCGTCCAGGACCTCCTTCTGCCGGATCTTCGCGGCGTCGAAGTGCTGGACGGGGTTGTACGTGTCCGGCGACTGGGGCAGGCCGGCCAGCAGCGCCGCCTCGGCGAGGTCGACCTTGCTGGCGTCCAGGTGGAAGTACGTCTGGGCCGCCGCCTGGACGCCGTACTGCTGGGCGCCGTAGTAGCTCGTGTTGAGGTAGAGCTCGAGGATCTGCTGCTTGGAGTACGTCTGCGTGAGCTGGTAGGCGAGCGCGACCTCCTGCGCCTTCCGGCTCAGGGACTGGACCGCCACGCCGTTCTTGGTCAGGAACAGCTGCTTGGCGAGCTGCTGGGTGAGGGTCGAGCCGCCGCCCGTGATCGAGCCGGCCCGGAAGTTGTTGGCGGCGCTGCGGACGATGCCCTGGACGTCGAAACCGGGGTTGGTCCAGAACGTCCGGTCCTCGACCGCGACGGTGGCCTGGACGATCTTGGGCGAGATCTGGTCGAGCCCGACGGTGACCCGGCGGTTGCCCTGCTGCCCGTCGCCCTGGATCCCGACGTCAGCGATCAGCTGGCCGTTGCGGTCCAGGATCGTGGTGTCCCCCATGAACTGCGAGGCGTCGAGGTTGCGGACGTTGGGCAGGCTGTCCCAGAACGACACCGCGTAGACGTTGGCGCCGATCGCGAAGACGGCCAGGAGCGCGCCCAGCACGCCGAGCAGGCGCAGGGCGGTGCGGCGCGTCCGGACCCGGCTGGCGGGAGACCAGCTGGCGTGGAACCGGGCCCGGGGCCGGCGCCCCGAGCTCATCCTGATCCTTGGTGGCTTCATCTGCTCTCCGGTCGAGGATGTGGTCGCAGAAGGCGAGTTCTGCCCCGTTTCAACGCGGGGAGCGTGGACATGGATACGGACACCCCGGGACCGATGCCCACGCCGGTGGGCACACACGATAACCCTCCCCGGCCCGCCGGGGAGGGTTGTCCCCGGACGCTAGGAGCGCTGAGACGCCTGCTCGCGGGAGCCGCTCGTGGTCAGGTTGACCACCGCCACGACGCCCGGCACGCCGTGGATCCGCTCCGCCGCGGCGTCCACCGCGGCCGGGTCGGCGACCGCGCCGCGCAGGTAGACCGTCCGGCCCTCGACCACGACGTCGAGGCCCTCCGGCGCCATCCCGCCGTCCGCGATGGCCTGGCGGACCCGCTGCTCGAGGTCGAACTCGGCCCGGGTCCGGCCGCCCGTCAGCTCGGCGTAGCGCTCGCGGGCGAGGGACTGCACGTCGCCCAGCCGGCGCCGCGCCGCCTCCCTGCGCTCCCGGTCGTACGCCACGTAGCCGACGCCGACGGCCGCGGCGCCCAGCACCACCAGCCCGGCGACGCCCGCGACGCCCCACGGCGACACGCGCCGGCGCCGGGGCGGGCGCACCCGCCGCTCGAGGTCGGACCGGACCGCGCCAGCGAGGCGGACGCCGCGCTTGCGCATGGCATCCGTGTCGATCTCTTCGAGCCGCTTGATCAGGGTGATGCGTGCCGCTTCGAGCGCCGTGACCGCTGCCCCGAGCGCCTGCTCAGCCCGCATCTTGCTTCCGTTTCCCATGCGCGTAGGCTATCAAGTTTGTCTGCGGACCGTTGTGACGAAATCCCGCACTTGTTGTGCAGGTTTTTGTCCAACGTGTCAAGCGGGACGGACGTGCACCTCGTCCGGGTCCACGAGCCGCTCCTGCCGGGTGCCGGGGAAGTGCACGCGGCAGCCGGGCCGGCCCGGGCTGCCGAGCTCCCAGCCCGCGGCGTACAGCTCCGCCGCCTGGGCCAGGTCGCGCGCCTGGACCACGCGCCGGCCGTCGGTGAACGCCAGGCTGGGCCGGGCGCCAGGGAAGCCGAGGCGCACCTCGCCCCCCGTCTTCAGGTGGTAGCGGTACTCGTCCAGCGACCCGCCCTCCGCCGTGGCGACCAGCGCGGCGAGGGTCGGCAGGTCGCCGGCCTTCATCGCGTCGCGCAGGCCGGCCCGCCGCTCGCGGCTGGCCAGGCGGTCCCGGCGCCGCAGCTCGGTCAGCAGCACGTCGCGCTCGGCGCGCAGCTCCGCCAGCTGCTGCTCGACGGGCTTCATGCGGCCCCGCACACCGGCGACCCTGGCCTCGATGGCCTCGGCCGTGAGCGCCGTCAGGTCGTCAGCCACCGTTCCGACTCCCGGCGGCCGCGCAGGTGCACGACGGGCAGGCCCGACGAGGCCAGCAGCGAGATCACCCGCCCCCGCGACCGGTGCTCGAAGTTCCAGACCCACATCAGGAACTGCCACTCCATGCGCTCGGGGCAGCCGTCCGGGAGGCCCGGGCCGCGGCGGCCGCGGTACCGCCAGGAGCGGACGATCACCCGCCGCATGCACGTCGTTCTGGGCACGTCAAGGAACACTACGGCGTGGGCGCGGGTGAGCCGGCGCTCGAGGGTCCCGCCGTAGTTGCCGTCCATCACCCAGTGATCGCGCGAGGCCAGGTCGTCCACCCGCGCCGGCCACTCGTCCGCCGGAGTGTGCTGCCAGCCCGGACGCCAGTACTCGGCGTCGAGGTGGATCACCGGCAGGCCGAGCACCTCCGCCAGCCGCATCGCGAACGTGGTCTTTCCGGCGCCGGAGCACCCGACCACGAGGATTCGCCGCCAGCCCAGCTCGCCCGCCGACCGCGCGGAGGCGGGCGCGGCGAACGCCGTCGGCGAGTCTGTCACCCCACGTCCAGGCCCACATCGACCACGATTCCCACGAAGGGTAGCCCGTGTGCTGCCCTTGTGAAGCAACGCTGCGACATCGCCGCGCGGGGGTTTATCAACATCCGCGTTGACAAACTCGGTACAATCCAGCCCATCGATGGACCGCAAGCACGACGTCCTCGCGCTGCTGAAAGCCAGGGGCTCGGCCTGCCTGGCCGACATCGCGGAGCACCTGGGCGTGAGCAAGCAGGGCGCGCTCCGGCACCTGGAGACGCTCCAGGCCAGGGGGCTCGTCGAGGTGTCCACGGACGAGCACCGGGGGCCGGGCCGGCCCGTCAACGTGTACCGGCTGACCCCGGCGGCGGGCGACCAGTTCCCCAGCGGCCATCGCGAGCTGGCCGGGGAGCTCGTCGAGTTCCTGGACCAGACCGAGCTGGAGCGGTTCTTCGCCGCCCGCGCCCGGCGGCTGGAGGCCGAATACGGTGTGCGCCTGGCGGGCCTAGACTTCGCGGAACGCGTCCGCGAGCTGGTCCGGCTGACGAGCGAGCGCGGTCACATGACCGAGCTGGTGGAAGGAGCCGACGGCGGGCTCCAGCTTCGACACTGCAATTGCCCGATCCAGGACGTCGCCGCCCGCGGCGGCCATCCCTGCCGGCACGAGCAGGACCTGTACCGGCGGCTCCTGGGGGCCGCGGTCGTCCGCTCCAGCTGGCTCGGCGATGGCGACGCGAGCTGCACGTATGACATCACCACTGCTGAGAGGAAGCAAATTGGCTGATTTCGAGATCAAGGACCTGCACGTCGCCGTCGAGGGACGCGAGATCCTGCGCGGGGTCTCGCTCGGCCTGAGCCGCGGCGAGGTGCACGCGGTCATGGGCCCGAACGGCTCCGGCAAGAGCACGCTCTCCAACACGCTGATGGGCCATCCGGGCTACGAGGTGACCGCGGGCGAGGTCCGGTTCGCGGGCCGCGACCTGCTGGAGCTGGAGGCGGACGAGCGGGCCCGGCTGGGCCTGTACCTGGCGTTCCAGTACCCGACCGTGGTGCCCGGCGTGACGATGGCCAACTTCCTGCGCACGGCCCTCAACGCGAAGCGCGGGTACGACGGCAAGGACAAGTCGAAGGCGATCTCGCCCCGCGAGTTCCGCGCCCTCCTGAAGGAGCCGATGCAGACACTCCGGATGGACGACAGCTTTCTCTCGCGCTACGTCAACGAGGGGTTCTCCGGCGGCGAGAAGAAGCGCGCCGAGATCCTCCAGATGGCGGTGCTCCGGCCGGAGATCGCCATCCTCGACGAGACTGACTCCGGCCTCGACATCGACTCCATCAAGTTCGTGAGCGAGGCGATCAACACGATGCGCGGGCCCGGGCTGGGCGTGCTCATCATCACTCACTACACGCGGATCCTCCAGTTCATCAGGCCTGACTTCGTGCACGTCCTGGTGAACGGCCAGGTGGTCCGCTCCGGCGGCGCCGAGGTGGCCGACCAGCTGGAGCGGACCGGGTACGCCGAGTGGGTGGACGAGCCCGCCGCGGCCGCCGCCGCCGGTTCTCAGGAGGTGGGGTAGGCATGGCCGTGACACCGCAGATCAGCGTCGGCGATGACTACAAGGAGAAGTACGGCTTCTTCGATCCCGAGAAGTACGTCTTCAAGGCCAAGCGGGGCCTGACCGAGGAGATCGTCAAGGAGATCTCCTGGATGAAGCAGGAGCCGGCCTGGATGACCGAGATGCGGCTGCGATCGCTGCGGATCTTCCAGAAGAAGGCGATGCCGACGTGGGGCGCCGACCTCT
>VBJR01000371.1:0-4031 GCA_005880175.1 Chloroflexota bacterium
GAACTGGGACCACGAGCCGTTCAACGGGTTCACGCTCCTGCGCCCGCGCTTCGACCGCTGGCTGGCCGACCAGGCCGTCGCGGCGGGCGCGACGCTGCTCGCCTCCACCGTTGTGGACGACCTGCTCCGGGACGGCGCGGGCCGGGTGGTCGGCGTCCGCACGCGCCGGCCGGACGGCGACGTGGAGGCGGGGGTGGTCGTCGCGGCGGACGGCGTCAACGCGTTCCTGGCCCGGAAGGCGGGCCTCCGGGGCGAGCTGCACCCGGACGAGGTCGCGCTCGGCGTCAAGGAGGTCGTCGCGCTGGACCGCCAGGCGATCGAGGACCGCTTCGCGCTGACCGGCGACGAGGGCGTCACGTACGAGTACGTGGGCGCGGTCACCGGCGGGGTGAGGGGCGGGGCGTTCCTGTACACGAACCGGGAGAGCCTGTCCCTCGGGGTGATCGCGCAGATCGCCTCGCTGACGGCGGCCCGCGTGCCCGCCTACGAGCTCGTGGAGGCGTTCAAGGCGCATCCGGCCGTCGCGCCCCTGCTGCGGGGGAGCCGGCTGGTCGAGTACTCGGCCCACATGGTGCCGGAGGCGGGGCTGGCCGGGCTGTCCCGGCTGTACGGCGACGGCATCCTGGTCGCCGGCGACGCGGCCGGGCTCTGCTTCGCGACCGGGCTGTACCTGGAGGGGATCAACTACGCGATCGCGTCGGGCGCGGCGGCCGGCGAGACGGCGGCCGAGGCGGTCGGGTCGGGCCGGGTGGACGCGGACGCCCTGCGCGCCTACGAGCGCCGGCTGCGCCAGAGCTTCGTGCTGCGCGACTTCCGGCGCTTCCGGCGGGCGCCCGCGTTCGCGATGTCGGAGCCGGTCCAGCGCGTCTACCCTGGCGTGATGACCGCCCTGGCGGAGCGGGCCCTGGCCTCCCGGGGCGAGCCCCGGCCGAAGCTGCTGCGCCTGGCCCGCCGCGAGCTGCGCCGGGCCGGCATCCCGACGTGGCGGCTGGTGCGCGACCTGTGGGCCGGCGGCCGGGCGTACGGATGGTGAGGACGACGCTCCAGGAGAAGCTGGCCACGGTCCGGTTCAGCCCGGACCCGGAGCCGCACATCACGGTGAACGGCGAGATCTGCCGCGACTGCACCCTGCACGCCTGCGTGTACGCCTGCCCGGCGAACCTGTTCAGCCTGCTGTCGGACGGCTCGATCGTGTTCAGCTACGAGCACTGCTTCGAGTGCGGCACGTGCTACGTCGCGTGCAACCGCGAGGGCGCGATCACGTGGCGCTACCCGGGCGGCGGGCTGGGCGTGTCGTTCCGCGATTCGTGATGCGCGTCGCGGCGCTGGTCCAGGCGGCATGGGACCCGGTGTCGGTCGAGGTCGACCCCGTGAGCGGGGCGATCGACCGGGCGCGGGCGGCGGCGGCCGCGAGCCCGGGCTCGCTGGAGGCGGTCGAGCTGGCGCTGACGCTGGGCGAGGCGCACGTGGTGGGCCTGGACGGTCCGGACGTGGAGGCGCTGCTGCGGGACTGCCTCGCGCTGGGTGCCGCGAGCGTCGTGGCCGCGACCGACGTCTACGCGGTGGCCGAGGCGATGGCCGCCGACCCGTTCGACCTCGTGCTCGTCCCGCACCGGTCTGGCGACCACGGCGCCAGCCCGGTGGCCGGCCTGCTGGCCGGGCTGCTCGACCTGCCCCAGGCGACGGCGGCGGAGTCGGTGGCCGTCGAGGGACGAGAGGCGCGGGTGGTCAGCCGGCTCGACCGCGGCGTGCGCGAGGAGCTGGCCGTGCCGCTGCCCGCGGTCGTGGCGGTGGAGCCGGGGATCGTGCGACCGCGCGCCGCATCGCCGGCGGCGCTGATCGGGGCCCGCTCGGCGGTGGTGCCGCGGCTGCCGCCGGCCGTGCGGGCCCCGGGGCCGGCGTTCCTGGACCACCGGCCGCCCCGGCCGGGCCCGCCCCGGATGCCCGCCCCGGCGGGGACGCTCCCCGCCGAGGCGCGCATCGCGGCGGTGGTCGGCGCTGCCACCGAGGCCCGCCAGCGCGAGCTGGTCACGGGCTCGGCCGACGAGGTCGCGCGCCGGATCGTGGAGCTGCTGGAGGCGGCGGGCTACCTGGGCTGAGCCGAGGCCTCGACGTCGGGAGGTCGTGCGCGGCCCACGCGCTCAGCACGACGCGGAGCGCGACGGGCCCGTGCTCGGGATGCCGGCCGGTGCGATCCAGGTCCGCCGCCGTCACGCCCGCGAGCACGGCCAGGTTCTCGGCGCGGGCGGCCGCCAGCTCGCTCACCACCTCGCCCGGCGTCCGCTCCGGCGGCTGGCCGGGATCGAAGGCCACCAGGTCGCCGCCCGCGAGGATGGCTCGCAGCCGGGCGCCGAACACGGCCCGCTCGGTCAGCACCAGGTGGTTCAAGCAGTCGGCCGCGGACCACTCGCCGGGCGCCGGCGGCCGGGTCAGCAGCTCGCCGCTGGCGGCGTCGACGAGGCTGTGCCAGCGCGCGGGCGTGGTGGAGAGGATCCGCCGGGCGGCGTCGAGGAGGTCTGTCATGGGCTCAGGCTACGGCGCCCGCCAAGGATTCGAGGATGGCCACGCCCACGCCCTCGAAGTCCTCGACGTTGCGGGCCACCAGCGCCGTCCGCGCCTCAGCTTCCGGCGCCCGCGAGCGTCTCCGCCGCTCGTGACACGTAGGCCACCAGGCCCGCCTCGTCCAGCTCCGGCCGCGGCAGCAGGATCAGCCGGTCCACGCCCAGCTCCGCGAACCGCGCCGCCGTCTCCCGGTCCGGCGTCCCCCGCGGCGTCACGCTGATCTCGAGCCGGCCCAGCTCTGGCGGACGCTCGTAGCGGGACGCCGCCTCGCGCAGGCCCTCGAGCTGGGTCGCCGTCGCGTCCAGGTCCCGGTTGAAGCCGTACCAGCCGTCGCCCTGTTCCACCGCGCGCCGGTGCGCCGCCGGCGTGTGGCCGCCGACCACGATCGGCACCCGGGCCGCCGGCCGCGGCTGCGCCATCACGCCCGAGAACCGGACGTGCCGGCCCGTGTACGCCGGCCGCTCCGCGTACCAGAGCTCGCGCATCGCGGCCAGGAACTCGTCGGTCCGGCGGCCTCGCTCGCGCATCGGGACGCCGATCGCGGTCAGCTCCGGCTCCAGGTAGCCCGCGCCGACGCCCAGGATCAGCCGGCCCTCCGACAGCGCGTCCAGGCTCGCCACCTGTTTGGCCAGCACCAGCGGGTGGCGCTGGGGCAGGATGACCACGCCCGTGCCCAGGCGCAGCGTCGTCGTGTGCGCGGCCAGGAACGCCAGGGCGACCAGCGGGTCGAGGATCGGCTCCTCGGGCTCCATCGGCGAGGGCGGGACGCGCGGGTCGGGCAGCACGACGTGCTCGCCGGCCCACAGCGTGTCGAACCCGGCACTCTCGGCCGCCCGGGCGACCCGGGCCGCCGTCGCCGGCCGGGCGCAGGCGTGCGCGTTCACGGAGAAGAGGCCGAGCCTCAGACCGTCTGACATGACACCAGAGAACCGGAGGGGCGAACCCGCCTATTCGTGCCGGGCCGGCGGACGGTTATCGTCTCGGCCGTGAACCGTCCGGCAGCCCCGGTCCGTAGTCCCGGCGCATGGTGGCCGTGCTAGGGTCGCGATCCCACCGGGACCGGACCGCGCCGCCATCGGACAACGACCGCGAGGAGGCGGCCCTGATGATCGCCGTCGGCCGGGGAGACCGGGATCGGGCGCTGCCCGAGCTGTACCGGCGCTACGAGCGGCGCCTGTACGGCCTCGGCTTCCGCCTGCTCGGCGACCAGGGCCTGGCCGAGGAGCTGGTCCAGGAGACGTTCCTCCGCGTCTGGCGGACGGCCGACCGCTACGACCCCGCCCGGGGCACGGTCTCGGCGTTCGTCCTGTCCATCGCGCGCCGCCTGGCGATCGACCTCTGGCGCCGCCCGTCCTCGCGGCCATCCGAGCCCGAGCGGGAGCCGCCGGCCGCGGTGGACGAGACGATCGACCGCCTCCTGCTCCAGCTCACGATCAGGGAGGCGCTCGACTCGCTGCCGCCGGCCCACC
>VBJR01000371.1:4065-20144 GCA_005880175.1 Chloroflexota bacterium
GCGCTGCGCGCGTTCCGACGTGCCGCCGATGAACGAGGACTCCATGACGCGAGCTGATCCGGGCCTGCCCCACCTGGACCTCGGGGGCTACGTGCTGGGCGGGCTGGCCGAGCCCGAGCGCGAGGCCTTCGAGCGCCACCTGGCCTCCTGCCCGGACTGCCGGCGCGAGCTGGCCGAGCTGCGCGCGACGCCCGGGCTGCTGGACGAGGCGGCGGACCCGGTCGACGTGCCCGCCCACCTGGAGTCCCGGGTCATGGCCGCGATCGCGCGCGAGCCCGAGATCGGCGCGGGGCTCCCGCTCCTGCCCCGGCCAGCCCGGGGCCGCTGGACGCCGGCCTGGCCCCTGGCCGCCGCCGCGGCCCTGGCGATCGCGTTCGTGGCCGGTCTGGGCGTCGGCCGAGGGCTTCCCGGCACGCAGCCGCCCACGCCGGTGCCCGCCGCCCAGACCATCCGCCTCGTCGCCGCCGGCGGCGGCGCCGCGTCGGGCGTCGCGACCGTCCGCCACGAGACCGCCGGGTCCGTCATCGAGCTGCGCGTGCGCGACCTGCCGCCGCCCCCGCCGGGTCACTTCTACACGTGCTGGCTCGTCGCCGCCGACGACACGCCGCAGCACCAGGACCGCGTCAGCGTCGGCAGCTTCACGACCACCGGCGCGGGCGACGCCACCGTGCGCTGGCAGACGGCCGCGGACCTGGCGCGCTACCCGAGCCTCGGCGTGACGCTCGAGCCGGACAACGGCAACCCCCTCCACCAGGGTCCGAAGGTGCTCGCCGCCGCCTGATGGCGGCCGATTGAACCGTTCGGAGCGCTCGCTCCGTAGTGCTGTCCGACCGCCGATGAGGGCGACGCGGACGGCGCGCAGTCCGCCAGCCCGACCCGGCACCGGACCACGTGACTGGAGGACCCGAGATGACCTCGTTCCTGCGACGACCGGCTCGCCCGCTGGTGGCGATCGCGCTGCTGGCGGCTGCCGCGGCGCTCGCCCTGGGCTTCACCGCCGCGCGCGGCGTGAGCGCCAACGCCGGCGGGCCGCCCGACGTCACCCACTTCCAGCTGGTGGCGAACCCGAAGTTCGCCAGCTGCATCGCCCGCTTCCCCGGCGATCCGGCCCGGGCCCCGCGCGCGGACGTGACCGTCCAGCGCGGCAACCTCAACGACACGCTGACCCTGCGCATCCACGACATCAAGCCGAACCTGGCGTTCGACCTGTTCACCGTCCAGCGCAGCTCGCTGGGCGCGGACGGCAAGCCCGACCCCACGGTCACCAGCTTCGGGATGGCCTGGTACCAGTCGGACGTGCAGGCCGACAAGAACGGCAACGGCACGGTCCGCGTGCGCACCATCCTGCTCGACCAGATCTTCGGCTTCGACCCGGACGTCAACCTGGCGCCGACCAACACGTTCCACGTCGGCTTCTGGTTCAACAACCCGGCCGACGCGCAGGCGTGCGGTTTCGACGTGACGAAGCCGACCCCGTTCAATGGCGAGCACCGCGCGGGACCGCTCGCGATGATCAGCCTCCCCAGCGCCACCACCGGCCTCGGCCCGCTGTGCGTGAACCCCGACACGTCGGTCACGCCGGCGCGCTGCAACCCGTAACCGACACTCCTTTCCCCCGAACGCGCGGGCGGCGGACCGGGTCCGTCGCCCGCTCGCCTATTCGCTCGGCGGCTCGTCCACGGCGGCCGGCGCGGGCGGCGCCGCCACCGGGTCCAGCTCGTCGAGGATCTCCACCTCGCGCTGCTTCCAGATGTCCACGACGTCCTGCACGGCCTTCAGGTCCGTGTCGCCGAGGGCGCAGGCGCCTGCCGGCGTCACCGTGGCCAGCCGGATCGCCCCGCCCAGGCCCAGCGCCGCGGTGGCGATCGCGTTCTCGACCGTCCGGTACGCGAACGCCTGCGCCTGGACCAGGCTCAGGGACGGCAGCCGGTAGTGCTCGATGCTCCGGTACGCGTGGACGGCGTAGATCGAGCCCGACCCGATGGCCGTGAAGTGCCCGCGCTCGCACCACTGGCGCACACCGCTGGAGTCGATCTCGAGCAGCCACTGGCCGCCGGCCCCGTACCCGCCGAAGAGGTACGCGCTGGCGCCCTCCTCCTCCGGATCGCCCAGGATCTCCGCCGCGATCTCCCGCTGCACCGCGCTGACCCGCGTGTGGATCTTGCGCGCGCCCAGCTCGTGGTCCTGCGCGAATGCCCGCACGATCTCGCCGGCGTGCCGGTTGACCGCGTGCTCGACGCGCTGGATGGCGCCGACCGTGCCCGCCCCGGCCCACGCGATCCGGTCGGCCATGACGTGCAGCTTCTCCGTGTCCTGCTTCGTGTACTGCCCCGGCGTGAGCAGCGTGGACTGGCTGTCCGCGGCGAGCACGATGCCGTCCCTGCAGCAGATGGCCAGCGCCAGCGTCACGGCTTCTGGAACACGGAGTTGACGGCGTACTCGGGATACAGCCGGTACACGTCGTTGAGCAGCGTGCGGAACGAGCGCTCTGTGACCCAGTCGCGCAGCGAGCGCAGCAGGTCCAGCCGCTCGGGCGGCGCCGAGCCGCGCAGCGCCTCGACGGCGCGCGCGCCGGCGCCCGTCAGCGTGTAGCGGGGCGAGGAGGCGGTCGCCTCCCGCTCGACGCGGAGCAGCCCCTGCTCGACCAGCCGGTCCAGGTCCGGGTAGATCGCGAAGCTGAACGGGCCGTAGTGGTAGGGCACGAACTCGTACTTCTCGCTGCCGGCCGCCTTGGAGCGCTCCGCGAACAGGAACAGGCTCTTCTGGATGCGGACGCGCTCCAGCGGCCGCGGTGTCCCGTCGAACAGCAGGAGGAGCCAGTCGCGCGGCTGCAGCCCCGGGCCGTCGCCCACCGGCGTGTCCATCGGCCTCAGATCATACGGTCGGGGTGCGCCGGCGCAGGTGGAGCAGGCCGACCTGGCGCACGAACCCGAGCGCGTCGTTGACCGCCAGCATCGGCGCGTTGCGCGCGTTGTTGTTCGTGACCACGTAGCGGCGGCCGGTCTCCCGGACCGCCTCGCCGGACACGACCTTGAGCGCCCGGGCCAGGCCCCGTCCCCGGTACTCGGGCAGCACGCCCGTCAGCGCGTTCAGGTACTCGCCGGCCTGGAGCGGGAGCAGCGTGGCGAGGCCCACCGGCGTGTCGCCGTCGTACGCCAGGACCGAGATCATGCCCTCCAGGTCCGCCACCTCGCGCTGGAAGTACGAGCGGTCGGGCGGCTCCGTCTGGTCGGGGACGTCCCGGAACAGGCGCACGAACAGGTCGAACAGGAGCTCGGGGTCGTCGGCGGCGCCGAACCGATGGAACCGCAGCCCCGACGCCTCCGCCCGCTCGACGGCGCCCCGGTGCGGGGCCGGGTCGAACGCGTCCAGGTCGAGGCGCGACCGGAACGTGTGGTCGAACACCGCGAACCCGCGCCGCTCGGCCCACGCCCGCGACTCGCCGTCGTCGTCCCTGGTCGCCGTTCGGACCTCGGCCGGCCGGCGCTCGGCCACCACCTCCTCGACGGCCGCCAGCATGGCCCGGCCGTGGCCCCGGCGCCGGTGCCCGGGCCCGGTCGCGACGAAGGCCGACACGCAGTTGGTCACGAACTCGTCGTCGGCCACGCTCGCGACCGCCACCATCCGGCCGTCCAGCCCCCCGACCAGGTTCCGGCGGAGGCTGGAGGCCGGCGCGCGCGCCTCGGTCTCGAGCCAGCGCTCGCGGTCGAGGTTCCCCATCCGGGTTGCGTTGCGCAGCGCCAGGAACGCGTCCAGCTCGCGCTCGGGGTCGAGCGCGCGGACCCGCAGTGAGCCCATGCCGGCGGGCTACGCGGGCCGGATCGGCCGCGGGCTCAGCGCCAGCGGGATCACCGTGGCGGTCGGCCCGCTGTCCGGGGCGAACACGCACTCCGGGTCGGGGTCGTCCAGGGCGGTGCCGGTGAAGTGCTTCACCGCCATGCAGCCGCCGTGGCACCGCCCGTACGCGCCGCACGTCCGGCACTGGCCGCCCACCTCCCAGCCGCGCAGCCGCTCGAACAGCGGCGACCCCGACCAGATGCCGGCGAAGGACGACTCCCGCACGTTGCCGGCCTTGAACTCGTCGGCGAGCACGAACGGGCAGGCGTAGACGTCGCCACGTGGGTCCACGCAGCAGACGATGCGGCCCGCCCCGCACATGTTCAGCCCGTCCAGCGGCGCGCCCAGCGCCGACAGGTGGAAGAACGAGTCCCCGGTCAGCACGTCGGGGTGGGCGCGCAGCCACGCGTACAGCCCGCGATTCTGCTCCTGGGTCAGCTTCAGCGCGTCCCACACCTCGCGGCCGCGGCCGGATGGCCGCAGCCGGGTCACCCGGAGATGGCCGCCCATGCCCGTGACCATCGTGTGGAGCTCGTCGAGCTGGCCGAAGCTGCGTCGCGTGACCACGTGGTTGACCTTGAAGGGGAAGCCCTCCTCGGCCAGCAGCTCCATCGCGCGGCGAGCGCGGCTGAACGAGCCGTCGCCCCGGATGGGGTCGTTCACGCCGGGCGAGACCCCGTCCACGGAGATCTGGACGTCCAGGTAGTCGGTGGACGCGATCCAGCGGGCCGCCGCACGGTCCACGAGCGTGCCGTTGGTGCTGAACTTGACGCCGATCCGGCGCGAGATCGAGTGCTCCATCAGCTCGAAGAAGTCGGGCCGGGTCATCGGCTCGCCGCCGCCGACGTTGATGTAGAAGACCTTCATCGCGGCCCACTCGTCGAGCAGCGCCTTGGCCTCCGCGGTCGTCAGCTCGTCCGGCGCGCGCCTGCCGGACGAGGTGAGGCAGTGCACGCAGAGCAGGTTGCACGCGTACGTCATCTCCCAGGTCAGGCAGATCGGGGCCGCCAGGCCCTGGCGCAGCACGTCATACGACGACATGGACGACCCCCTTCCGGCGCAGGCCCTCGAGCACGGTCAGCAGGCGGGGCAGCGCGGCTTCGTCGAGCTCGCCGCGCGCCACCAGGTCATCGGCGATCTCGCCCACCGGCCGCGCGGCGTCGGACTCCACGAACGGCAGCAGGCGCTGGTCGATGAAGAAGAGCTGGCGGTCGCGGTAGCTGTAGGCCAGCGCCCCGAACCGCTCCGGCCGCAGCGCGACCGCGTCGTCCAGCCGGACCCGCTCGCTCCGCTTCACCTACGGCTGGCGCGGGATCAGTAGACCCCGCACATCCCGTCGATGGTGATCTCCCGGACCAGGAGCTCACCGAGCTCGTCGTCGCTCAGGTCCGCGCCGAAGTCCTCCTCGTCCTCGACGCCGACCGGCTCCGTCACGACTTCCTGCACGCTCATGTGGCCCAGTGTAAGGGCGGCCGGCGCTCGTGTAGGCTCACCATCCGTGGGACCGCGCGCCGTCGTCTTCGACTGGGGCGGCACGCTGACGCCGTTCCACACCATCGACCTGGCCGACCTGTGGGCGGTCGCCGCCCGCATCCTCGCGCCGGAGCGGGCCACGGAGCTGACGGCGGCGCTGCTGGAGGCCGAGCGCGAGTCCTGGGAGCGGGTCACGCGCCACGCCGGCATGGCCAGCGGCACGCTGGACGACCTGCTGGCCCGGGCCACGGAGCTGTCGGGCGTGGCGTTCGAGGCGGCCGTCCGCGACGAGGCGCTGGAGGCGCACCTGGAGGCGTGGACGCCGCACACGCTGACGGATCCCGAGGCCGCGCCGCTGCTGCGGGCGCTGCGCGAGCGCGGCGTCCGGACCGGCCTGCTCTCCAACACCCACTGGCCCCGCGAGTGGCACGAGCGCATCCTCGCCCGCGACGGCGTCCTCGACCTGATCGACGTGCGCGTGTACACGAGCGAGCTGCGCCACACGAAGCCCCACGCCGAGGCGTTCCGGGCCGTGCTGGCGCCGCTGGGCGTCGAGCCCGCCGACGCCGTGATGGTGGGCGACCGGCCGTTCGACGACATCTCCGGCGCGCAGGCGGTGGGCATGCGGACCGTGCTGCTGCCCAACGACATCGTGCCCTCGGCCCCCGTCACGCCGGACGCCACGATCCGCCGCCTGTCCGAGCTGCTGCCGATCCTCGACGGCTGGCGCGACCCACCCCACGAAATCCGCACCCCCGGGTACCCCCCGCGGAGCGAGGAGGGTGGAGCCCCGCGATTTCGTGGGGACCCCGGGGACGGCCGATGAGCGACCGGGTGGCCCTCGTCACGGGGGCGGCCCGCGGCCAGGGCCGGGCCCATGCGCTGGCGCTCGCGCGGGCGGGCGCCGACGTCGTCGCCTGCGACCTGGCGGCCGGCCAGCCGACCGTCCCCTACGCGCTGGCGACGGAGGCGGACCTGGAGGAGACGGCCGCCGCCGTCCGCGCCGCGGGCCGGCGCTGCACCGCGGTCCGGGCGGACGCGGCCAGCGTCGAGCAGATGGCCGGGGCGGTGACCGCCGCCGCCGAGCTGGGCCCGCTGGACGTGGTCTGCGCCAACGCCGGCGTGATCAGCTTCGGCCGCGCCTGGGAGCTGACCGAGGCACAGTGGGACCAGGTCGTGGCGACCAACCTCAAGGGGGTCTGGGCCACCTGCCGGGCCGCGATCCCGGGCATGATCGAGCGCGGCCGCGGCGGCAGCATCGTGATCACGGGGTCGGCCGCGTCGCTGCGCGGGTACCCGGGGATCTCGCACTACGTGGCGGCCAAGCACGGCGCCGTCGGGCTGATGCGGGCGCTGGCGATCGAGCTGGCGGCCCACCGCATCCGGGTCAACTGCGTGCTGCCGGGGGGCGTGCGGACGCCGATGGGCACGGCCGAGGCGATGCAGGGGTGGCTGGCCGCCGAGCCGGAGGCCTCGCGGGCCCTGACCGCCCTGCTCCCGGTGGACCTGGTCGAGCCCGACGACGTCAGCGCGGCCGTCGCCTGGCTGGCCTCGGACGCCGCCCACCTGGTCACGGGCGTCGTCCTGCCGGTCGACGCCGGGGTCCAGCTCCGCTGACGGTTACCGAGTATGTAACCAGGGCTTAACCGCGAGGCCCTATCGTGCGAGTTGATGGGAATCTACCTGGTTCGCGAGGCGGACGCGGGGGGGAGGTTCTCATGGCCGGGGCCGGACCGCCTGCGGCCGCTGACCGGGGTCGGCTGGCAGCAGGCGCAGGAGCTGGCCGAGCGCCTCGACGGCGCCCGCATCACGCGGATCGTCTCCAGCCCCTGGCTCCGTTGCCAGCAGACGGTGCTGCCGCTGGCGGAGGCGCGTCAGCTCCCGATCGACTCCGAGTCCGGCCTGGGCCAGATCGCGTCGGTGGACCGAGCGATCCGCCTGGTCGCGGAGGCGGTCGGCCCGACCGTGTTCTGCAGCCACCCCGACCTCGTCTTCGCGATCATCGAGCGCCTGCGCACGTCCGGCCGGCGCGTCCGGCCGCTCTGCGGCGTGGCCTGGACGACCGACCACGTGGCCCTGGAGATCGTCGCGGCCGGCTGACGTGCCGGCCGTGGCGCCGCCCGGACACCTGGCGCGGCTCTATCCTTCCCGCCGTGGAGATCGCTGGAACGAGCGCGCTGGTCACCGGTGGGGCGTCGGGCCTCGGCCGGGCCACCGCGGAGCTGCTGCTGGAGCGGGGAGCGCGGGTGGTCATCTTCGACCTGCCGGCGTCGGCCGGGGCCGAGGTGGCGCGGGAGCTCGGCGCGGCCGCGACGTTCGTGCCCGGCGACGTGACGAGCGACGAGGACGCCCGGGCGGCCGTGGCCGCGGCCGGCGACCTGCGCATCGCGGTCAACCTGGTGGGCACGTTCAACGTGCTGCGCCTGGCCGCGGCCCGCATGGCCGAGCTGGAGCCGGTGGACGGCGAGCGCGGCGTGATCGTGAACACGGCGTCGATCGCCGCGTTCGAGGGCCAGGTCGGCCAGGCGGCGTACAGCGCGTCCAAGGCGGGCATCGTTGGGCTGACGATCTGCGCCGCGCGCGACCTGGCGTCCGCGCTGATCCGCGTCTGCACGATCGCGCCCGGCACGTTCGACACGCCGCTGCTGGGAGGGCTGGACGAGCGGTTCCGGCAGTCGCTGGCCGACGCGATCCCGCACCCGCGCCGGCTGGGCCGGCCGCCCGAGTACGCGCGGCTGGCGGCGCACATCGTGGAGAACCCGGTGCTGAACGGCGAGACGATCCGCCTGGACGGGGCGCTGCGCATGGCGCCACGGTAGCGCCACGATCCCGACACCGATCGGCCATCGGCGCCTGGTTACATGGAGGGCACGATGAAACTGCTGATCGAGATCCTGCTCGCGATCTTCCTCCACCCGATCGCCTTCGTCCTGTGCCTGATCAACATCCTGGGCCGCGGCGACCTGAACGGGCTCCAGAAGCTCGTATGGATCGTCGTGGCGTTCATCTGGGGCATCGGCCCGATCCTGTACCTGCTGTTCGGCGGCGGCGAGATGTGGTGAGGCGGCACGCGGCCGAGGGGTACGACTGGGCGGCGGGCTGGCAACGCCGGCCTCGCCTTCGGCCTCAGACGCTCCCTTCGCCATAGGTGACTCAGGCGGGGCCGCTGGGCCCCGGCACCCATCCTGGCCGGGCCTGCCGACAGTGGCACATTCGCCGGCCGATCGCCCTCTTCGCCGCCCGGCGCAGGGCCATCCGCCGGCGGATGGCCCTACGTCGCCCGGTCTATCTGCCCTTCGTGATCGGCTGGGCCAGGATCCAGAGGCTGGTCATCGTGTAGACGACCATCAGGACCAGGATCGGGTACTGGCTGAGCAGCACGCTCTGCGCCGCCCGGAACCGCTCGCCGGCCCGCAGGTGGGCCAGGTACATGGCGATCACGTGGCCGGTCACGATCAGGACCACCTGGACGTACCAGACCAGCGCGGAGGCGGCCAGCAGCAGGCTGGGCTGGTAGCCGCCGGTCGGCAGGAGGTGCCACCCGCGGCCGAACGGGTCGGCCAGCAGCGGGATGATCTGCTGCGACTGGACGACCAGGCTGGCGTAGTTGTGCGCCGCGTTGTATACGAACGCGATCGGGACCAGCGTCAGGGCGAACACCGTCGCGGTCGAGAGGCTGTCCACCTGGATCGTTGCGAAGTAGACGACCAGCTCCATGCAGAGGACGAACGCGCCCAGGAAGACCAGGGTCAGGGCGACGAAGGACAGGCCCTGGAGCAGGTGCAGCCCGAGCAGCGTGCCCAGGTGGCTCCAGACCGGCCGGGTGACCCGGACCACCGCGTCCCACACCGACGTGGTCAGGATGGCGTCGAACGCGAGCGTGCTGAGCATCAGGATCACGAAGACCACCCAGTCCCAGCCCGCGTCCATGCGGTCCAGCAGCCCCGCCCCCATCGGCCGCAGGTACACCCGCCCGCCGCGGACGTCGAGCGGCGCGAACCGGCGCAGGATCGAGAACAGCACGGTGAAGAACTCGACGTGCGTCAGCCAAGGGGCGGCGCCCACGCGCTGCATCCCCACCACCGTGAAGACGGTGTAGGCGAGCGCCAGCAGGGCCATCGACCACGGCCGGTTGGTCGAGACGCCGGTGACGTCGAACAGGCCGAACAGGAAGAACAGGCCGACGGCCGGCCAGATGCCCAGGTGCGCCAGCGGGTCCGGCGCCTCGCGGGCGGCCGCCTCCGCGCTCGCCGGCAGCGCCTGGAGACCGGGCGCCGGGGCCCCGGCGGCCGCGACGGCGGGCCGGCGGATCCGCGTCACGAGCGAGTCGATCGCCCGGAACGGGTTGATCACGTCCCAGATCGGCCCCACCAGGCCCGTCACCACCGCCATCCCGGCCCACAGGTACACCCAGATCAGGTACACGGCCATGTTCTGGGCGGGGTCGCTCGGCCCGAACAGGCCGACCAGGATCACCGTCAGCAGCCCGACGACCCCGACGACGCCCCCGATCGTGTACAGGGGCGACGAGCCGGGCATCCAGTTCAGCGCGGCGACCTCGCGGCGCGGGTAGCGGATGGCCGTCACCCCCGTCCGGTGGCTGGCGAAGACGGTCATCATCACGAACGAGATGCCGACCACGGCCGCGCCCGCCCACTGGAACGTGGTGAGCGGCAGCGGGAGGTCGTAGCGAGGGCCGACCGAGTAGAGGAGGAGGCCCATCCGGCTACTCCCCGTCCACGCGGCCGGCCGGATCCGGCGCTCCTGACCCCTTCGGCATCCCCTGCATCGCGTCCTCCACGTCTCTCATCCGTCCTTGCATAGATACAGTCGTGTCTCCGGGCCTTAACCTATCGGCATCATCTATGTTGTTGGTCCACATCGAAGGGTTTCTGGAGGTGGCCCGCTTCGGCAGCGTCAGCCGCGCGGCCGAGGCGCTCTACGTTACTCAGCCGACCCTGACCGCGCGCCTCCACGCGCTCGAACGCGAGCTCGGGGAGCGCCTCTTCGTTCGCGGCCGCCAGGGAATGCGGCTGACCGACGCCGGACGGGCATTCCTTCCATATGCAGAACGGGCGGTGCGGGCACTTCGTGACGGTCGTCGGGCGATCGACGAGGTCGGGACCGCCGCGGCGGGCCAGCTGCTGCTCGCCACGGCCCCCGCGGTGAGCACGTACATCCTGCCGGCGGTGCTCGAGCAGTTCGTCGCCAACCACCCGCGCGTCGAGGTGGTCGTGCGCACCGGCCACTCGGAGGACGTGCTCCAGATGGTGCTCCGCGACCAGGTCCAGGTGGGCCTCGGGCGCGCCCTCCAGCACCCGGAGATCGCGCTCCAGCCGTTCTACGACGAGGAGCTGGTGCTGGTCGTCGCGCCCGACCACCCGTTCGCCCGCGGCTCCGACGTGTCCATCTCCGAGGTCGCGACCGAGCAGCTGATCCTGTTCGACCGCACGTCCAGCTACTACGAGATCACCCAGGCCGCGTTCCTGGCCGCCGGCGTCGCGCTGCGCGGGGTCATGGAGCTGGACAACATCGAGGCGGCCAAGAAGATGGTGCAGCGGGGACTCGGCGTGTCCCTGCTCCCGGCGACGGCCATCACGCTCGAGGTCGAGGCCGGGACGCTGTGCCGCGTGGAGCTGCGCAACGTGGGGCCGATGCGGCGCCAGATCGTGGCCATGCGCCGCCGCGACGCTGGCGAGCCGTCCGGCCTGGTGGCCGCGTTCCTCGACCTGCTGGGCCAGACACCGTCAGAAAGCTGACATCGAGGCTGTCAATCTAAGGATCGGGAAAACCAATGGCGAAGGACTGGTAAACCATCAAGATCCTCGATAGGCTGGGCTAGATGAATAGGCTGGTTCGATCGGACTGGCCTACCGAGCCAGGTGCTGCGGCAGAAGCTGGACTCGCAGCCGTACGTGTTCGCGCCGGGCATCTACGACCCTCACGGCGCCGAGCTGACCATGTACCACGGTCTCGACGCCGTCTACTTCAGCGGCTACTCGTTCGCGATCGGCCACCTCGGCACGACCGACATGGACATCTACTCCAGCGTCGAGATCGCCGACGGCGGCCGCCGGATCGTCAGCGCGCTGCGCAAGTTCCAGCTCACCCAGGCGGTCGGCGACCCCGAGAAGGGCGTGGCGCCGCGCCACCTGGAGATCCCGCCCGTCGTCGCCGACATGGATGTCGGCTACGGCAACGTGTTCAACGTCCAGCGCACCACCGAGCTCTACGTGAACGCCGGCCTGGCCGGCGCCCACATCGAGGACCAGGTGATGCCGAAGCGCTGCGGCCACATCGCCGGCAAGGCGCTCGTGTCGGCCGAGGAGTACGTCGCCAAGCTCCGCATGATGCGGGCGGTGGCGGACGACCTGGGCCACCCGGACTTCGTGATCATCTCGCGCACCGACGGCGTCTCGGCCACCGACGCGCCCGAGTCCAAGCGGGGCATGCAGCTCGCCGTCGACCGGGCGCTGCGGTACCTGGACAGCGGGGTGCCCGACCTCGTGTGGTGCGAGTTCCCGACCGCCGAGCGGGGCCCGACGCAGACGTTCCACGAGGAGGTCCGCAAGCGGTTCCCCGACGCCCGGTTCGCGTTCAACTACTCCTCCTCGTTCAAGTGGCAGAACGAGGCCGAGCCGATGACGTGGGACGAGCTGTCCGAGATGGGCGTCCGGTTCATCTTCATCACGCTCGCCGCCCAGCACGCGATGGGCTACGCCTTCAGCTTCCTGCTGGAGGACCTCAAGGAGCGCAAGCAGGACGGCTACATCGACCTGCAGCGCAGCGAGTGGGCGGCCGGCGACGCCGTGCCCACCCGCAGCCATCACCTCTTCACCGGCGTGCCGTACCACCACCTGCTGGGCGAGGAGCTCGGCACCGCCCGCTTCGGCCGTGAGGTCGACGAGCGGCTGGAGGTCGCGCGCGTCGTGTAGTCCGGCGGGCGGCTTGGTGGGGGCCGCCCGCCCCGCGCCCGTTCGATCGGGCGCCGACTCCCCGGCCGTCAGCATCCTTGGCGGTCGTGCGGGACACCAGCCAGGTCTTCATCAGCCGGTTCCGGTGTGCGACGGAGCGCGCCGCCCGCAGCCTCGTGAACACGCTCCTGGTCAGCGGCCTGTACCCGGAGGTGCACGAGCCGGAGGCGCCGGACCTGCCCTGGGAGGTCGCCGCGCCGGCCGAGCTGGAGGCGACGGAGGCCAACCTGACCAGCCTGCGCACGGCCATGCGCCAGGCCGCGGACCGCAACGGAGCGTCGTTCGACGGCTGCGACCCGGAAGGTTGATCCCGCCCCGAGATGGGTAATCAATAGACAGAAATCGATGCGTAATCCCATCTCAGGAGGTGAGTCGACAATGGCGCTCACGCGTTGGAGCCCATTCGTGACGCTGCCCAGCCTGTTCAGCGGCTGGGAGCCGTTCCCGGCGACCACGTTTCGCGCCCCGCTCGACGTCCAGCGGACGGAGGGCGGCTACCGGCTCCAGGCGGCGCTTCCCGGCTTCAGGCCCGAGGACGTCGAGGTGACGCTGGAGCGGGGGACGCTGACCATCGCGGCCACGCGTTCCGAGGACAAGGAGGCCGAGCAGGGCAGGTACCTGCGGCGCGAGGTCTTCTCGGGCAGCTACCGGCGGCGCCTGGTGGTGCCGCCGGAGGTGACCGCCGAGGACATCACGGCCACGCTGGAGAACGGCGTGCTGACGGTCGACGTCGAGCACACGCCCGCGAACCAGTCGGTCCGGATCCCGGTCGCCCCGGCAGCGCTGCCGGTGACGACCGAGCAGGCGGAGCAGCCGGCGGCGTAACGCCGGCCGACACGACGTCGTGTTGCCAGGCCGCCCCGTTCGCGGGGCGGCCTGTTCGTTTTCAGGTCCGGCTCAGTGCCAGCGCGGGTCGCCGGTCATCACGCCCAGGCGCTGGACGGCCTGGTGGATCGGCGCCCGGTCCACGACCTTCGAGAGGTCGGGCGGGCCCGCCGGCAGCAGGCCGCCGGACTGCATCCGGCCGACCGTGTACTGCAGGCGCTTCGTCTCCAGCCCCTCGTTGACCGCGAACACGCCGTCCTTCGCGATCAGCCGGTCGTACGCCGTTCCGATCACGTCCGCGGAGAAGCCGGTCGCGGTCGCGATCTGCGGCACCACCCTGGCCCGGTCGCTGTAGATCAGGCGGTGCGCCTTCGTGATCGCGGTCAGGAACCGGACGGCCACGTCCTGGTGCGCCTGCAGCCAGTCCGACTTCACGAAGAACGTGCCGTAGAAGTAGCTGGGCAGCGTCTTCGACAGGTCGACCAGGACGTGCAGCGACGGGTCCCGCCGCTCGGCGTCAACCGACTGCTCCTGCTGCAGGATGGCCGAGTCGATCCTGTGCGCCAGCAGCGCGCCGACGTAGCCGGTGTCCGCGACCGGCACGTAGTGGACGTCGTCCTGGGTCAGGCCCGCGCCCTGGTACACGAACCGGGTCATGATCTCCCGGAACGCGCCCACGGTCTGGATGCCGAGTTGCTTGCCCTTCAGGTCGGCGGGCTTGCTGATCGTGGACGGCGTCTCCATGACCACCGGCAGCCGGTCGGCGTACGAGCCGATGATCTCCAGGCTGCCCTGCGCGGCCGCCGCCAGCACCGGCTCCACGCTGGACGCGCCGATGTCCGAGTCGCCCGCGATCACCGACTGCACCGTCTGGACGCCCGAGGCCAGCCCCTGCGTCTGGACGGTCAGGTCCTGATCCTTGAAGAACCCGTTCGCCTGGGCGACCGCGATGTCGGACTGCGAGAACGCCGGCATCAGGCCCGGCAGCGACACCTTGATCGTGGCCGGCGTCAGCGGCGCCGCCGACGCGCTGGGGGGCGGCGCCGTGGCCGCTCCGCCGCAGCCGGCAGCCAGAACCGCCGCCGCGACCATCACCATCGTGCGAAGAGTCATCTCCCCTCCAGGGCTTGCCACGGCGCGAGCCGTGTCTCGACGAGCTGCAGCAGCCAGGTCAGCGTCACACCCAGCGCCATGAGGATCACGACCGGCACGAACACCTTTGCGGTCTGGAACGTGTTCGCGTACTGCACGATGAGATAGCCGAGTCCGGCGATCGAGGTGTAGAACTCCGCGATCACCACGCCCACCAGCGCCCGTCCGACCGCCAGGCGGATGCCGGTGACGACGTACGGGAGGGCGGACGGCAGCACGACGTCCTTCCACAGCCCGACCTCCCTGGCCAGGTAGCTGCGCGCCACCTCGACCAGCTCCGGGTCCACCTCCCGCACGCCCCGCGCCGTGTTGATCACGATCGCGAAGACGGAGAAGAGGAAGACGACCACGACCTTGGCGACCGGCCCGAAGCCCACCCAGAGCACGATCACCGGCACCAGCGCCACCGTCGGCGTGGCGTAGAGCGCGTCGATCGGGACCTGGAGCAGCGCCTCCGCGATCCGGCTGCGGCCGATCACCAGTCCGGCCGCGACGCCGACCACGACGGACAGCAGCAGGCCCCACGCCAGCACGCTCAGGCTCTGGCCCAGGGCCTTCCAGAACGCCCCGGTCAGGGCCAGCTGGAGGCCGGCCAGCCCGATGGCCGACGGGTACGTGAACAGGAGCGGGTTGGTGCGGCGGCCGTACCACTCCCAGGCGCCCAGCAGGGCGACGATCGACAGGACCCGCAGCCAGCCGGTCCTCAACGGGACGCCCCCGACGCCGCCGGCCGGAGCGCGTCCCAGATCTCCGCGCGCAGCTCGGGGTACGTCGGGTCGGCGCGGATCCCGAGCGCGGTCCGCGGCCGCGCGATCGGCACCCGGAGGTCCCGGCCCACGCGGCCGGGCGTCCCGCTGAGCGCGACGACCCGGTCGCCGAGCAGGATCGCCTCGTCGATGTCGTGCGTGATGAACACGCCCGTGACGTCGCGGTCCCGCTCCCAGATGCGGAGCAGCTCCTCCTGCAGCTGCTCGCGCGTGATGGCGTCGAGCGAGCCGAACGGCTCGTCCATCAGCAGCACCTGCGGCTCGACGGCGAGCGCCCGGGCCAGGCCGACCCGCTGCCGCATGCCGCCCGACAGGTGGCGGGGGTACAGGCTGCCGGCCTCCGCCAGGCCCATCGTCCGCATCAGCCGCTCGACCCGCTCCGGGTCGCGGCGGCCCCGGTTGGCGAGCCCGTACGCGATGTTGGCGCGGACGGACTTCCACGGGAACAGGCCGAAGTGCTGGAAGACCATCGCCGTGCGCGGGGAGGGGCCGCGGACGACGTCGCCGTCGAGCCGCACCACCCCCGCGGTGGGCGTCAGCAGGCCGGCCATGATCCGCAGGAGGGTCGTCTTGCCGCACCCCGACGGACCGACGACGCACAGCAGCTCGTGCGGCGCCACGTGGAGGCTGACGTCGTCCAACACCCGGCGCCCGCCGAAGTCGTGGCTGACGCGCTCGACGACCATCATCCCCCGCCGGTAAGCAGACCCCGGCCGCCGCCGGGCCGTCAAGTGGCGGTCAAGGGTGCTTTACGCTATCAGGAAAAGCCCCTGCATCAGGTCTACACTGCACGTCTCGCAGAGTCGTCGCGCCCGGGCCTGTCGGCCCGGTCGAAGAGAGGGGGAGCGTGAGAATGCTGCGCAGGGGACACGCGCCGGCCGTGCTGGCCCTGGCGCTGGCGGTGGCGGGCTGCAGCACGGCCACCACGGCGCCGGGGGTGACGTACGGCCCCGACATCGTGATCGGCGTGCCGCTGGCCGCGACCGGCAACCTGGCCGACGAGGGGACGCTGGCCCGCCGCGGCTACGACCTCTGGCTGGACTGGGTGAAC
>VBJR01000372.1 GCA_005880175.1 Chloroflexota bacterium
GCCGCTGCTCATCCTCTACGCGGCCCTCCTGCTCACGCACACGCACTCGGCGTCCGACGTGCTGAACGAGAGCGGACGGCTGGCGATCGGCCTGGCCGGCGTGGCGGTGGATTCCCTGCTGCTGGCCGCGATCGGCATGGCGATCAGCGCGTTCACGCGGGTCCGCGCGTTCGCGGTGGTCGGCATCATCGGCCTGTACCTGGTCACCAGCTCCGTCGCGGCGATCGTCGGCGGCGTCGCGCACGGCTCGGACGTCGGGGCGGCGTTCGGGATGGTCAGCCCGTTCTCGCTGCTCGACGGCTTCCAGGCCTGGGCGCTCCGCGTCCCGGCGGCGTCGCCGCTGGAGCCCGGCCGGCTGGGCTGGCTGTACGCGATCGTGGTCGCCGCCGACCTGGCGCTCGCCGCCGCCGTCCTGCACTGGCGCTATCGGAGGATCGAGTCTTGAGCACCATCGAGGTCGAGCACGCATCCCGGTGGTACGGGAACGTGGTCGCGGTCAACGACGTCACGATGGACGTCGGCCCGGGCGTCACCGGCCTGCTCGGGCCCAACGGCGCGGGCAAGTCCACGCTGCTGCACATGATGTCGGGCTTCCTGGCCCCGTCCATCGGCGCCGTGCGGGTGGATGGCCAGCCGGTCTGGCACGACCACGAGCTGTACCGCACGATCGGCCTGGTGCCGGAGCGGGACGCGGTGTACGGCTACCTGACCGCCCGCCAGCTGGCGGTGGCCAGCGCCCGCCTGCACGGGCTGTCGCGGCCGGAGGAGGCGGCGGACCGCGCGCTGGCCATGGTCGAGCTCACCGACGCCGCGGACCGGCGCATCGACACGTACTCCAAGGGCATGCGCCAGCGCGCCAAGGTGGCGGCGGCGCTCGTGCACGAGCCGGAGGTCCTGCTGCTGGACGAGCCGTTCAACGGCATGGACCCGCGCCAGCGCCTGCACATGATGGAGCTGGTGCAGACAATGGGCCAGGAGGGCCGCACCGTGCTGTTCAGCTCGCACATCCTGGAGGAGGTCGAGCGGGTCGCCGAGCACATCCAGGTGATCATCGCCGGCCGGCTCGCGGCGTCCGGCGACTTCCGGGAGATCCGCCGGCTGATGACCGACCGGCCGCACGTGTTCACCATCCGCTCCAGCGACGACCGCCGGCTCGCCACGGCGCTGATCGCCGACCGCTCGACGACCAGCGTCGAGGTGGGGGGCGAGGGCCTGCGCGTCCTCGCGGCCGACTTCGGGCGGTTCACGTGGCTGCTGCCCCGGGTCGCGCGCGACCTGACGGTCCGGCTGCGCGAGGTGCGCCCGGCCGACGAGTCCCTGGAGTCCGTGTTCTCGTACCTGGTGATGCCATGAACGGGGTCATCGCCGGCATCACGCTGCGCGGCATGCTGGGCCGGCGGCGGGCGCTCCTGTTGATCCTGCTGCCCGTCACCCTGCTCGTGCTGGCCGTCGCGATCAGCCTGTTCGTCCACGGCCCCACCCGCAGCTCGGCCGCCGCGGTGCTGCTCGACCGCTTCGGGCTGGGGACGCTGCTGCCGCTGGTCGCGCTGATCGTGACCACGGGCGTGCTGGGCACCGAGATCGACGACGGCTCGATCGTGTTCCTGCTGTCGAAGCCGATCTCGCGCCCGGTGATCCTGAACACGAAGCTGGCGATCGCGATCGGCCTGTCGATCGTGTTCGCGGCCGTGCCCGTCCTGATCGCGGGGCTGGTCATGGTCGGCGGCGCGGAGGGCATCGCGGTCGGGTTCGGCGCCGGCGCGCTGGCCGGCGTGGTGGCGTACAGCGCGATCTTCCTGCTGATCAACGTGCTGACCCGGCACGCGGTCGTGGCCGGCCTCCTCTACGCGCTGGTCTGGGAGAGCCTGGTCGGCGGGTTCGTGCCCGGGGCCCGGGAGCTGAGCGTGCAGCAGTGGGCGCTGTCCCTGGCCAACTGGGTGATGTCCACGACGTACGTGCCCTCGGACGTCGCCCCGATGGCGGCGCTGGGCCTGCTGGCGGCGGCGACGGTGGTGGCGGCGGCGTTCGCCGGCCAGCGCCTGCGCTCGCTGACCATCGCGGGCGAGTCGTAGTCGAAGCCAGGCCCTCCCCGTGGAGGGGAGGGCCTCACCCCTGCGGGGTTCGCTCGAACACGTAGTACACGGCGACGAGGCCCACGATCGCCAGCGCCGCCGGGGCGCTGACGAACGCCACCCCGATCGCCGCCAGGTACGCCAGCATGCCGGGGGAGAAGCGCAGCCATGCCGCCCGCTGCGCCTCCCGCGGCACCTCCTGGATCGTGCGGCCCTCGCCCATGGTCCACGCGAACATCGCCGCGAAGCTGAGGCCCATCGCCTCGAACACGGCAGCGTACACGGCCATCGAGACGTGCGCGTCCTGGCCCCCGGTGGTCACGTACTCGGCGGCCACGTTGCGCAGCAGCGCGTGGTGGTTGACCCAGATCACGCCGATCGTGAAGAAGCTGATCAGGTAGGCCAGGAACGACGGCCACCGCTCGCCCAGCTGCTCGAGGAGCGACCCGTGGCCCGGCCCCGCCACCACGAGGTCCAGCGCCAGCAGCGTGATCGCCACCGCGAACACCCCGTCGCTGAACGCCTCCAGCCGGCTCCGCTCCATCGCGCCATCCTAGAGGCATGCCAGCGTTCGATTACGAGGTGGTCATCATCGGCAGCGGCCCGGCCGGTCTCACCGCCGGCCTGCACCTGAGCCGCGCCGGCCGCCGCGCCCTGCTCCTGGAGCGCGGCACGTACGGCGGCAGCCTGGAGGACGTGGACGTGGTCGACGACTACCCCGGCGTCCCGGACGGCACGACCGGCGCCCAGCTCGGCTCCCGCATGGCCGAGCAGGCGGTGGCCGCCGGGCTGGACCTCCAGCAGGGCGAGGTGACCGCGATCGAGCTGTTCTCCAGCGGCCGCTGGGTGGTCCGCGACGACGGTCGCAGCCACTCCGCGGGCGTGGTGATCGTGGCCGCCGGCACCCGCTTCCGCAAGCTGGGCGTGCCCGGCGAGGACCGGCTGCGCGGCCGCGGGGTGATCGACTGCACGCCCTGCGACGCGGGGCTGTTCCGGGGCCGGACGGTGGCCGTGTACGGCTCGGACGACCACGCGCTCGCCGACGCGCTGTACCTGGCCGGGCTGCTGGGCCGCGTCCAGGTGCTGACGCCGGGCGCGGCGCTGGACGCCGGCCGGCCGCTGCGCGACCGGGCCGCGGCCGACCCGCGCGTCGAGGTCCGGTGCGGGGTGCGCGTCGGCGAGATCCTGGGCGGCGACCGGGTCGAGGGCCTGTCGCTCACCGACCTCGCCACGGGGGTGGTCGAGACGCTGCCGGTGGACGGCGTCGTGGTCCGCGTGGGCAGCGACCCGAACAGCGACGGCGTGGGCGACGTCCTGGACCTGGACGCCGGGGGCCGGATCCTCGTCGACGGCGCGCTGGAGACCAGCGCGCCGTACGTGCTCGCTGCCGGCGACGTCCGGGCCGGCTCCCGACCGCGCATTGCCGCGGCCGCCGGCGACGGCGCGGCGGCCGCCGCGCGCGCGGAGGAGCTGCTGGCGACCCTCTAGGCTGAAGTTCCCTGCTTGCGGTGAACTTGGTTGAACTCGGATTCGCGGTGCATGGTCTGGCTACAGCGCCCGGAACGACCTCCAGTGGCGCCGTTGGGAGCGAGTCGGGATGCGCGATCGGGTCTGACCACATCTGCACGGCCGTCGCGGGATCGGCCCAATACGATCGCCCTCAGGAACTTCGGTCTAGGGCCGGCGCGCCCCGCGGTCCAGGCGCACGCCGCGCCGCCACACCGCGACGATCTCGCGGGTGGCCGTGACGTCGCGCGTGGGGTCGCCCGCGACCAGCAGCAGGTCCGCCCGCGCGCCGGGGGCGATCCGGCCCCGGTCGCCGAGCCCGAAGCAGCGCGCGGCAACGGACGTCGCCGCGGCCAGCGCCCGGGCCGGCGCCAGGCCGGCCTGGACGAGCAGCTCCAGCTCGTGGTGCAGCGCGACGCCCTGGCCCGTGAGCGCGTTCACGACCGGGTTGGGCCGGGCGGGATCCGTCGGCGGCGCGTCCGTGCCCGCCACGACCGGGACTCCGGCGTCCAGCATCGCCCGGGTGGCGCGCCCGGCGCCGTCCAGGTCGAACCGATCCGTCGCGGGGGGCGAGGGCGGCGGCGGCGCCTCCAGCGCCGCGCGCGCCACCGGGTCGAGGTACGGGCCCACCCGCGGGTGCGCGAGCAGGCACCGCCGCGCCTCGTCGGCCGCACCGGCCGACGAGGGCGAGAGCACCGCCGCCACCCGCAGCGTGGTCACGACGAACGCCCCGGCGGCGGTGAGGCGGGCGAGGAACGCCGCGTCGAGGTCGAGGCCGTTGAGCACGTGGGCCAGCGCATCGCCCCCGGCGTCGATGAACATGCGGGCCTCGTCGCCGGTCTCCGCGTGGACGAGCGCGATGCGGCCGTGCGCGTGCGCGGCCGCGACCACCGCCCTGACCGTCGCCCCGGACAGCCGGGGTCCTCGGTCGCCGAGGAACACCTTGACGTAGTCGGCGCCCTCGGCCACGCGGGCGGCCACGAACGCGGCTCGACAGGCGGACGTCCGCCGCGTCCCGGCACAGCGCGGCCCGGCGCAGCCGGGGCACCAGCGCCGGGCCGCAGAACATGTGCAGCACGGTCGTGACGCCGAACGTCAGCGCCCGCCCGAGGTCGGCGGGGGAGGGATGGGCGTGGCCGTCGATCAGGCCGGGCAGCAGCGTGCCCCCGCGCCCGTCCACGACCTCGTCGCCCGGACCGGCCGGACCAGGGCCGACCTCGGCGATCAGCCCCTCGCGCACCAGCACGGCGTCCGCCTCGACCACCCGCTCGCCGTCGAAGACGCGGACGTCCCGGATCAGCGTGCCGCCGGCCGTCACGCCGCCGCCTGCCGGCGCAGGCTCCGGATCAGGACGAGGGCGCCGGCCGCGTAGATCGGCAGGCCGACCACGCGGGAGACGATGACGTACGAGCTCGTCGGCAGCGTCAGCGCGACGAGCGTGTGCGCCGCCGCGTGCACGATCAGGGTGACCCCGGCGATCGCGGTGCCGGCGGCCAGCGCGTGCGGGGTGCCCAGCCGCCGGCCGAGCAGCCCGAGCAGCGGCCGCCGGATCGCGATGGAGACCACGCAGGCCAGCCCGAGCGCGCCGGTCACCACGGCGTCGTGCAGCTTCAGCGGCAGCGAGCTGCCGCCCGTCAGCACCGACACGACGGCGGCGCCGGCGAACGCGGCGGTCCCCGCGAGCGCGACGGGGTCCACCCGGCGCCAGACGGCGAGCCGGAGGACCGTCCAGGCCGCGGGGACCGCGCCCCCGATCGCCAGGGCCGCGGCGTCGCCGCCGGCGTGGGGCCGGACCAGCCAGTACACGACGGCCGGCAGGAGGAAGCCGGCCAGCAGGCCCGGCGCCAGCTCGCGCATCCGGCCCGCCATGCCCGGTCCCGTGGCGCCGCGGGTCACGGCGCTCACCGGTCCGCTCCGGCGTCGCCCACGACCTGCCGGATGGCCTCCCGGATCACGTCGGCCAGGCTGCCCGTGCCCCCCGACTGCACCCAGTGCGCGGTCGCGACCCGCGTCGCGCTGGTGACGGCCGCCGCGACCACCCTGGGGTGGAGGCCGGCCGCGTCGGCCTCGGTGCGCTCGGCGATCGCCCGGGCCAGCGGGCGCTCCGAGGCCACGATCGCCTTCAGGTACTCGCCCCGCAGGGCTGGCGAGGAGATCACGAGGCGGATGCGTTCGACGTGGTCCCGGTCCACGCGGTCCGCGGCGAGGTGCTGGCCGGCGACCGCGTGGCACAGCGACTCGACGAGCGGCTCGTCCGCCGGCCGCCGGAGCAGCGCCTCGGCCGTCGCCGCGGCGCGGTCCACGCCGATGGAGACGATCGCCTCCTCCTTGCTCGCGAAGTAGTTGTTGAACGTCCGCGCCGACACGCCCGCCTCGGCGGCGACGTCCTCGACGCGCACGTGCTCCAGCCCGCGCTCCAGGGCCAGCCGCAGGGCCGCCTGCGCCAGCGCCTCGCGCGTGGCCAGCTTCTTCCGCTCCCGCAGGCCGACGGGAGCCGGTGTCCCGGCGCTCACCCGGCCGACTCTAACACGATCTTGCGTATCGCGCAAAATTGCGCGATACGCAAGATGTCGGGGTCAGTAGCGGAGGTGGTTCGGGACGAGGCCGCGGTACTTGCGGACCAGCGCGTCCCACCCGGCGGGCAGCGTCACCGGCTTCGTCACCCACGTGCTGGAGCCGTACGCCATGCCCATGAACGCGCCGGCGCCGCCCGACACGATGATCCGGAGCGAGGCGGGGCTGCGCAGCAGCGGGGTCGGGTCCTCCGCGTTGAGCGGCGGCCGCACCCGCTGCATCCCCGGCGTGCCCCAGAACTCGGGCGTGCGGTAGGCCGGGACGCGCGCGTACTCGTACAGGTACGAGGCCAGCTCGGACTTCGTCCAGCCGGCGTCGGCCAGCGTCTGCGCGTGGCCGGGCGGCAGCAGCAGGGTCAGCTGGCGCCATCGCGGCACCATGTTCGACATGATCGCGCGCAGGATGCCCTTGTCGTCCGACCCGTACGGCCAGATCTGCAGGTACGAGTTGGGGAACGAGACGGTCAGGCAGCTCTCGTCGCGCTGAAAGCCGTGCTGGACGTGCAGCGGCTCCCAGTCCGCGATCGCCTCCTCGTTCTCGGCGGTGACCATCGAGTACTTGCCCGGGTTGCCCTGGACGCCCATGTCCTCCAGGCCCTTGCGGGCCCCGCCCAGGTTCTTGACGATCAGGCCCATCGCGCGCCCGATCGCGGCGTTGGCGATGTCGCCGGGGCTCAGCGCGCCCTGGCCGCCGTTGACGTGAAGCTGCTCGCGGAGCGGCCCGTTGACGATCCAGAACGGCGCCCAGGAGCCGGTGCTCACCTCGAACGTGCCGAACGCCGCCCTGGGGTCGAGCAGCGCCTCGACGCCCGCGATCAGCAGCGGCAGGTACGTCGGCAGCGCCCCCGCCATCACGGCGTTGACCGCGATCTTCTCGACCGTGACCTTGCCCAGGCGCGGGATCATCTTGCCGACCAGGTGGTCGCGGGGCAGGTCGGTCCCGGTCAGCATCTCCTCGACGGCCGCCTGGGTGGGCGGGACGATCGGGAGGCCGTCGGTCCAGCCCCGGCGGTAGAAGAACCGCTGCACCTCGGCCAGGTCGCCCGCGAAGACGATGCCCTCGGTGCCGATGGTCTCGGGCGGCGGCGGCGACTGCTCGTCCGACGTGAGGGGGGCGGTCAGCGCCGCGACGATGTCGTCGATGACGGCGTGGACGCCGGAGGCGATCCGGTCGGGCTCGGTGCACTCACAGGGCACCGTCTCGGTGACGACACGGACGCCGGGCATGCCCTTCCCGGAGGCGGCGGACCGGGCGTCCAGCGCGAACCCCGCGTTGACCAGCGCGACGGCCGGCCTGCGGAGGCGCTCGGTGAAGACTGCGTCGTACAAACTGTACTTGGTGCAGGACCCTCAATCGCCCACGGCGTGGATGACCGCGTCGACCTCCTTCACCCACTCCTCGTAGCGCGCCCGGTCCGCGGTCTCGGCGACCTCGAGGTTGGCCGTCCTGCCGAACCGCGCGATCGTCACCTCGTCGCCGAATCGGGCGCGGAGCTCGACCTCGACGGCGTCGTTGATCGGCTTGCCGGCGACCTTCCCGTTGTGGAACAGGCCGATCCGGCGGCCGCGCAGGTCCGGGAGCCGGGGGTTGATGCCCTCCAGCGCTATCGGATCCACCTCGGCCCACGGGCTCATGACCTCGTAGCTTCCGCCCATCGTCCAGGACCCTCCCAACTGCCGTACTAGTGTTCCAGCTGTCAGGGTAGCGGGCTTCGGCCGTCTCCGGGAGACCGGCCCAGGTCGGCCAGCACCGCGCGGGCCGCGTTGTGGCCGGCGCAGCCGATGACGCTGCCGGCCGGGTGGCAGCCGGCGCCCGCCGCGTACACGCCGTCCACGCCGAGGCGGTAGGGCAGCCGGCCGGCGAGCGCGACGGCGTTGTCCACGTGGTCGATGTTGCCGTGGGTGATGCCGAAGTGGCGCTCGATGTCCGCCGGGGCGAGCGCGTGCACGTCCACCACCAGGTCGCGGAGGCCGGGCGCGAACCGCTCCGCGAACGCGAGCAGGCGCTCGACGTAGCGCTCCCGCTCAGCGTCCCACGTGGAGCCGGCGGGGACATGGGGTACCCCCTGGACGAAGAACGCCGACGAGTGGCGGCCGGCCTCGTCCCGCAGCGACGGGTCGAGCAGCGAGTGCAGGTACCACTCGACGGGCGGCAGCGGGTCGAGCCGGCCCGCGCCGGCCGCGTCGAACGCCGCCCGCACCGCGGTCAGCACGCTGCCGTCCGCGGCGGGCTCGGGCAGGAGGTGCACGGTGGTCGAGTGCTGGCCGCGGGGCTCCGGGAGCGCCGCGAACGTGGGCAGGTCCGCGAGCGCCAGGTTGACCTTCATCGTCTGGCCCCGCGACCCCTCGACGTAGCCGTCGATGCGCTCGCGGAGCGCCGGTGGGCAGGCGTCGCCGAGCAGCGCGGGGATGCGGAACGGGTCGGTGGCGACGACGACCGCCTTCGCTGGCACCTCCTCGCCGGCGGCGGTCACCACCCCGGCGGCGGCGGCACCGTGCACCGAGACGCGGTCCACGGCGATCCCGGTCCGGATCGCCGCCCCGGCCGCCGCGGCGCGGTCCGCGATCGACCGGGTGACGGTGCCCATGCCGCCGCGCACGACCATCCACGTGCCGCCGGCGCCCGGCAGCCGGCACATGTTGTGGACGAGCAGGTTGTGGCCGCTGCCCGGCCGCCACGGCGAGCCGCTCAGACCGGGCATCCCGTCCGTGACCGCGTACATCGCGACCAGCAGCTCGCTCTCGAACCCGAACCGCGACAGGTAGTCCACCGCCGAGCCGGTGACCAGGCGGACGAACGTCTCCCGCAGGGCCGGCCGGACGTACCGCTCGGCGGTCTCCTCGACGCCGCCCGGCTCGGCCAGCCAGGCGCCGGCCAGGTCGTCGCGGAGCGCCCCCAGCTCGGCGCCCAGCGCTGCGTTGGCGCGCCAGTCGCGCTCGCTGAACTGGGCGTGCGCGGCGGCGGGATCGGCGCCGAGGAGCAGGAAGCGGCCGTCCAGCGCGGGCAGGAAGTAGTGCGGGTCGCGGCGGACCAGGGGCAGGTCGAGGTCGAGCGCGGCCAGCAGCTCGGGCGGCATCAGGCCGAGCAGGTACGCGCCGGTCGAGGCGGCGAGCCCCGGCGCCCGGGCGAACGGCCGCTCGGTGCGGCAGGCCCCGCCGACCACGTCCGCCCGCTCCAGGACCTCGACCGACAGCCCGGCCCGCGCCAGCAGCGCGGCCGCGACCAGCCCGTTGTGGCCCGCGCCCACGACGACGACATCGCGCATCCCTTAACCATGCGGCGTGGCACCATGGACGCGTCCAGTCGGTCCGTCGAGACGAAGAGGGGAGGACCTGGGTTGGGTGCACCGCTGAACGATCGCTCATGGCTGACGCGCCGCCGCTTCCTGCAGGGCGCGAGCGCCGTCGCCCTGGGCGCGGCCGCGGCAGCGACGCCGCTGTCCCTGGTGGCGGCCGGCGACGACCACGGCCGGCTGCGGCAGCCGGGTAGCCTGCCGTTCCCGAACCGGCCGGCCGGCCAGCCGCAGCCCGACCTGGCCCCGGAGCTGGCCCCGATCGACCACATCGTCCTGGTCATGCAGGAGAACCACTCGTTCGACAGCTACTTCGGGATGCTGCCGCACCGGGTGCGCGGCCGGCGCCACGTGGACGGGTTCCCGCGGCTGGGCCGCGACGGCCGCCCGCTCGTCTTCCAGGAGGACGCCCAGGGCCAGGTCTTCCAGGCGTTCCCGATGCCGAACGCGTGCCAGCTCGTCGGCCATCCCGGCCAGAACTGGATCGCCAGCCACACCGCGTTCGACAGCGGCCGCCTGGACGGCTTCGTGCGGGCCAGCGGCGAGGTGGCGGTCGGCTTCTGGGACGACCGGACCATGCCGTTCTACTACTCGCTGGCGACGCACTTCCCGGTGTGCGACCGGTTCTTCTGCTCGACGCTGTGCCAGACGTACCCGAACCGCGTGTTCGCGATGGCGGCGACCGCGGCCGGCCTGATCGCGACGACCAACCCGCCGCCCGAGGTGCACCCGGCCAACGGCCACCTCTTCGACCTGCTGGAGGGCCATGGCATCCCGTGGGTGGACTTCTTCACCGACCTGCCGTCGCCGGGCCTGTTCGGCCGCGCGTGGGCGCTGCAGCGGCTGGGCCGCAACCTGCTCGGCCCGTTCGGCACGATCCAGGCCACGATCGCCGCGTTCGGGCAGGCGGTGCAGGCCGGGACGCTGCCGCCGGTCGTGATGGTCGAGACGGACTACGGGCACGCCAGCGAGGAGGACCCGCAGAACGTGCAGGCGGGCGAGACGTTCGTCGCCGGGATCGTCCAGGCGCTGATGGCGAACCCGAAGGTCTGGGAGCGGACGCTGCTGCTGTACTACTACGACGAGCACGGCGGCTACTTCGACCACGTGCCGCCGCCGCGGGCGCTCAACCCGGGCGACGGCAGCCACCCGCAGCTGCCGGACGGCGTGCCCTCGTTCGGCGACGACTACACGCGGCTGGGCTTCCGGGTCCCGGCGGTCGTGGTGTCGCCGTGGGCCCGGCGGGACTTCGTGTCGCACACGGTGTTCGACCACACGTCGGTGCTGCGCACGATCGAGGTCAAGTGGAACCTGCCGGCGCTGACGCTCCGGGACGCGAACGCGAACGACCTGCGCTCGTGCCTGGTGCGGCGCGGACCGGCGCCGTTCCTGGAGCCGCCTGCGCTGGCCGCCGCGCCGCCGACGCAGCCGACGGGCGACCCCGTGGCCGACTCCAACTTCTGCGCGACGACGCCGGGCGCCGCGGGGCAGCTGCCGCCGCCGGTGTCCGGGCACGACCGCTGAGGGTCGCGCCAGCTTGACAGCCGCGGACGCCGGGCGTTAGAACCGGAGCACCATGCTCCTCCCCGGCGTCCGCGCCCGCATCGTCCAGACCGACCGCCTCCGCGTCCAGCTCATCGAGTCGGGACCGGAGGACGGCGTCCCCGTGCTGCTGATCCACGGCAACCTCTCGACCGGCCGCTTCTACGAGCACCTGCTGCCCGGCGCGCCCGGGCGGTACCGGTTCCTGGCGCCCGACATGCGCGGGTTCGGGGACACCGAGCCGCTGGCCATCGACGCCACGCGCGGCCTGCGCGACTGGGCCGACGACGCGTACGCGCTGGTGCGGGCGCTGGGCATCTCGCGGCCGGTGCACCTGGCCGGGTGGTCGACGGGCGGCGCGGCGATCGCGGCGTACGCGGAGGACCGGCCTTCGGAGGTGGCGTCGCTGACGTTCATCGACCCGGTGTCGCCGTACGGGTTCGGGGGCGTGCGGGCGGACGGGACGCCGTGCTTCCCCGACTACGCCGGGTCGGGCGGGGGCACGGCGGCGCCGGACTTCGTCGAGCGGCTCCGGGCGGGGGATCGGTCGGCGGACACGCCGTTCTCGCCGCGGAACGTCCTGAACGCGGCGTACTGGGCCGCCGGGCACCGGGAGCCGCCCGAGCGCGAGGACGTGCTGGTGGACGAGGTGCTGAAGACGCAGGTCGGGGACGGCGGGTACCCGGGCGACTCGGTGCCGTCGGCCAACTGGCCGGGCATGGCGCCCGGCACTCGCGGGCTGCTGAACGCGCTGTCGGGCAGGTACTGCGACTGGTCGGGGATCGTCTCGCTGTCGCCGAAGCCGCCGGTGCTGTGGACGCACGGGACGGCGGACATCGTGGTGGCGGACGGGTCGGCGTTCGACCTGGCGACGCTGGGAAAGGGGGGCGCGGTGCCGGGGTGGCCCGGCGACGACGTGTGCCCGCCGCAGCCGATGGTCGCGCAGATCCGGGCGGTGCTGGAGCGGTACCGGGACGCGGGCGGCCGGGTCCGGATGGAGCTGTTCGAGGGCTCGGGCCACGGGCCGATGTTCGACGCGGCGGAGCGGTGGCGGGGGCTGTTCTTCGAGTTCCTCGACTCGGCTGAGTAGACGCGCGCGGGTCGGCGGTCGGCTGGTCCGAGGTCTCGAGGAGCTGCGGATGCGTTGAACTGTCGACACTTGCACGTCTCGGGAGCCGCTGAGACGTTCAACTGTCGACAGTTCAACGTCACCCCCTCGGCAAAACCCGCTGGCCGGCCGTTAACGGGTTAGATTGACGCACCCCCACCCCCGGCCGTACTGTGGGCCCGCCCCCCTGGGCGGGTGGGGGCGTTGGGTCGGGTGGGGGTGGGGCGGGGCGGGTTACCTCAGGGCTTGCTCGATCTCGGCCAGGTCCTCCGCGCTGAACACTCGGTTGTCCAGCGCGGCCAGGTTCTCGTCCAGCTGCTCGACGCTGCTGACGCCCACCAGTGCCGACGTCACCACCGGGTCGCGCAGGACCCACGCCAGCGCCATCTGGGCCAGCGTCTGGCCCCGCCGCCGCGCGATCGCGTCCAGCGCCCGCACCTTCTGCCGCGTCGACTGCACCTGCGCCGCCGGCAGCGTCGAGTCCGCCTGGCTCGCCCGCGACCCCTCCGGCACCCCCTCCAGGTACCGCCCACCCAGCAGCCCCTGCGCCAGCGGCGAGAACACCACGCAGCCCACGCCCTCCTCGCGCAGCACGCCCAGCAGGTCCGGCTCGATCCAGCGGTCCAGCATCGAGTACGACGGCTGGTGCACGACCGCGGGCGTCCCCAACTCACGCAGGATCCGGACCGCCTCCCGCGTCTGCGCCGCCGGGTACGACGAGATGCCCACGTACAGCGCCTTCCCCTGCCGCACCGCCGCGTCCAGCGCCCCCATCGTCTCCTCCAGCGGCGTCTCCGGGTCCAGCCGGTGCGAGTAGAAGATGTCCACGTAGTCCACGCCCAGCCGCCGCAGGCTCGCGTCCAAGCTCGCCAGCAGGTACTTGCGCGACCCCCAGTCGCCGTACGGCCCCTCCCACATGCCCCACCCGGCCTTCGTCGAGACGCGGCCCGTAGTTGTTGGCCAGGTCGAAGTGGGTGACGCCCCGGTCGAACGCCCGCCGGACGATGGCCCGACTGCCCTCCAGCGGCCTCGAGTGCCCGAATCCCTGCCACAGGCCCACCGCGATCGGCGGCAGCAGCAGACCGCTCTTGCCGCAGCGCTGGTACGGAACCTGTTCGTAACGGTCCTCCGCGGCGACGTACGGCGGCATCACCGCAGCGCGCCCGCGCGCAGCGGCCGCAGCAGCTCCTCGTACCGCTCCAGCGCCTGGAGCATCGCCGTCGCCGCGGTCTCCAGCTCCGGCGTCGACTGGAACCGTCGCTCCTCGTCCAGGTGCCGCTGGACGAACGGGATGTAGACCGCGTCGGACATCGGCGTCATCCGCAGCACGACGCACACCGGCTTGAGCTGCTGCACGGCCCGCGTCCCCGCCGCCACCCCGCCGTAGCTCACGAAGCCCACCGGCTTGTGCTCCCACTCGTGGTGCAGGAAGTCGATCGCGTTCTTGAGCGGCGCGTTGTAGCCGTGGTTGTACTCCGGCGTCACGAACACGAACGCGTCGGCCGCCTTCACCCGCGCGCTCCACCGCTTGGTGTGGTCGTGCACGTACCGCGCGAACCGCGGGTGCTCCGGCTCGTCCATGAACGGCAGGTCGACCTCCGCGAGGTCCGCCAGGTCCACGTCGAACGCGGGGTGCTCCGTGGCGTGGTCCACGAACCAGCGTCCGACGGCCATCCCGACGCGGGTCGGGCGAGTGCTGGCGACGATGACCATCAGGTTCGGCATGCGCTCGTCTCCTCGGTCAGATTCCGCTGCGAAGGTCTGTGAGTCGTTCGGGACGGTAGGCGATCTCGTCGAACGTGACGGCACAGCCCGACCCCTCCGGCGACTGGGCCAGGAAGCCGACCGCGAGGCCGTCCGCCGGCTCCAGCGCGAAGTGCCGGACGAACTGCCAGCGAGCGCCGTCGGTGGAGGCGTGGAACGCGTGGGCGGCGCCCAGCCGCGACACCCGCAGCCAGACCCGCCGGCCCGCGACCGGGAACGCGTTGGCGTCGTCCGACACGCCCCGCGTCACGACCGACACCACCATCGGCTCGCGCTGCGGCGAGAACTCGAAGCACAGCTTGGCCCACGCACCGTCGTCCGCGTACAGGACCAGGACGCCGGCGTCGAACGTCGCCGCGAAGTCCACCGTGACGCGGGCGCTGAGCTGGTAGTCGCGGTCCGGCCGGGCGATGACGCGCGGCGCGTTGAGCGCCGCCGGTCCGCCCTCCGGGTCCACGAAGAGGTCGGTCCGGGCGCCGGCCGTCAGCGACAGCGAGGCGGGCAGGCGGGCGAGGTCGAGCGGCTGATCCATCTGCAGCCCTACATGATGACCAGCGCGAGCGTCACGACGCGGCCGGCCGGCCGAGCCGGCGGTACAGACGCCACAGCACGCCGATCACGAGCAGGACGACGACCGTCGGGACGCCGAGATACAGCAGCAGGGCCAGCACCCAGAAGACGTGCAGCGGGAGCACGGGCCCGTTCGACTGCGGGACGTAGGAGACGTCCACGTTGTCGCTGACGAGCGTGCCGGCCAGGTCGCTCGTGGAGTCGGGGACGGTCACCGGGTGCCGCGTCCCCGACTGGTCGGTCGCGATGCCGGAGCCGTTGCCCCGGAACTCCATGCGCGACACGTGGCCGGCCGCGGCCTCGCTCTGGAGCCGCGAGACCGACCACGCATCGCCGCCGGGGTGCTCCGAGGCGGACCGGACGTCCCAGGCCACCGCGCCCGCGACGGCGACGAGCAGCACCGCGCCGATCGCCAGGGTCCGCCGCCGGCGCCACCAGGGGCGGGCGTCGACCGGCCGCCGGCTGGAGCGGGGCGGCGCCGCCCCGTACGCCGCCCGGAGCTCGGCGGCGTACGCCTCCGGCGGCCCCAGCCGCTCGGTCAGGGAGCCGCCGCCCTCCGCGGCCACCTCCTCGAGGTGCGCCTCCAGGTCGCCGAGCAGCTGGACGCGCTCCTCGGGACCGAGGTCCGCGACGGCGGCCCGAACCGCCGCGGCGTAGCGCGCGACCGCATCGGTCTCGTGCGGAGTGGTCATCGATGAACCTCCCTCCTCCCGTCGAGCAGGCCGTCCACGGCCCTTGTCACGGTGAACCATGCGTCTGCCGACCGGGCCATCAGGGCGCGGCCCTCCCCGGTGAGGCAGTAGTACTTGCGGTGCGGCCCCTCGGCGGAGGGGACCGAGTACGAGGCGAGGGCGCCGGCCTGGTGCAGCCGGCGCAGCGTGCCGTAGACGGAGGCGTCGCCGAGGCCGTCCAGGCCGCGCTCGCGCAGCCGCCGCACCACGTCGTAGCCATAGCTCTCCCGCTCCGCGAGGACGGCCAGGACCGCGAGGTCGAGCACGCCCTTGAGGAGCTGGGTCAGGTCGCCGGCGCCGTCTCCGCTCATGTGCGCCATGCATGGTACTACGGATTGCGCAGTAGCGTCGAGAACGCGTGCTCGGATAGTGGGAGCGTTCCCATGTGAGTGGTTGACTTACCGGTAGATCGGGCGTATATCCGAATGTGAGAGCGCTCTCTTCGAGCCGGTCAGGGTGAAGGGGAAAACGACCCGATCGGCGCCACCGGAGGTCGCGCTCGAGCGGCCGGTGGGCGGCGCGAGGCGCCGCCCACCGCGACTCACCCGACCTCCTCCGACCGCCACGGGCCGACCCCGTAGATCCTGTCCACCGCGACCCGGATCACCGCCCTGTCGGGCACGTTGCGCATCGGGAACTGCTGGCCCGGGCCGATGTAGTGCTCGGACAGCCGGTCCATCAGCGGCAGCGCCCCGCCGTCCACGATCGCGGCGCGTCCGCTGACCACCAGGTACGGGTGCAGGCCCTGGCCCGTGTGCTCGTTGGCCTGGAACGACACCGTCACGCGCGGGTCGCGCCGCAGGTTCCGGATCTTGTGCTGGTCCGGATAGAACGTGGCGAAGACCAGGTCGTCCCCGTCGCACCCGGCCCACGCCAGCGAGACGTGCGGGGTGCCCTCCGGCGCCAGCGTCACGACGTGGGCCAGCGGGCCGGTGGCGAGGAACTCGCGGACGGAGTCCGGGATGGTGGAGGTCATCCCGAGCAGTCTATGGACGGGTCCGGCGCCGCGGAAGCGGAACGTTCCGCTTCGCGAAACGAGAGCGGCCCCCGCCGCGGTCTCCGGAGAGACCGCGACAGGGGCCTGGCAACCGGTGTGACTACTGGATCTTCGGGAACGAGTTGGCGACGAGCTGCTGGAACTGGAAGGGGAAGAACTGGCCGGCGGGGATGTCGAACCCGGGGATCGAGTTCACCGGGAACTGGTTGCCGTTGCCGTCCGAGTTCGTGAGGCTCGGGTCGCAGTGCGGGTCGCCGTGCGAGTGCGTGGAGGTCGGGTAGTCGCCGTCCGACTCACCGGGCGGCTTGACCCACACGAACGCGAAGATGTGCGGGTTCACGCCCGACGGGTTGGCCTGCG
>VBJR01000373.1 GCA_005880175.1 Chloroflexota bacterium
GGACGCCACGTGCTCGACCGCGCGGGCGAAGCCGATCTGCAGCCGCTGGTCGCGCGTCTCGGCCAGCAGGCGCGACGCCCGGGCCAGGCAGAGATCGCCGATCAGCAGGCGGGGCGGGTCCGGCGGCCGGCCGCCGGTCGTCTGGAGCTCCATCGCGGTCTCGACCATGGCCGCGGCCAGGGCCACCGCCGGCGCCGCGTGCTGCCGGTAGTACGCGTACACCTCGCGCATGCCGCCCTCCCAGACGGACTCCAGGCCGGCCAGGTGGGCCTCGATACCTTCGACCGTTGCGTTCATCGGTCGTCCGGCTGGAGCAGGCTGCCGGCGAGCTGCCGGAAGGCCGAGAGGGCGCGGACGCAGGACTCGTCGTCCCGCGTGACCACGTAGTACAGGCCGAAGCCCAGGACCGTGTTCAGCACCAGCGGCACCAGCACCTCCCGGCTGACCAGCAGGCGGACGCGGCCGCCCGCCTCGAGGCGGTCGATCTGCTCCTGGATCACCTCGCGGTACCGCGTGAACAGCTCTGGCAGGTACGCGCGCAGCCGGTCGGTCCGGGGCGCCTGGACCAGCAGGTCGAACGCGGCGAGCTGCATGTCGCCCAGCTTGCGCAGCGTGTCCCAGATCGACTCGACGCCGAGCTCGAGCGCCTCCAGCGGGTCGTCGAGCTGGTTGCAGGCGGCCCGCAGCTCCTCGACGGACCGGGCCGTCAGGTAGCGCCAGGCCTCGACCAGCAGCTCCGACTTCGTGGGAAAGTAGTACTGCAGGTTGCCGATCGCGACACCGGCCCGGGAGGCGATCGCCCGGACGCTCGTGCCTGCGTACCCGTTCTCCAGGAGCGACTCCGCGGCGGCCCGGACGATCTGCTGCCGGGCGTTGGCGGAACCGTCGGTCGCGAGGCTGCCGGTCATACGTATGTATTAGTGTAGCGGCGTCTGGCCGTGCGCCGGCCCTCCCCACGCCGTCGAGGTTGTCGTACGGTTGTGCCCTGTGCTGACGCGTGAGCAGGTCTTCCCGACCCGCGTCGCGGGGATCATTCGCGGCGACGATCCAGAAGCGGCCTTCCGTGCCTGCGTCGCCGCCATGGAGGGCGGCATCGCGACGGTGGAGGTCACGATGACCGTCCCGTCCTGCCTCGACATCGTCCGCGGCCTGGTGGCCAGCACCGGCGGGAGCTACCCGGTGGGCGTGGGCAGCGTCATGGAGGCGGAGACGGTGGCGCAGGCCAGGCAGGCCGGCGCCGCGTTCGTCGTGACGCCTGTCGTCATCCCGGCCGTGGCCGAGGCCTGCGCCCGCGAGGACATCCTGTGCGTCCTGGGCGCGCTCACGCCGACCGAGGTCTACCAGGCGCGGATGGCCGGGGCGGACCTGGTCAAGATCTTCCCCGTCCAGGCGGTGGGCGGCCCCGACTACGTGCGGTGGCTGCAGGGCCCGATGCCCGGCATGCCGCTGTGGGTCTCGGGCGGGGTGGAGATCGACCAGGTCGAGCTGTACCTGTCCCTGGGGGTCGCCGCGGTCGGCCTGACCACGGCGCTGTTCCCGCCGGACGCGGTGCAGCGCGGCGACATGGCGCTGATCACGAACCTGGCCCGGCGGGCGACCGCCGCGACGGGCGCCGTCTGGGCCTGACGCCCGGGGCCCCTCAGGTCCCGTTCCGGCCCAGCGGGAAGCGGTGGCCGGCGCGCCAGCGGCCGGCCTCGTCCTGCAGCATCAGCCACGCCTCCGACGCGTGGGCCGCGATCGGGAGGCCCGGCGCGACCCTGGACTCCACCCGGTCCAGCACCGAGTGGTCCGACTGCTGGGCCACGGTCAGGTGCGGGATCACCTCCTTGAACGCGCCGCCGTACGGGGGGCGGTGCGGGTACAGGGCCCAGATCCGGCTGGTCAGCTCGCGCAGGAACCCGTCCGGCTCGGGGGCCAGGTAGAGGACGCCGCGCGAGAAGCGGCGCACGGCCACCAGCGCGTACGGCGTGGCCGCGACGGACGCGAACAGGGCCGCCAGTCGCTCCACGTCGGCCGGTGTGACGTCCTCGGGCGGCAGGAACGGGTAGAGCAGCGTGAGGTGGGCCGGGACGCCGGTCCGCGCGGAGTCGTCGAAGCGCTCGCGCCAGGGGCCGACGAGGCCCTCGGCCTCGGGCACCGGCACGATGAGGGCGCTCTCGCGCGGGTCGCTCACGCCCGCTTCACGACGTCGCCGCCCTTCACCACGCGCTGCGTACCGGAGCTCGACGACATCGTTACATGTTGCCACCCCGCGTGAAGAAACCCTGACGTACGCCGGTCGAGGTGCGTCGCGCGCCGCCCGGGCCGGCGGGTTGACCAACCCGTACCGACCAGCCCGCCGCCGGTTCTCCACCCCTCACCGACACGCCTCCTGGCGGAGGCGGGCGACCGACCTCCGCTGACCCGTGCGGCTTTACCATGCCAGCCATGCCCACCGTTGTCTTCGCCGATGCCCTGTACGATCCCGCGACCGCCGAGACGGTCCGGTCCGCGGCCGTGGTGATCGACGGCGGCCGCGTCCAGGCGGCCGGCCCGCGCGACCAGGTGCACGTCCCAGCCGACGCCGATCGCGTCGACGCCGAGGGCCTCACACTGCTGCCCGGGCTGATCGACTGCCACGTCCACCTGCGCTCGAGGGGCAACGGGCGCGACCTCGCCGAGCAGCTGCAGACGCCGCCCAGCCTCTGGGTGCTGAACGCGGTGCCCGCCGCCCGGGCGACGCTGGACGCCGGCTTCACGGCGGTGCGGGACGCGGGCGGGACCCCGGCCGGGGTGCGGATGGCGATCGACCAGGGGATGTTCCCGGGGCCGCGCATGAAGGTCGCGGTGACGGGACTGAGCCAGACCGGAGGGCACACGGACCACACGTTCATGTGCGGCGTGAACCTCACGCCGCCGCTGCCGGACGTGCCGCACCCGGTGGTGGACGGGGTGGAGCCGATGCGCAAGCGGGTTCGGGAGACGATCCGGGCGGGCGCCGACTGGATCAAGCTGTGCACGTCCGGGGGCGTGCTGTCCCCGAACGACCTGCCCCACCACGCGACGCTGACGATCGAGGAGATCCGGGCCGCGGTGGAGGAGGCGGCGGCGCAGGGCCGCAAGGTCATGGCGCACGCGCAGGCCAACGCCGGGATCAAGAACGCGCTGCGGGCCGGCGTGGCGACGATCGAGCACGGGATCTGGCTGGACGGGGACGCGATCGAGATGCTGCTCGACGGCGGCCGGGCGCTGGTGCCGACACTGGTCGCCCCGCTCTGGGTGATCCGCCACGCCGAGCAGGGCCGCATGCCGGCCTGGGCCGCCGACAAGGGCCGCGCCGTCTTCGACGACCACAAGGCGAGCGTGCGGCTGGCGATCGAGTCGGGCGTCGAGGTGGCGTTCGGCACGGACACCGGCGTGGGCCCGCACGGCACGAACGGCGAGGAGTTCCTGCTGCTCCACGAGCTGGGCATGCCGGCCGACGACTGCCTGCGCGCGGCCACGACGGTGGCGGCGAAGGTGGTGGGCTGGGACGGCCAGGCGGGCACGCTGGCCCCGGGCGCCTACGGCGACGTGATCGGCGTCCCGGGCGACCCCCTGGAGAACCTGGACCTGGTGGCCAGGGCGGAGAACGTCCACCTGGTGGTCAAGGGCGGCGACGTGGTGAAGCGCCGGGCCGGCTGACGGGCTCGCCGCGGCACCGAGGGTGCCCTCCGGTGGGCTAACACTGTGCTGCCTCTGGGTGGCAAGTGGTTCACGAGCGAGCATTGCCGCGTGTGAGAGTGGTCATTGGCCGAGCATCACCACGCTCACCCGCAGCAACGGCCATGAACGCACCGCTTGTCGGCAGGACTGTTCGTGGCACAAATGCCACCCAGATGTGGCTCGATGCTAGCCCACCGGAGGCACCCTTCGGTGCCCGCCGCCCCGGCGCCGCGCCGAGTCCGTCAGTCAGCCCCGTCCCTTCACGACCTCGCCGCCCTTCGCCACCAGGCGCACGTTCTCGGGCCGGGCGAGCAGCGCGAGGTCGGCCAGCGGGTCCCCGGGCACGCCCACCAGGTCGCCGTGGGCGCCCGGGGCCAGCGTGCCCGCGGTGCCCTCCAGGCCCAGCACCCGGGCGGCGACGGTCGTCGCGCTGCGGATGCAGTCCGCGGCCGGCATGCCCACCTCCTGGAGCAGCAGCAGCTCCTCGCCGTTGGAGCCGTGCGGGCCGACGCCGGTGTCCGTGCCGTACGCCAGCGGCACGCCCGCCTCCACCGCCCGGCGCACGCTGACGCGGTGGTCCGCCGCGATGGCCAGGCCCTTCTCGGCCGCGAACGCGGGCATGCGGCCGGCCTTCGCGTGGCGCGTCACCCAGACCGGCGCGACCAGCGTCGGCACCAGCGCGCGGTCGCCGTCCCGCAGGAACAGGTCGAGCGCCTCGTCGTCGATCCAGATCCCGTGCTCGATCGTGGTGACGCCGCCGCGCAGCGCGTTCTTGATCCCGGCCGCCGCCTGCGCGTGCGCCATCACCCTGCGGCCCTGCGTCGCCGCCTCCTGGACCGCCGCCTGGATCTCGTCCAGCGTGAACGTGGCGTGGTGCGGCGCGTCGCCCGGCGACAGCACGCCGCCCGACGTGCACAGCTTGATCCAGTCCGCGCCCGCCCGGACCAGCTCCCGCACCCGCTTGCGCATCGGCTCGACGCCGTCCACGACGCTGCCGGGCAGGTCCGGCGCCGGGTGCCAGAGCAGGTCCACGCCGCACGGGAAGCGCTGGTCCGCGTGGCCGCCGGTCTGGCTCAGGATCTGGATGGCCAGCACCATCCGGGGCCCCGGGAAGTAGCCGCGCTCCACCGCGATCCGGACCGCCGCCGGCGTGCCGCCCGCGTCGCGCACGGTCGTGAACCCGGCCTCGATCGTCTGGCGGCAGGAGCCGACCGCGTTCAGCAGCGTCCGGCTGAACGGCGACGCGAGCATCTCGCCCAGGACGATGCCGTCGCCCCGGAAGCACAGGTGGACGTGGCAGTCGATCAGCCCCGGGAGCAGCGTCAGGCCCTCGGCATCGACCCGGGCGGCGTCCGCGGGGACGTGCACCTGGTCGCGCCGGCCGGCCGCGACGACCCGGCCGCCGTCCACCAGGAGGGCCGCCGGCCGGGTCGTCTCGGCCGTGATGGGGTCGTAGAGCGCGTCGGCGAAGAATGCGGTGGACATGGCGATCCTCCTATTCTGGACGCGTCACACCTGGCTCTCGCAGCCACAGGGGGGTAGAAAGATGTTGCTGTTCCTGATCGCGCTGATCGTCGCCGCCGGCGGCGTCGGGATCTACGCGCACTACAACACGGGCGCTCACGACATCACGCTTCGGACGTACCACTTCGCGGGCGTGCCGGACTGGTGGCCGGCGGCCATCGCGGCCGGCGTGGTGTTGTTCGTCTTCCTGGTCCAGGCGATCTACGCGAGCATCCGCATCCGGATGCTGAAGAGCGCGAACCGCCGGACGCCGACGATCGGAGCGACCACCAGCCGGCCGGCGTCGTCCACCAGCCGGTAGCACGGGCCGGGAGGCGCGGCGCGGTAGGCTCGACCTCATGGCAGCCAGCAGCGCTTCCCGTCACCGGCACCTCGGGCTGCCCGACGCGGTTCGGGTCTGCCTGTTCGATCTGGACGGAGTCCTGACGCAGACCGCCAAGGTCCACGCGGCGGCCTGGAAGCAGATGTTCGACGAGTTCCTGGGCCAGGGGGCCGCCCGGACGGGCCAGCCGCTCGTGCCGTTCGACGCCGTCGCCGACTACGACGAGTACGTGGACGGCAAGCCCCGCTACGACGGGGTGCGGTCGTTCCTCGCCGCGCGTCACATCCAGCTGCCCGAGGGCACCGCGGACGACCCGCCCGGCGCGGCGACGGTCCACGGTCTCGGCAACCGCAAGAACGAGCTGGTGCTGCGGCTCATCCACGAGCAGGGCGTCGAGGCGTACGGCGGCTCCGTCAGATACGTGCACGCCGCCCGTGACGCGGGCATGCGCACCGCGGTCGTCTCCTCCAGCGCCAACTGCCGCGACGTGCTGCGCGCGGCCGGGATCGAGGAGCTGTTCGACGCCCGCATCGACGCGATCGTGGCGGAGCGCGAGCACCTGCGCGGCAAGCCGGCGCCGGACACGTTCCTGGCCGGGGCACGGGCGCTCGGCGTCGGGCCCGACGCCAGCAGCGTGTTCGAGGACGCGCTGGCGGGCGTCGAGGCGGGCCGCGCCGGCCGCTTCGCGTACGTGGTGGGCGTGGACCGGGTCGGGCAGGCGGACGCGCTGCGCGCGCACGGCGCGGACGTCGTCGTGCGCGACCTGGACGAGCTGCTGTGATCCCGCACCGCGCGTTCCCCGTCGAGCCGTGGGGCGTCCGCGAGCAGTCGCTCGACCTGGACATGCTGGCCCAGAGCGAGTCGGTCTTCGCCCTGTCCAACGGCCACATCGGGCTGCGTGGCAACCTCGACGAGGGCGAGCCCCACGTCATCTCCGGCACGTACCTGAACGCGTTCTACGAGCTGCGGCCGCTGCCCTACGCCGAGGCCGGGTACGGCTATCCCGAGTCCGGCCAGACCGTGGTCAACGTGACGAACGGCAAGGTGATCCGCCTGCTGGTGGACGACGAGCCGTTCGACATCCGCTATGGCCGGGTCCTGGTCCACGAGCGGTACCTCGACCTGCGGGCTGGCGTCCTGCGCCGGCACGTGGAATGGAAGTCGCCGGCCGGCCGCTCGGTGCGCGTGCGGACGACGCGCCTGGTCTCGTTCGCCCACCGGTCCGTCGCCGCGATCCTCTACGAGGTGGAGCCGCTCGACGCCCGCTGCCGCGTGACGGTGCAGTCGGAGCTGGTCGCGAACGAGCCGTCGCACACCGCCGAGAAGGACCCGCGCGCGGCCGCCGCGCTGGAGTCCCCGCTCCGCTCCGAGTACGTCGAGCGGCAGGACGGCAAGGTGGTGCTGGTCCACTCGACCCGCCACAGCGGCCTGCGCATGGCCGCCGGCATGAGCCACGTGGTGGACGGCCCCCCCGACACCGAGACGCAGACCGAGAGCGGCGAGGACCTCGGCCGCGTCACGACGTCGGTCCGGCTCGAGCCGGGCCAGCGGCTCCGGATCGTGAAGTTCGTCGCGTATGCCTGGTCGAGCCAGCGGTCGATCCCGGCGCTGCGCGACCAGGTGGACGGATCGCTGGCGCAGGCCCGGCACGCGGGCTGGGATGGCCTGCTGACCGCCCAGCGCGAGTACCTGGACGGGTTCTGGCTGCGCGCGGACGTCGAGCTGGAGGGCGACGAGGAGCTCCAGCAGGCGGTGCGGTTCGCCCTCTTCCACGTCCTCCAGTCCGGCGCCCGCGCCGAGCAGCGGGCCATCCCGGCCAAGGGCCTGACCGGCCCCGGGTACGACGGCCACTGCTTCTGGGACACGGAGACGTACGTGCTCCAGGTGCTGACGTACACGGCGCCGGGGGCGGCGCGCGACGCGCTGTGCTGGCGCCACGCGACGCTGGACCTGGCCCGCGAGCGCGCGCGGCAGCTCGGCCTGGGCGGGGCCACGTTCCCCTGGCGGACGATCCGGGGCCAGGAGTGCTCCGGGTACTGGCCCGCCGGCACGGCGGCGTTCCACATCAACGCCGACATCTCGGACGCCGTGGTCCGCTACATCTGCGCCACCGGCGACACCTACTTCGAGCAGGAGCACGGGCTGGAGCTGCTGGTGGAGACGGCGCGCCTGTGGCGGTCGCTCGGCCACCACGGGCCGGACGGCAGGTTCCGGATCGACGGCGTGACCGGGCCGGACGAGTACAGCGCGATCGCGGACAACAACGTCTACACGAACCTGATGGCCCAGCGGAACCTGCTCGCGGCCGCCCGCGTCGTGGAGCGGCACCCCGAGCGGGCCGCCGAGCTGGCGGTGGACGCGGAGGAGGCCGCCTCCTGGCGCGACGCCGCGGCGGCGGTGGTCGTGCCGTACGACGCGTCGCTGCGGGTGCACCCGCAGGCGGAGGGTTTCACGCGGCACCAGCTGTGGGACTTCGCGCACACGCCGGCCTCGAAGTACCCGCTGCTGCTCAACTACCCGTACTTCGACATCTATCGCAAGCAGGTGGTCAAGCAGGCCGACCTGGTCCTGGCCCTGTACCTGCGCGGCGACGCGTTCACGCCGGACGAGAAGGCCCGCGACTTCGCGTACTACGAGCCGCTGACGGTCCGCGACTCGTCGCTGTCGGCCTGCATCCAGGCCATCGTGGCGGCGGAGGTCGGCCACCTGGAGCTCGCCTACGACTACTTCGGCGAGGCGGCGCTGATGGACCTGGACGACCTGGAGCACAACGTCAGGGACGGCGTGCACACGGCCTCGCTGGCCGGGGCCTGGCTGGCCGCGGTCGCCGGCTTCGGCGGGATGCGCGACCACGACGGGGACCTGACGTTCGCCCCGCGGCTGCCGCAGGCGCTGGGCCGGCTGACGTTCCGGCTGACGCACCGGAGCAGCCTGGTCGCCCACCACGGCGAGCGGCTCGAGCTCCAGGTCGGGCGGCCGATCACCCGCGCGGTGCCGGCCGCCCCGGCCCTCGACGCGCCCCGGCAGCCGCCCGGGCGCGAGCCGCAGCACCGGAGCCGGGCGTAGCGGCGGCGGGCTACAGCGCGGCCAGGTAGATCGCCAGCAGGTCCTCCGCCGTGTGCTGGCCGGCCAGCTCGCCGGCCGCGGCGCGCAGCTCGGGCTCGCCGATGCCGTAGTCGGCGATGTGCCGGGGCAGGCCCAGCGCGGCGATCAGGCCGGCCACGTCGTCGGCGGCCGCGAGCGGCCCGCCGCCGCCGCCCGTGGCGTGGCTCAGCTCCGCCATCCGGTCGGGCAGCCGGCCCGCCTGGTACCGCATCACGTGCGGCATCAGCAGGCAGGACGTGACGCCGTGCGGGATGCCGTGGCGGGCGCCGATCTGCTTGCCCATCACGTGGCTGAGGCCGCCGGCGGTGGGGCCCGTCAGCGTGTAGGAGAACCAGGCGGCGAGCTGGTTCTCGGTCCGGACGGCGGGGTCCTCGGGGTGGGCCTTGGCCAGCGGCAGCGTCCGGAACAGGCGCCGGACCGCGTCCAGCGCGAGCACGTCCGAGAAGGGATGGTCGCCGGGGCTCAGGTAGCTCTCGACGGCGTGGTCGAGCGCGCGGATGCCGGTGCTGAGCCAGAGCCGCAGCGGGGTCGAGAGCGCCAGCTCCGCGTCATAGATGACGGAGTCGGGCAGCATCCGCGGGTCGCGGCGCCCGGCCTTGGCGCCGGCGGCGTCGGTGAACCCGGCGCCCGAGGCGAGCTCGGCCACGGACAGGGTGGTGGGCACCGCGACGTGGGGGAGGCCGCGCTCGTGCCCGCGCCGGTCCGCCACGTCGCGAGCGACGATCTTGGCCGCGTCGATCGGGCTGCCCCCGCCCAGGCTGACGACGAGATCGGCGCCGGCCGTGTCCACCTCGGCGGTGGCCCGCTCGACCTGGCCCAGGGGCGCGTGCTGCCCGACGGTGACGGTGGCGACAGGCGGGCAGTTGGCGAGGGCGGCGCGGAGGCGGCCGGTCACCGCCTCGTCCGCCGCGACCGAGCGGGTGGTGACCAGCGCGACGCGGGTGCCGCCGAGGCGGGCGACCTCGCCCGCGAGCTCGGCGATCGAGCCGGCACCCCACCGGATCACAGGCGGGTTGGCGTAGGTGAAGACGCTCATTCGCTGGCCCTACAGTAGCCAGATCCGGGACCGTGCGGCAGTCCCGCGGCCGCGCCGACCCGCGCGACGACGCGCGCCGGGCTGGGCAGCACATCGTCCCGTCGCGACCGGGTGACAGGTCGCTGGCGCACGGCGCGCCGCGCTACCGGCCCGCGGCCTTTTCGAGGGCCTGCTCCACCACGACTCGGACCATGCGCTTGCGCCAGAAGTGGGCCAGGTCCGCG
>VBJR01000374.1:0-8955 GCA_005880175.1 Chloroflexota bacterium
AGCGCGTGACGACTCGATCCACGGCGCCGCGCACGCGGTCGCGCGCCTGGTCGCGCGGCACGCCCGCCATCAGCAGCTCGTCGTACGGCGTGTCCTCGTGGCGGACGGACGCCAGCACGGCGAGCGCAACGGCCTCGTGGTCCAGCGCCCGGCCGGCCGCGCTCCGACCCACCCGGCCGCTGCCCCGGGCGCCGGCGTGCCTGGCGATCGCCTGTGCCCGCTCGGGCGGGCAGCCCGGGAACATGCGCCCACTCGAGCAGGCGCTCCGCGACGTCGACCACGCGCTGTTGGACGCCGCTCGCGAACGGACGGCACTATAGTTGGCCGTGACAACGACATGAAGCAGGAGGACCGCCGTGGAACCCGGAAGTAGTCATCCGGACCCAAGTTGGGCGGTCGCCTGCGCCCTGGGGTAGGACCGGGACTCTCGGCCGTCGTCCCCTCCCGGTGAGCGCGTGACCGCCGTGGCGACGCGTTCCCTGGAGGAGACCACCACATGACTGACTGGCGGATGCGCGCACTGCGCCCGCTGAGGCTGGGGCCGAGCCGCATGGCGAAGACGGACGGCGAGGCGCCCGAGCGGGAGATGGAAGTCTCTGACCACCCTGTCGGACACGTTCGGCCACCTGCGGCGGATGCCCGGCAGCATGGCCTGGATCGGGCTGTACCGGCCGACCGAGGCGCAGCTGCAGTCGCTGGCCGCCGAGTTCCAGCTGCACGAGCTGATCATCGAGGACGCCGTCGTCGCCCACCAGCGGCCCAAGCTGGAGCGGTACGGCGACACGCTGTTCGTCGTGCTGCGGGCGGCCCGCTACCTGGACGACGTCGAGGAGGTGCACTTCGGCGAGCTGCACGTCTTCCTCGGCAAGGACTACGTGATCACCGTCCGGCACGGCGAGCCGCCCAACCTGGCGCAGGTGCGCCGGCGCATGGAGGACGACCCCGAGCTGCTGGCGCGCGGCCCGGAGGCGGTGCTCTATGCGATCCTGGACGCGGTCGTGGACGGCTACGCGCCGGTGGTCGCGGGCCTGCAGACCGACATCGACGAGATCGAGACCGAGGTGTTCGGCGGCGAGCCGAACGTGTCCCGGCGCATCTACGAGCTGTCCCGCGAGGTGATCGAGTTCCAGCGCGCGACGCGTCCGCTCATCGGCATCCTGCACGGGCTGACGGCGGGGTTCGACAAGTACGGCATCGACGAGGAGCTGCGCAGCTACCTGCGGGACGTGGCCGACCACGCCACGACCGTGGTCGAGCGCGTGGACGGCTTCCGGCAGATGCTGCAGGACATCCTCGCCATCAACGCCACGCTGGTCGGCCAGGCGCAGAACGAGGAGATGAAGAACCTCACCGAGTCCAGCTACACGCAGAACGAGGAGATCAAGAAGATCTCCGCCTGGGCCGCCATCCTGTTCGCGCCGACGCTGATCGGAACGGTCTACGGCATGAACTTCACGATCATGCCGGAGCTGCACTGGGTGTTCGGCTACCCGTTCGCGCTGGGCCTGATGGGCGCCGTCTGCGCGACGCTGTTCGCGATCTTCCGGCACCGCCGGTGGCTGTGACGACCTGCGTCCCTGGTGCCGGGAGGGGGGCTCGAACCCCCACCCCCAAAATGGGGATCGGTTTTTGAGACCGACGCGTCTGCCTGTTCCGCCATCCCGGCCCGGCTCCGGACGATAGTATCGTCGGCCGGCCGCCGGGGACGCCCGGCGGACAGCCCGGCAGGGCGGTTGACGGGTGGGCACCCCGGCCGGCAGACTCTGGGGTGGCGCTGGTCCGCGCCCAGCTTCGACCATTCCGCCCCAGCCGGGATCTCGCGCGAAGCGAAGGGAGACAGACTCTCGGGCCCTCCGCAGGTTCATCTCGTTGGCCGTTTGGCCGCCGCTGGGGGGCGGGCACCAGCGGTCGAGGAGGTGACGGCGTTGACGCGAGATCGCAGCTTCAAGAAGGTGATCCGCGCCCGCATGCGCAGGACCGGCGAGCCCTACACCACCGCTCGCGCCGAGGTCGAACGCACCGCTCCGCCATCTCGACCTGCCCACCGAGGAGGTTCGGACTTGTACCCATACGCGCAGTTCACGGAGCGGGCCAGGAAGGTGCTGTCGCTCGCCCAGCAGGAGGCCGAGTCGTCCGGCCACCGCTACGTCGGCACCGAGCACCTGCTGCTCGGCCTCCTCCGCGAGGCGGACGGGCTGGCCGCGCACGTGCTGGTGGCGCTCGGTGTGGAGCAGGCCGCCACCCGCGCGGCCATCGCCGAGGTGCTCGGCGAGCCGCGCCTGGTGGTCGGGGACGTCCTCCCCACCGCCCGCGTCAAGAAGGTGATCGAGCTCGCGTTCGAGGAGGCGCGGCGCCTGGGCCACTCCTACGTCGGCACGGAGCACCTGCTGCTCGGCCTGCTGATCGAGGGCGAGGGCGTCGCCGCGAAGGTCCTCCAGGGCGCGGGCGTCACCCTCGAACGCGTCCGCGAGGAGATCCAGCGGTACCTGACCGAGCACGCGCACGACGTGCCGGGAATGCCGCGACCGCCCGGCTCGTCCACCTTGACGGCGCTGCCGATGGGACCGGACGTCAGCCGCCTGGTCCTGGCCGCGTCGGTCCGGGCCGCCACCCGCGGCTCCCGCACGCTGAGCCTCGACCACCTGCTCGACGCGATGATCAGCTCGGCCGGGATCGAGGCGCTGGCGCGCCTGCTCGACGTGCGCCGGCACGCGGCGGCCAAGGAGCAGGCGATCGCCTCCCAGGAGTACGAGGCCGCCGCCGGGCACCGGAACGCGGAGCGCGAGGCGAGGCGGACCCTCGACGAGGCCATCGCCACGTGGCGCGAGGAGCTCGATCCGCCGGCCCAGGAGGCGTCGTGACCGGCCGCGGTCAGCCGTCGAACCGCGCCCGGCCGGGTGGTGTCGGCGAGAGGACTCGAACCTCCACGCCCTCGCGGGCACCGGATCCTAAGTCCGGCGCGTCTGCCAGTTCCGCCACGCCGACATGCGGTGCCAGGATACGGCGGCTAGCCCTCGGTGGACGGGTTCGCGTGTCACCTCGACCCGCGTCCCGTAGAAGTCCGCGCCACCGCCGCGGTCCGAGAGGCCGTCGGACGTGAGGTCGTTGGCCGCTCCGCCCGTCAGCGACCGCCACCGGCCGTGCGCCACGGCCACCACGCCGGGTCGCACGGAGTCGCCGACCCGCGCGGCCAGGAACAGCTCGCCGCGCTCGTTGTGCACGCGCACGCGGTCGCCGTCGGCGATGCCGCGCGGCGCCGCGTCGGCCGGGTCCATCTCCACGACGGGCGGCCCCGACGCGACGCCGTGGCGGGGCAGGTGCGCGTAGCTGCTGTTCAGTGCGCGGAGATCGGTCTTGGCGCTGACCATGACCAGCGGGTGACCGTTCACCGACGGCGGCTCGTAGCGGGGCTCCGGGTCAGCGAACAGCTCGCACCGGCCGGAGGCCGTCGGGAACCCGCCCTCGGCGAACGGCAGGTGCCTCTCGGGCGGCACCCGCAGGGGGGCCCACCCCTCCTCGCACAGCCGCTCGTACGTGACGCCGGCGATCATCGGGTGGTCGCCGGCGAGCGCGGTCCGCACCAGCTCCTCGTCCGTGGTCCGGAACGCCGGCTCGTCGCCCCAGCCCATCGCCGCCGCGAGGCGCCGGAACAGGTCCGTGTTGCACACCGCCTCGCCGAGCGGCGCGATCGCCGGGCGATTGAGCGTGAGGTACGTCTGGCCCCAGGGGAACAGCACGTCCAGGTGCTCGATGAAGCTGGTCGCCGGCAGGACGTAGTCCGCGTACCGCGCCGTGTCGGTGACGAACAGGTCGTGGACGACGGTGAACAGGTCCTCGCGGGCCAGCCCGGCGCGGACCAGGTTCGAGTTGGGCGCGATCGACGCCGGGTTGCTGTTGTAGACGAACAGGCCGCGGATCGGCGGCTCGAGGGACGGGTCCGTGAGCGCCCGGCCGATCTGGACCATGTTGATCGCCCGCGTGCGCGGCGACCTGCCGCCCAGGGTGCGCGTGTCCATCGCCTCGGCGAACAGGCTCCGCGTCCAGTGCAGCAGCCCGCCGCCCCGCTCCCGCCACGCGCCGACCACCGCCGGCAGGCAGGCGATCGTCCGGAACGACGTGGCCCCGGTCGCGTGCTTCTCGGGGCCGACCAGCGTGCGGATCAGGGCCGGACGGGTGGTCGCGTAGGCGCGGGCCAGGCGCACGATCTCGTCCGCGGGCACGCCCGTCAGCTCCGCCGCCCGCGCCGGCGAGTAGTCGGCCAGCCGTGCGCGCAGCTCGGGCCAGCCGCCGCAGTACGCGTCGAGGTACCGCTGGTCCTGGAGGCCCTCGGCGGCGATCACGTGCATCATCCCGAGCGCGAGCGCCGCGTCGCTGCCCGGTAGCGGGCGCACGTGCCAGTCCGCCTCGCGGGCGGTCCGCGTCCCGAGCGGGTCGATGACGACCACCGTGGCCCCGGCCGCCCGGGCGCGGCGCACGTACGGCCACAGGTGCAGGTTCGTGACGAGCGTGTTCGTGCCCCAGAGCACGATGAACCGCGCGTGCTCGACGTCCTCGGGCAGGCAGCCGGTCGTCGTGCCCAGCGCCGCCATCACGCCCGCGTTGGCGGTGTCGCCGCAGATGGTGCGGCCGAGCCGGCTCGCGCCCACGCGGGCGAAGAAGCGGCGGTCCATGCTGGCGTACTGGACCAGGCCCATGTTGCCGGCGTAGCTGTACGGCAGGATCGCCTCCGCCCCGTCGGCGGCGATGATCCCGTGCAGCCGGCCCGCGATGTCCGCCAGCGCGTCGTCCCAGCCCACCGGCTCGAAGCGGGCCTCGCCCTTGGGGCCGCACCGGCGCAGCGGCTGGAGCACGCGGTCCGGGCTGTAGACCCGGTCCAGGTAGTGGTTGACCTTGGCGCACAGCGCGCCCGCCGTGTACGGGTGGTCCGCGGCCCCGGCGAGCTTCACCGCGCGGCCGTCCTCGACGGTCACCTCCCAGGCGCAGGTGTCGGGGCAGTCGTGGGCGCAGCCGCCGCGTACCGTGGTCATGCGCCTGAGCGTAGCGCGCCGTCAGAGAATGTCCAAGGATGGACGGCCCCCTTCACAGCATTCGCGTCCTGGACCTCACCCGCGTGCTGGCCGGCCCCTTCGCGACCATGCTGCTGGCCGACCTGGGCGCCGACGTCGTCAAGGTCGAGCGGCCGGGCGACGGCGACGAGACCCGCCACCTGGAGCCGGTGCGCGAGGGCGAGAGCCACTACTTCGTGAGCGTCAACCGCAACAAGCGCGGGGTCGTGATCGACCTCAAGCAGCCGGCCGGGCGCGACCTGGCGCTCGAGCTCGCCCGCGTCTCCGACGTGCTGATCGAGAACTTCCGGCCCGGCGTCACCGCCCGGCTGGGGCTCGACTACGAGGCGGTGCGCCGCGTCAGCCCGGGGATCGTGTACTGCTCGATCTCGGCGTTCGGCCAGACCGGGCCCCTGGCCCAGCGCGGCGCGTTCGACATCGCGATGCAGGCGATGGGCGGCGGCATGAGCGTGACCGGCGAGCCGGACGGCCCGCCGCTGCGCAGCGGGCTGCCGATGGCCGACCTCGGCACCGGCCTGTTCGCCACCATCGGCATCCTCGCCGCGGTCATCGAGAAGCAGCGCACCGGCCGCGGCCAGTTCGTGGACGTCGCGATGTTCGACGCGATGGCCGGCCTGCTCACGCAGCACGCCGGCCGCTACTTCATGACCGGCGAGCTGGCCGGCCGGCCGGGCAACCGGCACCCGGCGGTCGCGCCCTACGGCACGTTCCCGGCCGCGGACGGTGACATCGTGATCGCCAACCTGGGCGAGAGCTTCTGGCCCAAGACCGCCCGCGCGATCGGCCGGCCCGAGCTGGCCGACGACGAGCGGTTCAGGACCAACGCCAGCCGGCTCCGCAACCGGGCCGAGCTGGACGCGCTGATCGGGACCGAGACCCGGCGCCGGACCGTCGCCGAGTGGGAGGCGATCTTCGAGGCGCACGACGTGCCCCACGCCCCGGTCCTCGACGTGGCCCAGGTGCTCGAGCACCCGCAGGCACGGGCCCGCGGGCTGGTCACCGAGGTCGTGCACTCGGCGCTGGGCCGCATGCGCACGACCGGCCGGGCGATCAAGCTGCCGGCGCACCCGGACGCGCGGCCGACCGCGGCGCCGCTGCTGGGCGAGCACACGGACGAGGTGCTGCGGGAACTGCTGGGCGCCACGCCGGGCCAGCTGGCCGCGTGGCGCGAGGCGGGCGTGATCGCCTGAGCGGGCCGCCTACTGGTTGCAGAGGGCGCCGAACGACTGGCGGACGTTCGGCGACGTGCAGTCGAAGTCCGAGGCCGCGGACCAGATGTCGCCCATCAGCGGGTCCGACGTGAGCTGGCCGCCGACCAGCTCCGGCGCGGCCGCGCCCGGGTCCCGGCGCGCCTTGACCGTCTTCGTCCCGTTCGCGGCCACCCAGTCCAGCTCCGACGGCCCCACCTGGTCCAGGAAGAACGCGTACGGCGTGTAGACGAACACCTGGGCCTGGATCGCCGCGCGGGCCGAGTCGGGGACCGGGCGCAGCACCAGCCGGCGCAGGACCAGCCGCGTCACCGTGACCGTGCTGCCCGCCGCGCGCGCGTCCCGGATCGTCGAGATGTCGTACGAGAACACGCGCAGGGCGACCGGGCTCAACGCCCCGTTCTGCAGGAACTGGTCCTGCATGTGGTTCCACGCCCAGAACTCGTAGGCGTTGGCGCGCGCGTAGGCCAGCGCCCACCGCTGGGCGTCCGCGTCGCTGACCGCCCCGTTGGTCTGGTTCACGACCTGGACGCCGCCCAGCGACACCGCGGCCACCGACGCCGGCGGCACCTCGGTGGCGCCCTCTCGCTGCCACGCGGCCAGGTCGCCCGTGGTGGTGGCGGCGACCGTGGGCGTCGCGCTGTGCGCCGCGCTCGGGCTCCGCGTCGCCGTGGCGGACTGTCCGCAGGCGGTCAGGAGGAGCAGCGCGGCAGCGCCGAGCGCACGCCGCACGCTCAGCCGCCGCCCACCGGCACGCCTTCCTCCTGGATGATCGTCTTCTGGTAGAGCGGCAGGACGCGGGTGATCGGCGGCACGACTCCGGGCACCAGGACCGGGCCGTGGTCGCCGTTGGCGTCCTCCCAGAACTCCTCCACGGTGACGTCGAAGTTCTCCGTGATCGTCACCTGGAACGTGCCGTAGCGCAGGAAGGTGTGGCTGACGCGCACCGTGGCGGGCACGTTCGCGCAGGGCCCGGGGAGGTTGGCGTCCGGCGTGGTGGTGCCATCGCCGAAGTCCCAGCCGAGGCTGGCCAGCGCCACCTCGATCCGGAAGACGTAGAAGATGAGCCGGCCCGTGCCGTCGTTCAACGGCTGGGAGACGCTCATGGTGTAGAACGCGGGCTGCGTGATCGGCTGCGGCGCGCCGCCCAGGCCGGCGAACGTGGCGCCGTTGAGGAAGAAGCAGGTCCCCACGTTCACCAGGCCCTCGTTGGGGTTGTCGGGCAGCGACGACATCGTGCCGACGTTGATGAACTGCGCGACCCTGGCGGCGTCGAGGAACGGCGTGATCTGGCCGGGGTTGAGGCCGCCCCCGACGGCGCCGTGCGGGAACGTCTGCCAGCAGATGTTCCCGGCCACGACGAAGTTCGTGAACGCCACCGGGTCGGGGCAGCCGAGCTGCGACTTGACGTTGACCGTGCAGTTGCCGTTCGCGTCGGCCGTGCCCGAGAACTTGTACGGCATGTAGATGTCGTTGTTCTCCTGCTCGACGACGGGCACCGGCGCCAGGTCGGGCGGATAGCCGAACCCGCCCTGGATCGAGCCGTTCGCGAGCGGGTCGAACTCGGTCACGTGCCCGCCCGCGTCCACCTGGATCTTGACCGGCTGGTCGATGACGTACGAGCAGGGCTGGCCGGGCTGGTACGGTCCGGGGCCGCCCCGCGGGCTCGACGGCCCCGTCGGCGTCCCCGTGGGGCCGCTGGCGAACGGGCAGTCGACGACCGCGTTCTCGGAGACGGGGACCGGGGTCGTCGCGCCGGCCTGCCCGCCGACGACCGGGTGGCAGCTGGCTCCGTTCGCCCCGCCGGGGCCGCCGGACGCCAGGACACCCGGAGTGGAGGCGGCCATCAGCAGCACGCTGCCGAGGACCGCCGCGATCGTCGCCCTCCCATTGCGTCGCATCGCGCTGCGAGGCACAGTAGCACGCCGGAGGCCCGGCCGGCTCCGGCCGGGCCTCCGCGCGGTCAGCACCGGGTCAGACGCCGCCGCCGTTGGACGCGGGCGAGGCCGCGCAGGCGGCGAGCTGGGCCGGGTTGATCTCGGCCGGCCGCAGCGTGGGCGCGTGCCGGAACGCCGGGCGGTCGAAGTCGAAGAGGTCGGCCATCGGGTTCGCGGCGGCGTCCCGCCGGGTGAGCGCGGGCAGGCGGAACCGCTGCTCCACGAACCGCAGGATCGAGGTGTGGTCGAACACGTCGTGCGAGACGAAGTGCGGCCTGGCGAACGGCGAGACCACGACCGCCGGCACGCGAACGCCGTAGCGGTCGAACGCCGCGACCGTGTCGCCCGCCTGCAGCATCGGCGGGATGTCGTCCGGCACGACCGCGCGCGGCGGCGCGACGTGGTCGTAGTAGCCGCCGTGCTCGTCGTACGTCAGGAAGAACGCTGACGACGGCCAGTTCGGGCTCTTGAACAGCGCGTTCACCACGCCGGCCACGAACTGCTGGCCGACCTGGATGTTGGCCGGCGGGTGCTCGTCGCTCTCGGTGTTCTTGTCGCCGCCGAACATCGGGTCCACGAACGAGACCTGGGGCAGCGTGCCCGCGGCAGCGTCCACGAAGTACTGGCTGACCGGCACCACGTGGCCGGCAGCGTGCGCCCGCACGTACGCGAACAGGAAGCCGGCGGGGACGTCGGAGAAGTAGATCTTCCAGCTCACGCCGGCCTCGTCCAGCTCGTTGAAGA
>VBJR01000374.1:9102-16186 GCA_005880175.1 Chloroflexota bacterium
GGGTCCACGTTGGCGGCCGTGAAGCCGTTCATGCGGCCGCCGTCGATCTCGTCGTGCGTCCCGGTCCACGAGTGGTTCAGGTCGGCGGAGACGCAGTAGTCGGTCGCGTGGAACGCGCGGATCGGGGGCGCGGCCACGTCCACCGGGTTGGGGTTGCTGGCGTGGCGCGGCTCGGCCGCGGTCCGCGGCTGGCCCTCGAAGTGGAGCTGGGCGAAGTACGAGTCGAACGAGCGGTTCTCCTGCATGAGGATCACCACGTGGTCGATCGGGTTGCGGTCCGCGCCGTGGGCGGCGGCGGAGCCGGTCGCTCCGGTCGCGAGGCCGGCGGCGGCGACGACGCCAGCGGCCAGCCGGGCAAGGATTCGCATGGGCGGCACCTCCCTCCTTCGTGACGTGGCCCGGCGCTGGCCGGGTGGCCTCCTCAGCGTAAAGAAGGGCGGGTTAGACGTCGGGGAACAGTTGGGGAAGCGTCACGCGGCGACGTAGGGAATCGTCTGTGGGCCCTGGGGCAGCACGGCCAGCCGGGCGCCCGGACCGGCCGCGCCGAGCAGCGCCGCCACGCAGCCGGCGACGTCGTCCGCCGGCTCCAGCCAGGCGGTCCGGAGCTGGTCGGACGTCAGGCCGCCGGCGTGCACCGCCCCTCGCGCCCGCGCCAGCCGCTCCAGGAACGCCGCCGGGCCCTCGGACTCGCGCAGCAGGTCCTTGTACCGGCCGTGCTCCGGCAGCCCGTCCGAGCACTCGCTGGCCATCACGATCGTGCCGCCCGGCCGCACGATCTGGGCGGCGGCGCTCATGCCCTTGACCGTCTGGTAGAGGTTCTGGTCGAGCGGGTAGCCGCTGTTGGTGCTGACGACCACGTCGTAGGGCCTCTCGACCGGCGCCATCGCCGTCTCCATCGCGAACGCGCACCCGGCCGCGTGGCTCCGCGCCGGCTCCCCCGCGAACACGTGCGTGATGCGGTGCTCGGCGTTCAGCGTCACGTCCAGGTTGAAGGCCACGCCGGCCCGCTCCGCGACGGCCCGGATGCCGTCGTGGACGGGGTTGCCGGCGGTCACGCCCCAGGTGGCCCGGGGGTCGCCGATCCGGGCGGCCGAGTGCAGCTCCAGCACCGTGTCCAGGTGGGCGAGGCCCGGCACGACCATCTTCGGTCCGCCCGAGAACCCGGCGAAGAAGTGCGGCTCGATGAACCCGGTGGTCAGCCGCACGTCCTGCTCCAGGTAGGCGCGCTCGACCAGGGCCGGGGCGGCCGAGCCCGGGACCGTCCCGAGCGGCGCGTGCCGGGAGCGGTCGAACGCGTCGTGCTGGACGATGCGCACCGCGGCCAGCACGTCGGCGCCGAGCATGCGCTGGAGCTCGTCGGGGGTGCAGGCGCGGTGTGTACCGGTCGCGACGAACACGGTGACGCGGGCCCGGTCCAGCTCCTCCAGCAGCACCGGCAGCACCCGGCTGGCCGGGAAGGGGCGGGTCACGTCGCAGACGCTCACGCCGACCGCGGCGCCCGGCGGCACCAGCTCCCGCAGCGGCGGGCAACCGAGCGGCTCCCGGAGGGCGCGGCGGATGGCCGCTGCCTCGTCGGCCAGGCCCTCCAGCCGGCGCGGCTCCAGCACGTCCGCGCCGGGGGGCAGGTCCACCTCGAGGCCGGCGCGACCGTAGGCCAAGCGCACGACCGCCATCGGCAGCAGCATACCGGTGGCCGGGCGGCTGACAACCAGTCACGACAGGGCTGGACGTACCGACCCCCGAACAGGTAAGTATGAGGGGCTTTGGCTACCTCGCCGCCCAGGGCGCTGACGCTGAACGCGGTCCGCGCCGACCACGTGGGCAGCCTCCTCCGCCCCGCTCCGCTGCTCCAGGCCCGCATCGACCACACGGCCGGGCGGCTCGACCTCGCCGGCCTGCGCGCCGAGGAGGACCGGGCCATCCTGGACGCGCTGCGCCGGCAGCGGGACTGCGGCATCGACGTGTGCTCCGACGGCGAGTTCCGCCGGGCGAGCTTCCTCACCGGCGTCAGCGACGTCGTGGACGGGTTCGTGCCCGGCGAGCTGCCGCCGCTGCCCTGGCGCGGCGGCGACGGCAACGGCGAGAGCGCGCCGCCCGTCCGCGGAGCCGTCGTGGCTGCCCGGCTGCGACCGCGGGAGCCGATCGCGGGCGCGGAGGCGGCGTTCCTGCGCGAGCACTGCCCGACCCCGTTCAAGGTGACGCTGCCCAGCCCGCTGCTGTTCGCGATGAACGCCTACGAGCCCGGCCGGAGCGACCGCGCGTACCCGGCGCGGGAGGACCTGCTCTCAGAGGTCTCCGGCCTGCTGGCCGAGGCGGCCGGGCGGCTCGCCCGGGAGGGCGTGCCGTACGTCCAGCTCGACTCGCCGTCGTACACGCACCTGGTGGACCCGGAGGTGCTGGCCGCCCGGCGGGCGCTGGGCGTGGACGTCCGCGGCATGCTGGACGAGGCGATCGCCGGAGACAACCGCGTCCTGGACGCCGCGCGCGCCGGCGGCGCGCTGACGGCGGTCCACCTGTGCCGTGGCAACCTGATGGGCCGCTGGCTGTCCCGGGGCGGGTACGACGCGATCGCCGAGCGCCTGTTCACGGCGCTGCGGTGCGACCGGCTGCTGCTGGAGTACGACTCGTCGCGGGCGGGGACGTTCGCGCCGCTGCGGTTCGTGCCGGCGGGCAAGGTGGTGGCGCTGGGGCTGATCACGACGAAGAGCGGCCAGCTGGAGAGCGCCGACGACGTGCTGCGGCGGATCGACGAGGCGTCGCGGATCGTGCCGCTGGAGCGGCTGGCGGTCAGCCCGCAGTGCGGCTTCGCGACGTCGGTGGCGGGCAACCCGCTGACCCAGGACGACCAGTGGCGGAAGCTGGAGCTGGTCGCCACGCTGGCCCGCGAGGTGTGGCCGTAGGGGTCGGGATTCCGCACATTGGTCCGCACGAGCGCTTCCCGGGGCGCGGGAACCGCACGTCGGTCCGCACGAGCAGTTCCCTGGGGGTCAGCGGACCGAGCGGATCTGGCTGACCAGCACCGCGCCGGCGGCGTACAGCACCGCGCAGAACAGGAACAGCGCCCGGTAGCCAGCGTTGGGCGCCGTCGCGTTGAGCGCGTCCAGGCCGATGCCGACCAGGAGCGGCAGCAGCACGCGCGGGAGCGCGTCCGCCACGTGGTAGAGGCCGAGGTCCTTCGCCGGCCGGTCGCGGTCGGGCAGCGTGTCGATGCCGAGCGCCCAGTCCACCGACGAGTAGCACCCGTAGCCGATCCCGTAGACCGCCCCCAGCACCATCACCAGCGGCAGCGGGAGCGCCGAGCCCGCGAGGAAGATCAGCAGGACCACCGTCTGGAGGGCGCCGGCCGCGTACACGAACGGCTTGCGGCCGTGCCGGTCGGACAGGAGGCCGCCGATGATCGCGCACGGCACCGCCACCACCGTCACGATCAGCTCGAACAGCGACGTGATCGTCGCCGGCTGCGAGATCCCGAACAGGTCCCGGAAGGACAGGAACAGGAACGGCAGCACCGCGTAGAACGCGGACAGGTTCAGGAACCGCGTCAGGAAGGCCCAGCCGAAATCGCCCTTCCACAGCGGGCTCAGGAACTCGCGCAGGTTGAACGGAGGCCGCTCGGGCACGGCCCGCTCCCGCTCGCCGGACGCCGCCCAGAGCGTGGGCAGCAGCGACAGGATCGCGACCACGATGATGACCCCGTACGTCAGCCGGATCTGGCCCGACCGGGAGAGGACCAGCGTGACCAGCAGCGAGGCCACGCTGCCCAGCTGCACGAACAGGCCGAGCAGCCCGCTCGCGGCGCCCGTCTGGGCGCCTTCCACCAGGTCCGGGATGATGCCCGCGTACGCGCCTCCGCACACGTTGAGGAACGCGACCACCATCACGAACCCGATCAGCAGCGGCGGGTACGAGTGGGCGTTCCACATCACCACCAGGGCCAGGACCACGCCCAGGACCCCGGCCACCATGATCGGCCGGCGCCGGCCCCACGGCGTGTGGAGGTGGTCCGAGAGGGCGCCGACGGCAGGCGGCAGGAACATCGCGAAGACGCCCCCGATGCCCGTGGCGATGCCGATGGCCGCGCCCTGGCTGTTCTTCGCGATCAACTCGGCCACCTGCAGCTGGAGCAGGATCGTGTAGACGGGCGTGCTGATGAAGTTGTTGCCGAACCAGAACGTGCCGAGCGCCACGTGGCGCAGCCGTGTCAGGCTGCCGGCCGGCGTGATCGGCGCCGTTCCGAGCGGGGTCGTCTCCATGTGCAGGTGCACTGTAAGCGGTCGGCGGCGGCCGCGGGCGCGCGAGCAGGGTTTTCTCAAACACCGATAAGGCTTCTCTCACGGTTCCCTCAGCTCCGGCTCGCAGCATGGAGGTCACACGAAGGCAAGCACGCCGGCGCCGGCGAGTGGCGCGGGATTCCAGCAACAGCGAGGTGCAGACGATGTCGGACACGGATTCGGACGCGGCGAGAGGGGCCGGCCGGGATGGGGCCGGCGCGTGGGTGCCCCCGCAGGGCGAGCCGGGCCAGCCGCCGCCCCAAACCGGCCGCCCACGTACTGGTCGCCGCCGCAGGGCGCGCCGGGTCAGCCCCAGCCCCCCGGCCCCCGGTCCCCCGCTCCGGGTGACCCAAACCGGCCGCCCACGTACTGGTCGCCGCCGCAGGGCGCTCCCGGCCAGCCACCGCCTCCTGGCTACTGGTCGCCGCCGCAGGGCGAGCCCGGCCAGCCGCCCCCGCCCGGCTACTGGGGCCCGCAGCAGGGCGCCCCGGGCCAGCCGCCGCCCCCGGGCTACTGGCCGCCCACCGCCCAGGCGGGCGCGCCCACGCCGCGGCCCCGGCGCGCGGGCCGGACCATGATCGCCCTGATCGCGGCCGGCGCGGTGCTGCTGGCCGGCCTCGGCGTCGGCTGGGGCTACGCCACCCAGCGCGTCATCCACGCGATCACCAGCGCCCAGACGGCGCAGAACCCGATCCGGACGGTGCCGCAGATCGGCGGCTCGTCGAACAACGGCTCGTCGGGCTCGTCCAACGGCCAGTCGAGCGGGCTGCCCGCGCAGTCCGGCCAGGCCAGCCAGCCGATCGACGCGCAGGCGGTCACCGGCAAGGTGTCCCCGGCCATCGTGGACATCAACACGGTGATCGCGTCGGTCAACGGCCGGACGTCGCAGGCCGCCGGCACGGGCATGATCCTGACCTCGACCGGCGAGATCCTGACCAACCACCACGTGGTCCAGCAGGCCAACAGCATCAAGGTCACGATCCCGGGCCACTCCGGCTCGTACACCGCGACCGTCGTCGGCGTGGACCCGACCGCCGACGTCGCGCTCATCAAGGTCTCGGGCCTGCCAGGGCGGCGCGCCCAGCGTGACGCAGGGCTCGATCACGGCCCTCGACCAGACGATCACCGCCAGCAACGACAACGGCGGCTCCGAGCAGCTGACCGGGCTGATCCAGTCCGACGCGACGATCGCCCCCGGTGACTCCGGCGGCGCGCTGGCCAACTCGGCCGGCCAGGTGATCGGCATGATCACGGCCGGTCAGGCCACCGGGTTCCGGCAGAGCAGCACGAACGTGGGCTACGCGATCACGGCGAGCGCCGCGGTCGGCGTCGTCAACGAGATCCGGGCCGGCCACGCCAGCTCGACCATCTTCATCGGCCAGACCGGCCACCTCGGGATCGGGGTCCAGGACCTCACGCCGGTCAGCGCCTCGCGGATCGGGGTCAACGTGAGCAGCGGCGCGCTGGTGACGGGCGTCGAGTCCGGCTCCCCCGCCGAGCAGATCGGCATGACGGCCAACTCGGTGATCACGAACATCGACGGCACCGCGATCAACTCCGCCGCCGACCTCACCCCCGCCATCCAGGGCCACAAGCCCGGCGAGAAGATCAAGGTCACGTGGGTGGACCAGGGCGGCACGCACACGGCGACCGCCACGCTGGTGACCGGCCCCGTCGCCTGACCCCCGACCACTCCCACTCCCCCCGCCGGGGCCGGCACGACGCCGGCCCCGGTCCCAACACTCCCCCCGCTCGTCCGTCGTCAACCCATGTGGGAGGTGCGATGACCGACGAGCCACGAGGACGACTCCAGCGCCTGGTCCCCGGCCTGCTCCGGCAGCCGGGGCCGTTTCGCGTGTTCTGGGCCGGCCAGACCGTCTCGCTGTTCGGTGACCAGGTCTCGGTGATCGCCGTGCCGCTGACGGCCGTGCTGGTGCTCCACGCCGGGCCGGCCGAGATGGGCGGCCTGGTCGCGGCCGCCTGGCTGCCCAGCCTGCTGTTCGCGCTGCACGCCGGCGCCTGGGTGGACCGGACCGGCCACCGGCGGCGGATCATGCTCGCGGCCGACGTGGGTCGGGCCCTGTGCCTGCTCACCGTGCCGGCGGCCGCGGCGCTGCACGGCCTGACGCTGGTCCAGCTCTACGCCGTGGTCTTCGTGAACGGCAGTCTGAGCGTGCTGTTCAACGTGTCCAGCCAGGCGTTCTTCGTGTCCACCGTGCCCAGGGAGCGGTACGTCGAGGGCCAGTCGCTGGTCCACGGCAGCCGCGCCTTCTCTCTGATCGGCGGCCCCAGCGTGGGCGGCCTGCTCGCCCAGGCGCTGTCGGCGCCGGGCGCCCTGGTGGCTGACGCGATCTCGTTCCTCGCCTCCGCCCTGTCGCTGAGCGCGGTGAACCCGCCGGAGCCGGAGACCGAGCGGGACCGCCGCGGGCTGGTCCTCTCGGGCCTGCGGTTCGTGTTCCGGACGCCCGTGATGCGCGCGGCCCTCGGCGCGACGGCGACGATCAACCTGTTCCAGCTCGCGTACAGCGCGCTGGCGGTCCTCTACATCGTGGACCAGCTGCGGGTGACGCCGGGCGTGCTGGGGGTGGTGCTGGGCTGCGGCTCGGTGGGCGCCCTGCTCGGCTCGGTGGTGGCCGGGCGGCTGGCCAGGCGCGCCGGCATCGGCCCGACGTTCGTGATCGGCTGCGTGCTGTTCCCGGCGCCGCTCCTGCTCACGCCGCTGGCCGGGGGTCCCATGCCCGTCGTGCTGGCCATGCTGCTGGCCGCCCAGTTCGGCGCCGGGATGGGCGTGATGATCCTCGACATCAGCGCCG
>VBJR01000375.1 GCA_005880175.1 Chloroflexota bacterium
AGGGCGCCTCCCTGGACCCGCTGACCGCAGAACTCGATCGCCGTCTCCAGCGCGTGCCGGGCGACGCCCGTCGAGATCGCGGCCACCGACGGCCGCGCCATGTTGCCCTGGGCCACCAGGATGCTCAGGCCGTCGCCCTCGCCGCCGACCACGTTCTCGGCCGGGACGCGGACGTCCTCGAAGAGCAGCTCCCCGCCGAGGCAGGCCCGGTAGCCCATCTTGTCGGCCACCGGCCCCCGGGTCACGCCCGGGGAGTCGAGCGGCACGATCAGGCACGTCAGGCCCTCGTCCGGCCGGACGCCCTCCATCGTCCCGAAGACGCTGGCGAAGTTGGCCACGGTCGCGTTGGTGATCACGCGCTTGTGACCGTTCAGGACGTACTCGTCGCCGTCGCGCCGGATCGTCGTCATCCCGTACGCGTGGCGGACGTTCTGCGGGACGACCAGGTCGAGCCCGGCCTCCTGGTCGCAGATCGCGTTGCACGCGAGGATCGCGTCGTCCCCGCCGAAGAGCGGCAGGAACCGCGCCTGGAGCTGGGGATCGCCGGAGAGCAGGATCGGGCCCTGCGCCAGCATCGTCGCCCCGAAGACGAGGGCCACGCCCGGGCAGGCCGCGGCCAGCTCCTCCATGGCCAGGGTCACGCCGACCAGGCCCACGCCCATCCCGCCGAACTCCTTCGGCAGGACCGCGCGGGTGAGGCCGAGCCGGTGGCCCTGGTGGACGACGTCCCAGGCGAAGTGGTCGTGCGCCTCCTGGTCCAGCTCCAGCGCGCGCGGCGCCACCACCTTCCTGGCGTACTCGCGCACCCGGTCCCGGAAGCGCTGGACCTCGGGCGGAAACGTGTCGAAGTTGAGCTCGGCCGGCCGTTCGATCGTGAGCATGCGGGCCGGCCTCAGCTGGCGACGCCGCACGAGGCGGCGATCTCCGGGTAGCGGTCGAACGCCGGCCGCAGGATCGGCATCAGCTTGCCCATCCACAGCGAGTGCGCCGTGTCGCAGGACATGCTCACGGTGATGGAGGACTCGTCGGGGACCTGGTCGCCCATCAGCAGTCCGTCCGGCGACAGGAAGATCCGGCAGTCCGGCTTGGTGTGGATCAGCCGGGCGGTGAGGCCGCTCGCGCGCAGGCGCGTGGTGAACGTCTCGTCCTGCATGAGGATCTGGAACAGGGTGCCGAACACGTGCTCGGCCTGGGCGGTGTTTTCGTAGAGAGCCATCGCGTCGCGTTCCTCCTAACTGGCCTTCATGAGCTTGGCCAGGGCGCTGGCCATCAGCAGGGGGCGGCGCACGCGGGCCGACCATCTCGGCGCCGCCGGCCGCACCTGCTGGTACAGGTCGACGTAGATGTGCTTGCGCACCGGCTGACCGGTGAGGAGCTGCGCCACCACGTGGGCGGCGATGGCCCCGAACAGATCGGCCGCGTAGACGAGCTGGGGGAAGGAGAAGTCCGGGTTGCGCAGGTTGGAGGACGCGAGCCGGACCATCTCCAGGGGCACGAAGCGCACGGGAACCATCCGCTTCAGCAGCTGCCACATCCCGAGCTGGTCGAGGTCCGCGGCCGTCAGCTGGCCGTCGAACACGCGGCGCACGACGCGGTAGTCGTAGCAGCGCACGTACTGGGCGCCGGCCATGTCCCAGCCCGTCACCAGCGGCAGCCGCAGCCGGTGCGCGTGCTGGTGGAGCAGGAACTTGGCCCGCAGACCCGCCTGCGTGGTCACGTCGACGCCGTCCACGATGGCGTCGCACGACTCGGTCAGCCGTTCGACGGTGGCCGGCGTGACGCCTTCGCTGAAGGCCGCCACGTGGGCCGAGGGGTTGATGGCGCGGACGCGGTCGGCCGCCACCTCGGCCTTGTTGCGACCGACGTCGGCCAGCGTCGCGTTCTGCCGGTTGAGGTTGTTCAGCTCGTACTCACCGGGATCGGCGAGCGTGAGGTGCTGCACGCCCAGGCGCGCCAGCGGCTCGACGGCGGCTCCGCCGATGGATCCGCAGCCGGCGACGAGCACGTTGGCGCTCGCCAGCATGTCCTGGTCGGCCGGCGTGACGACCCCCGCGTTGCGCCTGGTCAGCTCCGCGTAGAAGACGGAAGCGTCCGCGAGCGATGTGGCGGTCATGTTGCGGAAGCGGCCCCGGTCAGCGGCCGGTGGACGCGGGAATCGGGGAATCGGTGGGCGTTCGACGCGCGCAGGTCGGCGACCGCGAAGCAGCGGCGGAGCCAGCGGTCCTGCCCGTCGTAGCGGGGAGCGAAGCCGGTCCGGCCGTGCAGCGCCTTGCGGTTGTCGATGATCAGCATGTCGCCGGGCTGCAGGACGACGCCGACCAGGGACGTCCGCATCGCCTCGCGCAGCGACTCGAAGGCGGCCGCCGCCTCGTCGGTCATCGGCTCCATCGCGTGAAAGTCGGCGCACAGATCGGGGTCGCTCGGGCAGCCGGTCAGCACCGCCAGCGGCGCCGAGTACGACTGCACGTCCGTGCCGACGAACGAGCTCGACAGTCGGATGCGGAACAGGGGCTGGCGCAGCGTCTCCACGTGGTCCGGCGAGAGCTCACTGACCACGGAGCGGATCCCGCACGCCACGGTCATGGCCTTCCGCTCGTGGTCGGCGCGAAGGCAGAGCAGGCTGATGAAGTCCGGCTTGTGGGGATGGAAGCCGTCCTCGGTGTGCAGCTCCAGCAGGCAGCTCCCCGTGTTCTCCTGGCGGCTCTCCGCGCCCGGCACCGGACTGATGTCCTGGATCAGGCGTCCGTCCTTCTCGTCCGCGTAGGCGATCACGTCGCCCAGGACGCTCATCACCATCAGCTGGACGACCGTGCTCCGGGAGAGCTCGTGCCAGGCTCCGTGGAACGCCCCTCGCTCGGGCGTGCTCGGCAGCGGCTCATCGACGGGCAGGCCCCGCAGGATCATGATGCCGTCGCGGGTGCCGGCCAGGCGGAAGCCCACCAGGGCCGCGACCAGGTCGGGACAGGCCCGGCGAATCGCGACCTCGACCTCGACCAGGAACCGGTGATCGTCGATGCCGGGCAGCTCGCGATGCTGCGTCGCGAGGCGGTGCGCGGCATATGCCAGGTCCGCGGACTCCAGCGCCCCGAGCTCGACTCCCTGCCCCCTCGGTACCGCTATCGTCCAGGATCGTCCCGCGAGGTCGCGCACCGATCTCGGGGCGTCGGGCGACTGACCTTCTAGCCCGCAGTCGTCAACGGGCGTCCAAACGTTACCACTGGTCAACGATGTTCCTCCCAGGCCCTCGTGGCGAAGACACTTGCGTCCCGTGCAGCGAGTGGCCCAGTCTATGCGGGCTGACAATGCCCGTCTACCGACACCTACACGGTTATGCCTACAGTTGGTCCCACAGCGTCGATCGTGTGCGCCAAACGATGAAGGCATCGTGCGCATCGCATGAAGAGGGCGAGATGTCGGCACTCACGCAGTGGTACAGCTGCCCATGGGACTACCGAATCCGCCCAGTCGCGCATGGGAGGCCCGCCCGTAGTCTGGATCACTGCCTGACAGCCGCACGCCGTCACCATCCCCTCCGAGCAGATGAACGCCGAAGAATCCGCTGATCGTCGTCAGGGAGCCGGCGACGGCCGGGGGGCCACGTTCGGCGAGCTCCTGCGACGGTATCGGCAGGCCGCGAACCTCACACAGCAGGATCTGGCAGATCGCTCGCGTCTGAGCATGCAGGCGATCGGAGCGCTGGAGCGCGGCGAGCGGCAGCGGCCCTATCGAGCCACCGTCGACCTGCTGGCTCGCGCGCTGAGCCTGTCAGCCGCGCAGCTCGAGCTGTTCGCGGCGGCGAGCCGCGGCCCTCGCGCTCCGCGCCGGTCCGGCGGGGCCGGCGACGCGACGACGGCCACCCGCCTCCCGACGCCGCCGACGCCGCTGATCGGGCGCGGCGACGACGTCCTGCGGGTCTGCGCGCTGTTCACCGGGTCCGACGCCCGGCTGGTCACGCTCACCGGGCCGGCCGGCGTGGGCAAGTCGCGGATCGGGCTGGCGGTCGCGTCGCGGCTGGCCGCGCACTGCGACGCGGACGTCGTGCCGGTGTCCCTCGGCACGATCGGCGACCCGGAGCTCGTCGGGGGAGCCATCAGGGCGGCGCTGGAGATCCCGGACAGCAGCCGGCAGCCGCTGATCGACACGCTCGCGGGCGCCCTGTGCACCCGGCGCATGCTGCTGCTGCTGGACGACTTCGAGCACGTCCTGCCCGCGGCCGCGCTGGTGGCGGAGCTGCTCGTTCGCTGCCGCGACCTCCGCGTGCTGGTGACCAGCCGGGCCACGCTCAGGCTCCGCGGCGAGCACGTGGTCCGCGTGTCGCCGCTGCCCGTGCCCGCGAGGACGGACTCCGGCGCGGAGATCTTCGCGAGCGCCTCGGTGGCGCTGTTCGTGCAGTGCGCTCACGCGATCGACTCGGAGTTCACGCTGACACAGGAGAACGCGACCCTCGTCGCGGAGATCTGCCAGCGACTCGACGGGCTGCCGCTGGCGCTGGAGCTGGCCGCGGCGCAGACGAGGGTGCTGCCGCTGCCGCTCCTGCTCGAGCGCCTGGAGGACCGCCTCGGCGCCCTGGTCGGCGGGCCGCTCGATCAGCCCGCGCACCAGCGCACGATGCGTGCCACGCTGCAGTGGAGCTACGCGATGCTGACGGAGGGCGAGCAGGCCCTGTTCCGCCGCCTGGCGGTATTCGCCGGAGCGGCCGACGTGGACGCGATCGCGGCCGTGTGCGAGGCGGCGGGCCCGCTCGACGGCGACGTCGTGGTCATGATCGCCGGCATCATCGACATGAGCCTCGTCCAGCGCGAGTCCAGCGACCGCGAGCTGCAGCTCACGATGCTGGACACCGTGCGCGAGTTCGCTGCCGAGATGCTGCGCCGCGCCGGTGAGCACGACGCGACCGCCGCCGCGTACGCCGGCTACTATCGCGACCTGGTCGCGACAGCGGAGTCGGCACTGTCAGGCGGAGAGCAGGCGTCGTGGCTGCGCAGGCTGGAGCGCGAGTACGGCAACATTCACGCGGTCATCGCGACGGCCCGCTACAACGACGTGGACCTCGCGCTGCAGGTGGCCGCGCGCGCGTGGCGCTTCTGGCTGATGAGCGGCCGCTGGCGGGAAGGCGCGCGGTGGATCGACCAGCTGCTCGCGCTGGATGCGGAGGTGACACCGGCGACGCGGGCGCGGGCGCTGATGGCCGCCGGCAACCTGGCGTGGCGGAACGACTGGCGGATGGTACGACCGCTGTACGAGGAGAGCCTCGCGCTCTATCGCGAGCTCGGCGATCAGGCGTGGGTCGGTCGCGCGCTGAACGGTCTGGGGCTCGTGGCTCAGAAGGACGGCGATCACGAGGCCGCGGTCCAGCTGTTCGAGGACGCGCTGGCGCAGGTCGACGGCATCGAGGACCCGCAGGCCGTGGCGAACTGCATGGACAACCTGAGCGTCAGCCTGGGCGTGCTGGGCGACATGGACAGAGCGCTGGCAATGGTCGAGCGCGCGCGAGCGATCAGGGCGAGCATGTCGGACCAGCTGGCGGTGGCGCGATCGCACGTCACGATCGGCATGCTGCGGCTGCTGGCGGGCGACGCCGCCGCGGCGAAGGCGTCGCTGGAGGAGGCCGTGCGGATGGCCAGGGACCAGAAGGACAACATGACGCTGGCCCTCGGGCTGGCGCGCCTGGGCGGGGCGTTGCACCTGCTGGGCGAGGACGGCGCGGCCGAGGCCGCCTACCAGGAGGCCATGGCGATCGCGGGGCGGGTCGGCGCGGCGCGCGCGATGGCGCTCACCATCGATGGCCTGGCCACGATGGCCGCCGATCGCCACGACCTGGAGCGCGCGGCCCAGCTGTTCGCGGCCGCCTCGACGGTCTGGGAGGGGATGGGCGCCCGCGCCGAGCTGGGCGCCGAGCAGCTGCGCTCGGAGGTCAGGCGCACGCTGGGCGAGGAGCGCTTCCAGGCGGCGGTCGGGCGGGCCCGGCAGCTCCCGCTCACCGAGCTGGTGCGCGACGCCGCTCAGCCCGATGTCGGGCCTCGAGCTCCGATGGCCCTATGATCCGGTCCGTTCCCAGGTTCATAGCGGCGCCGGGCGCCGAGGGAGGCAGGTCGGCCATGCGGATCACGGAGATCGTCGAGGTCGGGTCGGCGGCGGAGCTGCGCGAGCTGGTCGGGGTGCCGGCGGAGCGCGCCGTGAAGAAGGTGCGGGCCAGCCTGCATCCGCACCAGCGGTCGTGGATCGAGGCGTCGCCCTACTTCGTGATCGCCACCTCGGACGCATCCGGCCGCTGCGACGCCTCGCCCAAGGGCGACCCGCCCGGGTCCGTGCGGGTGCTCGACGACGCGACGCTCGCGATCCCGGATCGTCCGGGCAACCGGCGCGTCGACAGCTTCCTCAACGTGCTGGCCAACCCGCACGTCGCGCTGATCTTCCTGGTGCCGGGCCGGCTGGACACGCTGCGGGTCAACGGCCGTGCCCGGCTGGTCCGCGACGCGCCGTTCTACGACGACCTCGTCGTCAACGGGCACCGGCCCAGCCTGGCGCTGCTGGTGGAGATCGAGGAGGTGTACTTCCACTGCCCCAAGGCGTCGATGCGATCGTCACTGTGGGAGCCGGAGACGTGGCCCGACCCGGCCTCGCTGCCCTCGACGGCGTGTCTCGCGAAGGACGTCGTCGAGGGGCCTGAGAGCCTGGAGGAGTTGGAGCGCTACTACTCACCGGAGCAGTACGAGCGGAAGCTGTACGGCTGACGGCGGGCGGCACGAACTCGGGACGAGCCGTCCCGGTGACTGGCGCGATATATGCCCGCCTGGCTCAAAGGACAGAGCGCATCGCTTCGCACCCTGTGAGGGGTCGCCGGATTCGCTCCTACCATCGCAGGGAGCGGGGGGCGGGGTTCGGTGCATGCGCGGCAGGACGGTCCATCGGATGCGCGTCAGTCGAAGAGCGAGACGGCCGCTCCACAACGTCGTGATGGCGAGCTCGGCGCGACCGCGGATGCTGCGGACGCGGAGCCCTTCGCAGACCGGCCGGGCGGCCGCCGGCGGCGCCCAGGCCGCGGCCCACGCCCCGCCCGACGACACGGAGGCCCAGGCCAGGACCGCGCAGTCGGGCAAGATGACGGCGGCCCGGCCGGGGACGTTCGACAAGGCGGCGTTCGTCGCGGCGGTGGAGCAGGCGATCACCGCCGAGGCGCGCTATCGATTGACCCTCTTCACGGTCGCGCTGGTCGGCAGTGGCCTCGGTCTGTCTGCGAAAGCGTGATTTGGTTGCGATAACTGAGCGTCGTCATAGTCCGGTCATTGCGTGGAGCTCGGTGGCGAGCGAGCTCGCCCAGCCGCCGTCGCGGAGCGGGTGGACCTTCAGCGAGGCCTTGCCGCCGCAGTCGTTCAGCTCCAGGGTGCCGGGCCGGCCGGGGATGTGGAGGTGCCAATGGCGGCCTCCCTTACACCTTCCGAGGTCGCGCTCGCTGCGGACCACCAAGCCGCGTCGTTCGCACTCGCGGAGCACCTGCTCGGCGCTGAGGGCGACGTCCAGCTCCAGCATCGCCTCACGGTAGGGCATCGCCGCTCGGCGAGGCGCACGCCGCTGCGAACCGGTGAGACGGGGCTGCGATGCATGCTCGCCGTCAGCGATCGGCTCGTGGTGGCGGGCGGCCCGGCCCGGGACGGCCGGTGACGTCGTACGGGCTCGTCGGCGTCGGGCTGGCCGGCGCGTACGGCGCCCACGCCTCACGCTGCTCGCGCCGGCGGGCGCGCGCGGCGGTCGCCTGCGCGCTTCGCAGCGCCGCCAGCACGGCGACCGCTGGCCGCGACAGCTCACGGCTGCTGCTGGCTTGCCTCCAGCACCTCCAGGCGGACGGCCATCGCGTCGGTTCTCCGCCGGCCCGGTCGGGTGCGCAGGTAGTGCGCAGCGGCCGTCGCTGCCCTCGCACATGTTCGCGATGACGACGTGCGTGTGGAGGTGCGGGTCGTCCGCCCGCGGCGTCCGCTGGCGGAAGGACGCCACCACGTACCCGCTCGTGTCCACCTGGACCATGCCGTCGTACCCGCGCCGGCCCCTGGCGGCGGCACCGTCCAGGTAGAACAGCGCCGCCACCACCGCCTCGCCGCGACTTGCCGCCCTTGGCCCCGGCGTTCCACCGCACCCGCAGCTCGACGCGGCCCCGGTGCAGCGAGTCCGTCATCACGTCAGGCAGGCCGTCCGGGGCCCACCGCCGCCAGCCCGCACACCTCCACCCACCGCAGGCCCGAGCCGACCAGCAGCCGCACCACCAGCTCCTCCGCCGGCGCTGCCGGGCTGCGCGCCTCCAGGATCTTGTCGTTGTCCCGCCGTTCCCACGCCCTTGTCCCCGAATACGAAATCGGGCCCGCTGAACTCGCGCCGGGCCATCCCTATAGTTGGCGCGATACGCCCGCTTAGCTCAAAGGACAGAGCGCATGGCTTCGGACCCTGAGTGAGGGGTCGCCGAATTCGGGCTCAACTCAACCACAAGCGCCATGGTGCTCGCAACCCTCATGTTTTCGCCGGACGCATGGTTGAAACCATGCGCTCCGGGCTGTGGCCACCGTCCCGCATCAGTCTCACGGTCAGCGCGATTCGAGCGCGTAACGCACCAGTTCCGGACCGCCGCGTTTCCGCGGGGGCACGGTGCCGTCCGGTCGAAACCCGGCCGCGTCCGCGGCGCGACGTGAGGCGACGTTGCCAGGGTCGATGACCAGCTCGACTCGTCGCAGGCTGAGCGTGTGGAAGCTCCAGTCGCAGAGCAGCCGTAGGGCGGCGGCTGTGAAGCCGCGGCCGCGCCATCGGACGTCCAGCCAGTACATGGCCTCGGCGATCCCGCTCGACCAGTCGGTGCTGATCATCGTGACGTTGCCGGCCAGCGTGCCGGTCACAGCGTCGGTGATCGCCAAGGAGACGTTCCGGGCCTCGGTCAGATGCCGGGCGATCGCCCTCCGCGCGTCCTCCTCGGTCAGGTCCGGCCGCTCGGTCGTCCAGCGTTGGATCTCGGGATCGACGATGGCCTGCGCGTAGAAGGAGGCGTCCGCCTCGTGCCACGCGCGGAGCGTCACCTTGCCGTCGGACAGCGGAATGGCGGGCGTCAGCGCCGGCATGCGCTCTTCCTGTCAGTCGAGGGAGACACGTGGCGTGTCCGTGGCGAACACCAGGCCGAGGATCGCCCGCAGCGCGGACAGCGCCTCATCGAACGGGGGCAGGATGGGGACGACGTTCGCGAGCCGGATGTTCCACGAGTCTCGATACGTTCGGAGAACCCGCGGATCGAGGAAGTCCGCCGGACCGGTGAATGCCACGCCTCTCGCTGCCGCCTTGACGTCCAGCGGTCCTTGCAGCTCCGCCCACGCCACCGGTGCGTCGTTCAC
>VBJR01000376.1 GCA_005880175.1 Chloroflexota bacterium
CCCGACGGCCGCCGCGCTTCGCCGAAATGCCTCGCTCAGCGCCTGGACGCGGCAGAGCACCTCGGTCCATCCGTATGCTCGGAGTTCTTCAAGCGACTCGCGCAGGCCGACGGTCTGGACGATCGCGGGCGTGCAGACGTGCGTGCCGTTGCGCATGGCCCGCAGGTGCCGGTCGAGATCGAGGTAGTAGGCATCCGTCCCCGCCCGTGTCGCCCGCTCCCTGGCCCGCGGCCCGAGGGCGACCCAGCTCAGCCCGGGGAACCCCAGCAGGCCCTTCTGGGCCGCCCCCACCGCGGCATCAACGCTCCAGGCGTCCATCTGCAGCTCGTCCAGGCCCAGCGTGCCGATGGCGTCCACCACGAGCAGCGCTCGTCCGGCGATGCACGAACCGACCATCGAGAGGTCGGCGCGGGCGCCGGTGGACGTCTCGCCGTGGACAACGCACACGCCATCGAACGGTTCACCGCGCAGCGCCGCCTCGAGGCGAGCCTGCGTCACCGACTCGCCCCACTCAACGTCCAGGTGCCGGACGCGCAGCCCGGCGGCCTCGCACTGGTCGGCCCAGCGCTCGCCGAACCGTCCGGACCGCACGACCAGGACGGACTCGCCGGGCCGGAACAAGCTGCGGGTGGCGGCCTCGACGGCACCGGTGCCCGGCGCCGGCAGCAGGACGACTTCGCCTCCGGTGCCCATGACCTCGGTCAGCCCCTCGCGCACCTGCTCCTCGATCGCGTGGTAAGCGGCGGTCGAGTGGTGATGGATGTCGGCCACTGCCGCCGCACGCAGGCGTTGGGGCACCTCTGCCGGGCCCGGCGTCAGCAGCCGGAGCCTGGCTCCCCACGCCTCGCTATCCCCCGCGGCCACGCCTGGCACCTTCGTTCATCGCTGCGGCCGCCGCCGTCAGGAGCAGCGGCGCCGGGACGTCGCCCACCCCCTCGCTTTTCCGCAGCGGCCTCCAGCCGGTGTCCACCACGTCGGTGACGAACAGCAGGGCGGCGACCTCCACGCCGAGCGCTCGACCGGCGGCATACAGCGCGGCCGCCTCCATGTCCACGCACGTGGCACCCAGGCGGCGAGCGGCGGCGATACTGTCCGCCGTCTCCCGGAACAGCGCGTCCGTCGTCCAGACCGTGCCGGTGGGCAGGTCGAGACCGGCATCCCGACCGGCGCGCCGAAGCGACTCGATCAGCTCCGGCGACGCCGTCGTGTCGGCCGCCGGGGCCAGGTAGTGGTCCGACGTCCCCTCCCCTCGCAGCGCGCGATCGACCAGGATCGCATCCCCCCAGCGACGATCCTCCAGGCTGCCGGCCGATCCGAGCACGATAATGCGGCGGCTGCCCAGCTCGATGGCCATCTCCAGCGCCATGACCGCCGCCGGTGCGCCGTAGCTCCCCAGCACGACTGATGCGCAGCTTTCGCCGTCCCCAATCCGCCCGAGCTCCAGCCGGCTCGTCAGCCCGCTGCAGCCGGCCGTCCCGCCGCCATGGCGGGCCAGCAGGGCGTCGAAGATGCGGCGCGAGAAGACCATGACGCACGCGTCGGGCAGCGGGAGCGTGACGTCCCCGTCCATGACCCTGGTCGCCAGGAAGGCCCGCGGCGTAAGGATAGCGGTGCCACGCCAGTCCGTCAGGTCGTGCCGAACCTCGTCGGAGCCGATTGTCCTCGCCACGTGACCCCCCGTCTACCCGATGTGGCCGTGCGGCTTCCCGATCCAGGTGCACAAGTAGTCGCGATGTACCAGGATCTTGTCCGTGGGCACCTCCGGGTTCTGTGGGAACGCGGGGAAGGAGCCGTTCGACTCCGCCTTCGCGTCCCTGAGACAATAGGGATCCTTGACGAAGAGCGACTTGCTTCCAGCCTCGAACTGGTGGTGGAGGTAGCTCCGGGCGGCGCACCCGCCCCGGCACACATCCAGGAACTCGCAGCCATCGCAGCCGGCGACAGCCTCCGGGTGCGCGTTCCTGCGTCTGAACGTCCGGAACTGCGGGGACTGGACGATGTCGTGGATGTCGTCGGTCAGCAGGTCGCCGACCTTGTAGTCATGGACGTACACGCATGGCGAGACCGGGACCTTCCCTTCCGGCGTGATGCTATGGATCCGGAAACTCGTCCGCCCGCAAGGGCAGCCCTTCCCCGGGTGGCCCGTCACAGTGGCCAGCAGCGGCTCGCCGAGGTCTACCTGATCGCAGGCCGCCATCAGTCGCGAGAAGCCCCGGTAGAAGCTCTCGCGTGAGGGCAGGATGTCCAGGTGCGCCGGCTCGACGGGCTTGAGCGGGTTGATCCGAATGTGAGCGTCGTTGGCACGAGCGAGGTCCAGGATCCTGTCGATGTGCTCGTCTGTCCAGTTCCAGGTCATCGCGCACATGATGATCGTGTGGTCGATGTCATGCTCGCAGCAGATCTGCAGGGCACGCTCGGCCTGTGTGAACAGCGCCGCGCCGCGATTCCTGTTGTGCTCCTCGGGGAACGGGCTGTCGAACGAGACGTCAATGTCATTCAGCAGGTCGACAGCCTCCGGGTGCAGCTTCTCGAGCTGGAGCAGGCTGACGCCGCTGGTTGTCAGGCCGACGTAGATCCCCGCGTCTGTCAGACGCTGGATGATGCGGTGCAGGAGCGAACGCTTGAGATCGAGACCCGCAGTGAAGATCGGCTCGTTGCCGCCGAGGTTCACGGTCTTGACGCCCAGCGAGGCGAGCTGCTCGACGATGCGTTCGATCATCCACTCGTCCAGGTTGGCGCCCTTGCGCCGCGCGCTCATGGAGTAGCAGTGGGTGCACCGGTACGGGCAATCGTTGCCCAGAGTCCACCCGATGTTCTCGATGTGCATCGCGCATTCGGAGAGATGTGTGTGCTCGATCGGTCCGACGTTGCCCTTGTAGTGAGTCTCGGGGTTCAGGATCGTCGCCGGGAGAACAGGGAGTGACCGGTGAGTCGTTGCAAAGCGAACGTGCTCCTGAGGCATGGTCTGGAACTCCTCGACAAATGGATTCGTCACGAAATCGTCGACCGCGCGTTCGGATGTACGCTGCCGTGCGTGACTGTGAATCACGACGCAGCCCCACTGTCATTCAAGCGCGCCGCATCGCTGTCAGCGCGCCGTCTCTAACCCCATACCTACACTGCCGTCAGCGCTACTATCGTGCGCTGGCACGAGGCTTGTTTATACCAGGATTGCGCGATGGGTGCAACCCGGGGTCATTCCGTTTAACGGCCGGTTGCTAGTAATGCGGTTTCCTATTCGTGCTACTCACACGAAGGTCTCATCTGCCGGCGACTACGAGACGGCCATAGGTCGTCGGCCGGACGCCACAGTGAGCAGCAGCGCCGCAAGCGGTGACGGATTCGAGGAGGGTCAGGAACGGCTCAAGCCCGGAGACGTCGCTGTGGGCGACGAGCGCATGGGCCTGGAGCTGTTCGAAACCGGCGTCGCGAAGCAGCCGGGGGAGGCGGCGGCCGATGCTCCGGCGGCCCTCCCTCCCGGTGGCCTCGCGATAGCGCTCGAACAGCGCCGTCAGCTCGGGCATCGCCGGCTCGGTGCAGCCCCACCAGTCGTCATCGGCGTCGATCAGGACGAGCGTTCCTCCCGGCTGTAGCAGGCGCAGCGCCGCCACTACGAGGGGCTGTGGTTTCTCGACGTGCTGGAGCACGAGGCGGGCGATGGCGAAGTCGAAGCTGGCCGGGTCGAGGTCGCAGGTCTCGACCGAGCCGGCTACCACCCGGGCCCGCCCGGAGCTCGCGAGCAGCGCGCGGGCCTGCTCGAGCATCGCGGGGTCGGTCTCGAGGAGCGTCACCTGGCTCCGCCTCGCGACGTTGAGCAGGCGCCATGCGTACAGGCCGGGCCCGGCCCCAATGTCGAGCACCGACATTCCGTCGCGGAGACCGAGCTGCTGGAGCGCTGCCCACTCCTGCGACCACAGCATGTCCACCTGGGTATCGAAGCGACGTGCCGAGGGCGGGCGCTCGCCGGACTCCCTACGCTCGCTGGACATCCGCCAGCTCCGACTCTGGAAGCGCATCCGTCTCGACCACCCAGATCGGCCCGTCGCCGCACGTAACCCGCAGCCCTCCGGACGTGGCATCGAGGGAGGTCCGGAGCACGCGCACCGGACGATCGTCCACGACCGCCCGCGCACCGCGCCGACCCGTCCGCGAGCTCGCCAGGGCGCACGCCCGGACCTGGTTGTGGATGTCGCGGGCCGGGCGGTCCCAGGCCACCACCAGCTCGTGGTCCTCAAAAAGAGGGGCTCGTGTCGCCCGGGCCTCGTCCTGCGGAGTCCCGGGCTCGCCGTCTCGCGCCCGCTCGACGGCCAGCGGCAGGACGGACGCCACCAGTTCGCCGACCTTTGCCTGTATGCGGTCGGCATCGTCGTCGTCTCGCAGCGACACGGCGCGCTGGGCGAGCACCTGCCCGGCGTCGAACGCGGTCACCATCCGGTGGACGGAGAGTCCGACATCGTCTCCGTTGCGTACCGACCGCCCCAGGGGGTTCGGGCCGCGGTACCTGGGCAGCAGGGAGGGATGCACGTTGAGGGCGCCGAGCGGCGGCACACGCAGGACCGCCTCCGGCAGGCGGCACGGGAACCCGTAGCAGACCAAGAGCTCCGGCGACAGCGAGCCGACGATTCCGGGCAGACGCTCGACCGTGGCGGCGACCACGATGTCCAGAGCAGGGGGAGCCTGCTCCAACAGCTGGCGATGGCGGGCGAGGTCCCGCGCCAACAATCCTTCCGCCCGCCCACGCTGGCTCTGAATCGTGACCAGCGTGCCGACGCGGTGGCCAGCGCCGTCCAGGCAGTCGAACATCCGCGTGGCGCAATCGAGGGACCACGTTAGGATGACCGCGTCGACACCACTGGTGCGCCTCATCGGCGGCCCCTGACGAACGTGCCCGCAATACTGACCGACAGGGCTAGCGCCGCGGCCGGCGCGAAGACCAGCGAGGAGCTGCCGCCCGACGAGATCAGGCCGGACAGCACCGGGCCCGACATCTTGCCGAGCGCCTGCGACGAGTAGAAGAGGCCCATGAACGCTCCCATGTCGAGGCGGCGGCCGGTCACGACGCCGGCCTTCGTGACGGAGGCCTGCATCAGGGCCAGGCCGACGGCGATCACGCAGGCCAGGGGCAGCGCGATCGCGAAGGAGGACTCCAGCAAGAGGACGCCGATGCCGATGGACAGCAGCACGGCCCCAGCGAGGAGCAGCCATCCAGTCTGCACGCGGTCGGAGAGCCGGCCGAGGAACAGCTGCAGCAGCGACGCGGTGGCCCCGAGCAGGCTGAGGAAGAGGCCGACCTCCGCCAGGGAGTAGCCCCTGGCCACGCCGAACAGCGGAAAGAACGTGAAGAGCGCGGCCGTGTTGACGTAATAGGCGAAGTTGGCGGCCAGCAGGACGCCGATCTCCGGGTTGCGAAGCCAGGTGCGCAACGTCCCGACCTGGCCGAGCCGTCGCTCTGGCACGGCGGCCCGAGCAGGTCGCGAGTCGTCTCGCATGCCGCTCTCGTCCGGGAGGAGGAAGACGACACCGGTCCCGGCCAGGCTCAACACCAGGAACAGCACAAAGGGCGCGTGGAGCCCGAAGCGGGTCGCAATCACACCGCTCGCCAGGACGCCGAGCGACGACGCGATCCACACCGACGTGTTGTAGAGGCCGCTGACGGCGCCCTCCTTGCCTCGCTCGGCGATCGTGCCGAGATAGCCCATCACGATCGGCGAGAACGCCGAGGACACAACGCCATTGAGGATCTGCACCGCCAGCAGCCAGCCGAACGTGGGCGCGATGAGGTACGCCAGCGGGATCAGCGGTCCTGCGACCAGGTTGATGGCCAGCATCCGTCTCAGGCCGACACGATCGGACAGGCGACCCACCGTCGGGCCGATGACGAAGCGCACCGCGTACAGGCTGGCGAACATCAGTCCGATCTGCGTGGCGGTCGCCCCCATGCTCCTGGCGTCGAGGCCCAGGACCGGGCCCACAGCGTCGGAGCCCATCACCACCAGGAAACCGAGCGCCATCACGACGGCGACCGCCTGATTGCGCCTGCCCCGCCTCCGGTCCGCGACGAGGGGAGCCCCCGAGCCACGCATGGCGCTCACTTTTACCAGCGATCAGGGTGGACGTGCACGAGGGGCGGTGGTCGGCGCCGTTCGGCCGACCACCGCCTGGCCTCAGTCTCCACCTTCCAGCGCGGACCCAGCAGGCCCTTCACGCCCATCGGCTGGCCGTGCCCACCGCGTTGGCATGCACCGCGCTGGTCACGGACGTTCGGATCCGCACCACGTGCCCCACGCCGGCCCCCGGCCTCGGCCAGGGCCTGAGCCATGCTCCAACTAGCATTCGTACAGCTGATCTTCGGCAAGCTCGGCCGGATCGCGGTGAGCCGGCCCGAGCAGCCTATCGGCTCGGCCGCAGCTCCAGACCGCCTGGCCTACTTCCGATCGACCGGCCCAATATCGGGCTGCCATCCCTGCAGCCCTCGCCCGGTCCGGCCTCCCGGGCACCATCGTGTCGCCACCCTGGAGTGGTCAGCAGCAGTCAGTGCAGGCCGAGAACGATCCGAAGGGCTGCGTCCGCCTCCGCAAGCTCGTCTGTCGTCAACCGCCCTGCCGGTCTCCCCAGCCGCGTCAGGTCAGCCGCCGCCAGCTGGTCGACCAACAGCAGCGTCGGCTGCCCTTCCACCTCGATGCGGGGACGGAACGAGAGCGGCAGCGCGCTCGTCGACGTCGGCGCCACCAGCCAGGTCGAGAGCTCGGCCAGGTAGTCCGACTGCAGCACCACCGCGTAGCGGAGCCCGCGCTGCTCGTGCCCGGGGGCATCCCGCGGGGCAGGCAGCAGGTGGACGTCACCACGCACGCACCGACTCCATGTCCTCCCGCACCGACCGCATCTCGGCCGCGTAGGCCGAGTCGTCCAGGAGCCGCGTGGCCTCCTGTCTGGCCTCAGCGCGCAGCCGCTCGCCCCGATCGGCCGGCTCGATCTCGATCACTCCTGCGTGGGAACGGAGGGTCACGGCTGCGCCTTCGCCGAGACCCAGCCCGGCGGCCATCCCAGGCGGGATGGCGATCATCAGCGACCCGCCGACCCGGCGCATCGTTCTGGTGAGCACCATACGGAGATTATATGGCTCAAGTTCCCCTGAGTTATATGAATATTGGATCGGACAAGTATTCGTCCGATTCTTTGTCTGAACGACAACACGACAACACACGTGAGCAGTCAGTGCAAAGAACTGAAAGCAGGTGAGGCCAAGATGACACCAACTGCGTTCCAGGTGAATGCAGCTGATGGTGGCGGCGGGTGGGTTCGAACCACCGACAACACGATTATGAGTCGTGTTGCCGTTCTGGTCGTCTCGAAACGAGTTGAAACGGCAACACGATCCTGTAGTGTCTGTCGTTCAGGCAGACTTTCTGTCGTGTAGTTCGGCGATTCTGGTTGTTCCCCCGCCCGGCTCTGACGTTCGGGGTTCGATCTTGCACAGAGGTTGGAATGTGCAGGCTGACGCGCCGCGTCATGAAGTCGGGCCACCTAGCGCGGGACGTCGAGGCGGTGGCGGGTCGACCGCATGACGACGGTGGTGGACTGCCAGGGCGGTTGCAGCCCAGCTTCGCGCCGGTGGCCACCCACCATGGCGCGGCCGTAGACATCTGTCCCAGCCGGCGGGCCAAGCGGAATGGGGCCGTCGAGAGGCGACATCCACAACTTTTCGGCGATGGCGCCCGGTCCACGTTCACGGAGTATCGACTCCAGGCGGGTGTGGGTCCGCTGTTCATGGCGTCTGGCCCTACGGCCTTCGGCCGCCCAGACCAGACGCCCGGTGTCGTGGTCCAGCATCACGATCAGGTAGCGCTGCCCGCGGCGCCATGTACTTCGAGAAGTCGATAACGACCGCGACGTTGACGGTCTGGCTGGAGAGGGCGGTTCCGCAGCAGGTGATCAGCGCGGGTCAGATCGCGACGTCGTGACCGCCGGCCCGAGCGCGGTCAGGGTGGAACATGCGCTCTACATGAGCTCCTCGGCGAAGAACACGACTTCCTCGTAGGTGGGCACCCGGTCCGGGTTGGTGCGGGCGAACCGGAGGCCAGGCACCGGCATCGCGCGCTCTGGGGCGTCGCGCGGGAGGTAGCGGTAGCCGGCACGGCCCATCCCTTCGACGACCACGCCGTGCACTCCCCGCCAGAACTCGTTCGGCGGATCAGGGGAGCCTCGCGCGAGCTGCCGGAGGTCGCGCGCCCCCCCGGTCGGCCGAGGCCGGGGCACCGTCCAGTAGGCCTGGAAGACCCGAGCCACCGCGCTGATCGCGTAGGTGACGTGCTCCCGGTCGCGGGACAGCGTCAGGTCCCGGCGGAGCGCGAACTCCTGCAGCGGGCGCTCGGCGACCTCGACGGGCAGACGGGCGTGGGCGACCAGGCCAGGCAGCCACTCCAGCAGCGGCGACAGCGCTACGGTCAAACCCTGTTCGTCGGCCTCGTAGACGTAGCCGCTGGGGAATTGGCCCCAGAGCTCGTCGAGCGGGTTGCTCATGGGTGGTAGAGGGGGTAGAAGGTGATGACGTTGAAGTCCGGCTCCTTGATGACGAGCCGCACCCAACTGGTCCGGGGATAGCCGAGCGCCGGCCCCTGCGAGCCGCCGATCCATCCTATGTTGCGGCCCAGGTCGGCGTTGATGACGAGCTCGTCGCCCTCGTATTCCAGCTGACGCGGATCGTTCATCGCCGCCTCGTAGGCCTGGTCCATGAGGGCGGTGATCTCGTCCGGCTCCACCATCCACACGCCGTGCGGCCTGGTCCTGCTCGAGTCGTCCCGGTAGTGGAGCATCAGGTGCTCGTACCGCGTCAGCTTCCTGTGTTCGGTGCCGTCCAGCCGCAGCCCCAGGCGCGTGACAGGGGACGTCAGGCCGAGCGATCGAAGCATCCGCGCACGCAAGTTGGCCTGCATCCGCAGCAGGCGGGGGTTGGCGGGCCTCGCGAGCAGCAGGGGGTTGGCGGGCCTCGCGCCGAGCCTCAGCGCGACCGACAGGGCCGTCGAGGCGACGACGGCGGCGCCCACCGCTCCCGCTCCGGCGGCGGGGATGGTGCCGGGGCAGTTGTTCGGCGGCGGGGGCCGGCTGGCGTACGTGACCGGGCCACACTCCGCGGCCCGCGCGTCAATGGGGAGGAGGGCCAGCGCTCCCGCGCACACCACGAGCGGCAGCAGCCACTTCACGCCGCCACCACCCGCCTCCGGGTCCTGGCCCCGTACTTCAGCTCCATGACCCCCCTGCGAGCTCGTTCCTCGCCGTCCCACGGGAGGTCCGGGTCCGCTTCTCGCGCTGCCCACCGGCCCATCACCAGCTCGACCTGCGCCCGCTGCAGCCGGTCACGCCATCGCCACGCGCCCATACCGCGCCGAAGGGCGTCCACCCGCTCCCGAAGCCGGGCGGCGGGGCTGACCAGCACTTCGGCCTCGGCCAGCGAAACGGTGCCCCATCCGCTCAGGACCTCCTGGCTCAGCCCTTCCAACAGCCCTTGCTGCTGGCGCCGCAGGCCAAGCGCCGTGCACAGGCCGACGACCACGGTGAAAGGGCCGGACAGCAGCAGCGTGATCGATGGCTGCACCACGTACGTGTCGACCACCGGGGGGGCCGAGGGGATCACCGCGCCTGTGGCGACGTGGAAGAAGTCCCAGGAGAAGTGCCCGAGCGTGGCCAGGGCCAGGCCTCCGGCGATGCAGGCGACCTTGGTCAACAGAGGCCGCTGGGTGAGCGCCAGGCCGAGGCCCGCCCCGCTGAGCGCGCCATACGTGGCGTGCCCGGTCGCGACACCCAGCACCTGCCGGTACCAGACCTGGTACAGGTCCAGGTTGAACCCGCGACCCATGTCGCTGATCGACTCCGCCAGGTTGAACCCGATGCCGACCGCCGCCCCCACCGCGATGCAGCTGACCAGGTCGTTCATGCGGGAGCGCCAGGATAGGTACAGGAGGGCGATGCAGATCCATTTCGCCAGCTCCTCGAAGATGCCTGGCCGGAGCGTGAAGGCGACGGTGTTGGCCAGCCCCGGCAGCCTCGAGAAGGGCGCGTACAGAGGCGTGCTCGCCGCCCCCAGAGTGCTGGCGATCAGCAGCCCCAGCATGAAGGCCGCCGTAAGCAGCGGCCAGGGGGTCTTGCGGTGCTGTTGCCCGCGCCGGATCAGCAGCAGGGCCGCGCCCGTCGTCGGCAGACACAGCGCCACTGCCGGCAGGTTCGTGAGCACCGCGAACAGGACGTTCAGTCCGGCGACCACGCCCACGACGAGCCCGACCCAGAGGTTCGCGCGCTCCAACCGGCGACTGCGGCGAGGCAGGTCCCCATCGGCGAGGCCGACGATCAGCACGATCAGCAGCACAAAGCCCCCGACGAGGACGAAGAGGGCGAGCAGGACAGCCTCGACCAGGAATCCCCGATTCCGTGGTTGGAGCCCGGCGAGCACGTAGAAGAAGACCAGCATGACCGCCGCCCCGCCACCGAGCGCCGCGGCCAGGACCGAGCGCCGGTGGCGCCGGCGCCACCGCTCGCTCTCCACGACGGTCGACGCCATAGCCCTCCACGGTAAGGACCGGACCTGATACGTTCGGACAACAAACCGATACGGACGACGACTATCCATGCATTTGGCGCAGCGAGGTGGTGGGGGCGGATGAAGCGGCGTGGCCCGTTCGGCGAGTTGCTCAGGCGGTGGCGAAGGGCGGCGGGCCTGTCCCAGGCGGCACTGGCGGCGCGCGCTGGCCTGAGCGCGGTCGAGATTGGCATGCTGGAGCGCGGCCAGCGCCGACGCCCGCGCGGCGACACCGTGAACCGCCTGGTGCGCACCCTGCGCCTGGATGCGGAAGCTGCCGAGGCGCTCCGCTCCGCGGCCGACGTCGACCGGCAGGAGTCGTCCGTCTCGCTGCCGGTGGACGTCCTCCCTCCGCACGCCCCTCTGCCCGACGGCTCCCACATGCGGCTGGCCCGCAACCCACTGTTCGTCGGTCGCACGGACGAGCTGCTCCGGATGGCGGCCGCGCTGTGCGACGGCGACGCGATCGGTCTCGGCAAGGTCGTCGCGGCCACAGGCCTCGGCGGCCTGGGCAAGACCCAGCTCGCGGTCGAGTTCGTCCACCGCTACGGCCGCTTCTTCGCCGGCGGCGTCTTCTGGCTCAGCTTCGCCGGCCCCGACGAGATCCCGCTGCAGATCGCGGCGTGCGCCGGTCCCGGCTGCCTGGGCCTGGCGACCGACGCCGAGGGGCTGTCGCTGCAGGACCGACTGGAGCTGGTGAGGTCCGCCTGGCACAGCCCGGTGCCGCGCCTGCTGGTCTTCGACAACTGCGAGGAGGAGGCTCTGCTCCAGGCCTGGCGGCCGTCGAGCGGAGGCAGCCGCGTGCTCGTCACCTCGCGACGCTCCCACTGGTCGCCTGCGCTGGGCGTGACCAGCATGGCGCTGGGGCCGCTGCGACGTCCGGACAGCATCGAGCTCCTGCGTCGCCATCGTCCCGATCAGGACCCGGGTCGTCCCGAGCTCGACGCCGTCGCCCATGAGCTCGGCGACCTGCCCCTCGCCCTGCACCTGGCCGGGAGCTACCTGCACGCCTATCGCGAAGAGGTCGGCCTGGACGGCTACCTGGCGGAGCTCCGCCAGCCGGCGGCGCTCGGGCACGCCTCACTGCTCGGCGCGGGCCTGCACGACTCGCCATCGCCCACCGACCACGTGCAGGCTGGCACGAATGGCCTGCCTGGCGCCCGGCGAGCCGGTGCCTCGTGACCTGCTGAGCAGGATGGCGGAGGAGGTGAGCCCGCTGCTGCGGGCGGACGCGCTGAGACGGCTGAGCGCGGTGGGATTGGTGGAGGAGGGTGACGGCTGGCTGCGGCTGCACCGGCTGATCGTTCACTTCGTGCGACAGGAAGGCCTGCACACGGAGGCCTGGCCGGCGGTAGCGCGCGCGCTGACCGGCTACCGGCGCGCCGTCGAGCTCGGACAGCTGAGCGGGTCGGCACTGGAGGCGGTGATCCCCCATCTGGTCGACGCCGCGAGCAGGGATGCGAGCAATGAGCCGCGACAGGCCGAGCTCTGCGCGACGACCGCCCGCGCGCTGCGCAGCGTCGGCGATCTCCGCGGTGGCGCGCCCTGGCTGCGCCGCGCCCTGCACATCAGGGAGCGGGTACTGGGTCCCGATCATCGCGAGACGGCGCAGAGCCTCGACGATCTCGCGTGCCTCCTGCGCGACCTCGGAGAGCTGGCCGAGGCCCTGTCCCTCTACGAACGCGCGCTGGCCATCCGCGAGCGGGAGCACGGCGCCGAACACCCCGAGACCGCCGAGAGCCTCAACAACCTGGCCATTCTTCTCCATCGTCAGGGCCAGCTCGAAGCCGCGCGGGCACTGTACGAGCGGGTCGTCGCCATCCACGAGCTCACGTTGGGGCCGGAGCACCCCTACACCATTCAGAGCCTCGACTCGCTGGGCCGGCTGCTCAGGGAGCAGGGGGACCTGGATTCGGCCCGGCTGCTGCTGGAGCGGGCGCTGGCCGTCAGCGAGCGAGCCCTCGGACCCGACCATCCCACGACCGGCATCACCGTGCACGAGCTGTCCCGGCTGCTGAGGGAGCAGGGCGAGCTGGACGCCGCCCGGCGGCTGGCCGAACGGGCGCTGTGCCTCAGCGAGCGCCTCGCCGGGCCCGAGCACCCCTACACGGCGTTCGTCATACACAACCTGGCCGGCGTGCGGCAGGCTCAGGGCGACCTGGACGAAGCGGAGCGACTCGCCAGGCGGGCCCTGGAGATCCACGAGCGCAAGCTGGGACCCGACCACTTCGCCACTGCCGCCAGCGTCAACCGCCTGGCCGGCGTGCTCCGGGGCAAGGGAGATCTGGCCGCCGCCAGGCTCCTGCTCGAGCGAGTCCTCGGCCTGCGAGCCGGCAGAGGAGTGGCAGCGGGCGACGTAGGCGGCGGCCAGGTCCGTCCTGCCGCTGACCTGGACCTTGGCGTACACAAGAGAGAGGCGGATCTTGACCGTGTGCGGTGACTGAACAGCCGTCCGCCGATCTGCTGGTTGGTCGGCCCACCGGCGGCGAACTCGGTACCTGCGCTTGGGCGCGGGTCAGGCATCCGGCCAGCGGGTGCCGACGCGTGCCCCCCAGCGCCGAGCGTAGGCAACCGCGTCGGCCAGGACGATATCGCCGGTTCGCTCCGTCTGCCCGCGACCTGGCTGCGTCCGGATGGGCAGGAGGCGGAGCAGGAGGCGGAGCAGAAGGCGGAGGTCGTGCGCGAACTACGGGCGGCCGGCGTGGCGGCGATCGGCAACGGAGCGAACGACGTCGGGATGTTGCAGGCTGCAGAGTTGGCGATCGCGGTGCTTGGCCCGGAGGGCCTGGCCAGGGAGGCGGCGGACGCCGCGGACGTGCTCGTGCCCTCCGTGCACGACGCTCTCGACCTCCTCCTGCGGCCGAAGCGCCTGGTCGCGACGCTGCGGCGCTGAGATGCTGCTGGCATGGGCGGCGTTCATCCTGGGCGCTCTGGTCAGCTTGGCCAGCAGCTGGCTGCTGGTCTCGCGCCCGGAGCGGATCGGCGACCGCCTCGGCATCTCCGAGGCCCTGCTCGGACTGGTGGCCGCCCTGGCTGCGGACGCGCCGGAGGTCACGGCCGCCATCACGGCGAGCACGAGGTAGGGGTCGGCGTCGTGCTCGGCTCGAACGTGTTCAACCTGGCCGCGCTCCGTCGACGATTGCTAGCGGGTTGCCCACTTGGCCTGGCTCGCCAGGGCACGACGGGCGCACCTACGGGTAGTTACGAACTTCCCCGGATGTCCACCTCCGGCGCCAAGCCGTTATGCTTACAAGAACATGGACGTGGCAGCAGGGGGGACTCATTCAACTACGGAATGGCAACCCATTTCAGTCTTCCTCTGCCACTCGTCATCAGACAAGCCGGCGGTTCGCGAACTCCATGCCAGGCTGTTGTCCGACGGCATTAAGCCTTGGCTTGATGAAGAGGACCTCCTGCCTGGCCACGACTGGGAGATGGAGATCCGCAAAGCGATCCGACAATCCGCAGTCGTGGTGGTATGTCTCTCTCATAACTCTGTCAACAAGGTTGGCTACCTACAGAAGGAAGTCCGGCTGGTCTTGGACGTAGCAGACGAGCAACCAGAGGGCACGATCTATCTAATACCGGCTCGTCTGGAGGGCTGCGAGATTCCGGAGCGTCTACGACGGTGGCAATGGGTGGACTTGTTCGACGAGAGTGGCTACGTGCGCTTGATGAAGTCGATACAGTCTCGTGTCGGCAGAGCATCGTCAGCGGCTAACGGCAAGCCTCCTAGCCTGGCTCAGGTGATTCTCTCGACTTACATCGACGGTTCGATCGACATCTCAGACATGCTAGGAAGCTCGCTTGCCGCAGTTCCTCGCACCGAGAACCGCTCGGGCTGGCAGCTACTCGCACCAGTGCCGCTCACATGGGCTCAGTCCAGTTGGCCGATCCGCCATCACAACCATCGCGTCGGCTTCCTCAAGTGGATCCACGACGATCACGGCCACACCGCCTGGGAGCTGGCACTGCTCGACGGGCGCTGGGAGGAAGAGGGGAAAGCGAGCGTGCAAGGTTTTCCGCCCGTGGATTGGCCGTTTCGGTACCTGCTAGCGCCACCGGCTAAGCGAGCTGGTGGCGTACGAGGGTGGTCCAATTGGGCCGATCCTGCCGACGCCTTGTTGACTCTCGCCGGCTGGCATTACTGCCCCCATGCCGCGCTGACCACACTGTTTCGCTTGGTTGACGAGGGCGTCTCCGCTGAGGAGGCGTCGCGCGTTGTCCACATCGTCCCGGCCGTTGGCGAACATCTGGTCCGGCGGGCACTACGCATCCGCGATCGGTCGGGCAAGCCGCTTCTCGAACAAGTGGGCGACTTCCTACCCCTCCGGGAATCCGACTGGAAGGTAGGACTTATATAGACATCTGCGGCCGTTGGGATTGCGCGTCCCGCGCAACGAGAGAGATGGACAAGGTGATGTTCGTGAGCGAGACGGATGTTGATGGCCACGCTGTCTGACGTCGGATTGGCCAGATTGGATGCGGTGGGAATGACCAAGCTCCATCTGCGCTGGGACGAGAGCGTGCGTCATTGAAGAGATGCCGGTCAGTGTCCGAATGATACATGGGCTTGGGCTGACAGTTCGCGATTGCCGGGCGCGACGACCCCGGCACACTGGCGCTGCTGCGCCGGCACACCACGACCAATCCGGAGTGGCCGGCCCGTAGGTCGGCACTCGAACGCATCGCCGAGGGCTGGCACGAGGGCGCCGCCCTGGAGGCGATCGCCGCGGGATGGGCGAGCCACCCGGATACGCCAGCATTGCTGCGCGACCGGGCGCTCGCCGATCCCAACCCCAACGGCCGTGGAGGTGCGCTCAGGGCGCTGGACCAGGCTCTGCCGCGGGATCCTGCGAATTGGGAGCTGCTCCGCGAGCGCGTGGTGACTGATCCAGTTGGATGGGTCCGCGGCGTCGCGGCCCAGGTCCTCGCCGAGCGCCGGCAGAGGGACCCGGCCGTCGCGGGGTTCCTGCGAGCCCGGGCACTCGCGGATCCGGACGACAGCGCCCGTGGCGTTCTGCTCTGGGCGATCGCGCGAAACTGGCCCGCAGACGCCGCCAGCCTCGCGTTGCTCCGGAGCGTGCGGTCGCCGATCCCGAGGCCTCCGTTCGCGCATCGGCGAGCCGGGAAATCGCTGACGGCTGGCAGGACCACGCGGGGACGCTGCCGCTGCTCCGCGACCGGGCCGTGCGTGACCCCGCCGCCACCGCACGGATCGCGGCTCTGCGCAGGCTGGCCGAGTGTTGGGGTGGGGCCCGCGACGTCCGGATGCTGGTCCTCGAGCGCGCGACGTCGGACCCTGACGGGTCG
>VBJR01000377.1 GCA_005880175.1 Chloroflexota bacterium
GGGGGCGCAACATTAGGCATTCGTATGGACGCCGTGCTCGACGTCGACTGGGCGGCCCACTGGCGGGACCTCGTCCGGACCCGCGAGGCGCAGACCGGCCCGCCCGCCACGGACGACTGGTGGGCGCCCCGGGCCAAGCAGTTCGCCCGGCAGATGCGGGCCCAGCCGGGCGACCCCGTCCTGACGTTCCTGGAGCCCTGGCTGCGGGCCTCCGCGACGCTGCTCGACGTGGGCGCGGGGACCGGCCGGCACACCACCCCGCTGGCCGGGCGCCTGGACTGGGTGACGGCCGTCGAGCCGTCGCAGGCGATGCGCGAGCACATCGAGCCGGCCCCGAACGTGACCGTGATCGGCAGCACGTGGGAGGACGCGGACCCGGCCCCGGCCGACCTGGTCATCTGCATCCACGTCCTCTACCCGGTCGCCGAGCCGGTGCCGTTCATCGAGAAGCTCGAGCGCTTCGCCCGCGAGCGGGTGTTCATCTGGATGCGGGACTCGGCCCATCCGCTCCCGCCCGAGGTGATGGCCCGGCCCGAGCGGGGCCGGGAGCCCTGGCTGCGGGACTGCCTCATGCTGCTCCGCCAGCTCGGCGTCGAGCCCGAGATGTGGCTGGGGCGGGGCCCGGCCATGTCGATCCGCTACGAGAGCATGGAGGAGGCCGTGCGGCAGTGCCGCAGCCACCTCGGGCTGGCCTGGGACGAGGCCCGCGGCCGCGCCTGGCTGGAGGCCAACCTGCGGCCCGACGAGGACGGCACGCTCACGTACAACGCCGACCCGGCCACCTCGGGGGTGCTGCACTGGAAACCGAGAGCCTGATCCTGCGGGCGGTCCGCCCGGCCGACCGCGAGCGCATCCTCGAGATCTCGAGCGAGGCGTTCGACGGCAGCGACTACCTGCCCGAGGTGTTCGACGCGTGGGCCGCCGACCCGGGGGCGTCGTTCCAGGCCGCCGAGCTGGACGGCGTGGTGGTCGGCGTCCAGCGGGTGAGCCCGATCGCCAGGGGCGTCATGTACTACGAGGGGCTGCGGGTGGCGGCGAGCCACCGGCGGCGGGGCATCGCCCGCCGGATGCTGCGGGCCGCCGTGGACGAGGCCCGCGGGCTCGGGTTCGAGCGGATGCGGCTGTACACGGACAGCGCGGACGCCGGGCGGCTCTTCACCGCCGAGGGGTTCAAGCTCCTGACCGACTGCGTGACGTGGACCGCGCTGCGCGTCGAGGGCGGCGACCCGCCCCGGCTCGGCTCGCCGGCCGAGGCCGGCAACCTGGCCGAGCGGCTGCGGCAGGACCCGGCGCTGGCCGCGTACGGTGGGATCGTGCCCGACTGGCGGGGGACGCAGGACGTGGACGCGGCCCTGCTCGAGGACCTGGCCAACCAGGGCCTGGTCCGGGTCGGGGCCGGCGGCCGGGGCGTGGCGCTGCTGCGCGCCGGGGCCCGGCGGCGCCTGACGGTGACGTTCCTGGGCGGCTCGGGCGCCGCGCTGCAGGACCTGCTGACGGCGCTCCGGTTCGAGGCCGACTCGGCCGACCTGGCCGGTGTGCGGATCCTCGCCCCGACCCACCACCCCGCCGCCGATGACCTGGGCGACGTCGGCTACCATCTCGCCGAGGATGAAGGGCACGCCTACGTTTATGCCTTGGAGCTCTGAGGGTTGAGCCGCCGCTACGTGGTCATCGGGAACGGGATCGCCGGGCAGACGTGCGCGGAGGAGCTGCGCGCCCGCGACTCCGAGTGCTCGATCGTGATGCTGGCGGCCGAGCGGCATCCCCTGTACAACCGCGTCGCCCTCCCCCGGTTCCTGCGCGGGCAGGTCCGGGAGGAGAAGGTCATGATGCGGACCGTCGAGGACTACCGGAAGCGGGGACTGGAGATCCACTTCGAGACGTGGGCCACCGAGGTGGACACGGCGGCCAAGGTGGTGCGCACGAACCGGGACCAGGAGTTCCCGTACGACGCCCTGCTGATCGCGACCGGGGGCCGGCCCAAGCCGCCGCCGTGGTCGGGGTCGGACGACGTGTCGGAGGTCTACGGCTTCCAGACGCTCGACGACACGAAGGCGATCATGGAGAAGGCCGACCGGTCGCACAGCGTGCTGGTGATGGGCGGCAGCTTCATCGCGTACGAGCTGGCGGAGGGCATCGTGCACCGGGGCAACTCCGAGGTCGCGTGGATCATGCGCGGCCCCTGGTTCCTCCGCTACATCCTCGACGCGGAGGGGGGCCAGCTGTGCCGCCAGCTCGGGGAGCAGGCCGGCGTCCGGTTCCTGTGCGAGGACGAGGTCACGCGCTTCTCCCGCTGCAACGGCCACTACCTGGCGGAGACGGCGGCCGGCGAGCGCGTGGAGTTCGACATGCTCACGTACGGGGTGGGCCTGGACTACTACGTCGAGCCGACCCGGAACACGGAGATCGAGGTGCGCCGGGGCATCGTGACGGACTCGAAGCTGCGGACGGCGGCGCCCGACGTGTACGCGGCGGGCGACGTGGCGGTCTTCTACGACCGGATGATCGGCAAGCACAACCAGATGGGCACGTGGGACAACGCCGAGGCCCACGGCAAGACGGCCGCGCACAACATGGGCGGCGACGACGAGGACTTCTTCGACGTGCCCACGTACACGACGACGATGTTCGGCTCGACGCTGGCGGTCATGGGCATCACGCCGGACGTGAAGCCGGACCTGGAGTCGGTGCGGACCTACTCGTTCGAGGACAGGTTCTTCCGCAAGCTGTTCTTCATGGACGACCGTCTGGTGGGGGCGATCATGATCGGGCCGCCGAAGGGCCGGAAGAAGCTGATCGAGATCATGCGCTCGATGGAGCACGTGGACGGCAACCGCGAGTCCCTGCTCGACCCGACGAACCTGAAGTAACGGCGCTGGCCGGGCTCCGGCCAGCGCCCTCCTCTAGTGCTTCGCGATGAAGGCGTCGTGGTACTGGAGGTCGCCAGGGATGCCCTGGTCGTCCATGGGCGTGACGGTCAGGCCCCTGACGTACGGGCGAATCAGGGTGTACTCCGCGGACTGGTACAGGAAGCCCACGGTGCCGGCGTCGATCACCTGCTTCTGCGCCTTCTGGTACACGGCGTTCCGGGCGGGGTCGGTCTTGCCGCCGTCGGCCTGCGCCACGGTCCTGTCGTAGCCGGGCAGGCTGACGCAGCCCCAGTTGAGGCTGTGGCACGCGGTGCTCGTGAAGATGTCGAACCAGTCCTGCTGGTCCGGGTAGTCGGCGATCCAGCCGTCCGGGCCGTAGATGTCGAACTGGCCCTTGCGGACGTCGCTGGTGACCGTCTTGCTGTCCACGACGTCCACGGCGATGTTCACGCCGAGGTTGTCCTGCCACTGCTGCGAGATGAACTGGTTGACCGTCTTGTTGCCCGTCAGGTCGCGGGTCAGCAGCTTGAACTTCGACAGGTCCGCGGCGGTGACCCCCGCCTTCTGCAGCAGCTGCTTGGCGGCGGCGGGATCGAACTTCTGCGCGTCGCCCAGCGACGGATCGTAGCCGTTCATGCCCTTGGGGATGAACGACTGGATCGGGGTGGCGGTGCCCTTCAGCACGTCCTTGGTCAGCTTGTCCCGGTCGATCGCCTTGGACAGCGCCAGCCGGACGTCCGCGTTGTCGAGCGGCGCTCTCTTGCTGTTGTACGCCACCCAGGTGGTGCCCAGCCTCGGGTACAGCCTGGCCTGCTTGCTGAGCTGCGGATCCTGCCTGACGGTGATCACGTCCGCGACCGGCACCAGGAGCGCGTCCAGCTGGCCCGTGCGGTAGTTCGCGAACGCCGTGTTGCCGTCGGCGATGAAGGAGTACGTGAGCTTCTGCAGCTTCGGCGGCCCGCCCCAGAAGTAGGTGTTCGGGGCCAGCGTCAGGTGGTCCTTCGGTGTGTACTCGGCGATCTTGAACATGCCGTTGCCGACGATCGTCCTGGGATCGTTGGCCCACGCCTCGGCCTTCGTCGTGTCGGTCGACGGGAACGCCCCGCCCGCCGCCTGCTCGACGATGTCCTTGCGGAGCGGTACGGCCATCCACAGCGAGGCCACCCACTTGAAGTACCCGGCCGGCTGCGCCAGCTTGACCACGAAGGTGTGGTCGTCGGGGGCCGACAGGCCGAGGCCGTTCAGGTACGAGTCGATCGCCGGCGCGCTCTTGACGTCGACGTCCGAGTAGCCGGAGCCGCCGGCGATGGTCTGGTCGAAGAACGGGTCGACGTAGCCGGCGGCCAGCGCCGGGTTCAGGAAGTGCTTCCAGCCGTAGACCCAGTCCGCGGCCACGACCGGCTTGCCGTCGGCCCACTTGGCTTCCGAGCGCAGGTGGAACGTGTAGGTCAGGCCGTCCGAGGGTCTGGCGACCGACGGCCGCCTCGTACGTGAACGTCTGCTGAGTCGGGTCGAGGCTGTTCGGGTCCGTGGTGTCGTTGATCCGCAGCACCTGCTGGTCGGGCGGCGCCGCCTCAGTGGACGAGGTCCCGGTGCTGCCGTTGCCGCACGCGAGCGTGGCTAACACCGCGCATGCGCCGAATGCGATGGCCCGCATCGCCTTGGGATGGGATTCCCACATCCTGTGTACCTCCCCGCTCGCGAGATAGCCGCCGACTTCGCTTCACGCTGCCAGTGATGGCGCGGCGCAACTGACGGTCAGGAACGGAAGGTCCCGGGTGGCCAGATTCTGGTTTCTGCCGGCCGAGTTGTCAACAAAGCGATTCGATGACGCTCACAGCCGGTCGACCGTGCTTGACAGTGGAGCTCCGCTCGACTGCGAGCGGGCGTCAGTCACAGCTGACGATCGTCCGCTCGACCTCGACCTCTGCCAGGCCCAGCCAATGGGCGAGCGCTCCCAGCTCGGCGCGTGTCGCCTCCATGTCACCGTCGCCGGCGTGCGCCTCCACGTGCAGCGCCGGCACGCGCAGCACCCCGTCGCGGCGGTCCGCCTTCGCGTCCACACGCGCCACCAGCCGGTCGCCGTTGAGCACCGGCAGGACGTAGTAGCCCCACCGCCGCTTCGCCACCGGCACGTAGATCTCCAGCCGGTACTCGAAGCCGAACAGCGCGAGCAGCCGGTCGCGGTCGTAGACCAGGCGGTCGAACGGCGACAGGATCGCGGTCCGCCCCGTGAACGGGCGCTCCAGCAGGTCGGGGGCCGCGACCCAGGGCCCGGGCACGCCCTCGACCTCCACCGGGACGCCGCAGCCGCCCACCTGCGCCGGCCGCGCGATGCCCCGCGAGCGCAGCCGCCGGCCGGCCAGCACCCGCTCCGCCTCGTCGAGCGGGATGGGCGGCGCGGCGACCGGCAGCACACGGGCGGCGAGGTCCCACACCCGCTGGTTCCCCTCGCGGCCCACGACGGTGATCTCGCCGCTGGCCCACAGGCACTCCAGCATCTGCCCCACGTTGCGCCCGTCGCTCCAGCCGCTCGAGCGCCACGAGACCTGCGCCCGGTCCTCCAGGTCGCGGGAGCGCAGGGGCCCGCGCCCCTCCAGCTCCGAGAGCACGTACGCGCGAAACCCCGCGTTGGCGGCCATCCACTCCGTGGCCCGCGGCGAGAACAGGCCCGAGCGGAGCAGGGGATAGTCCGCCGTCGGGTAGACGAACGCGCGGTACTCGAACAGCGACCGCTCCTCGAACAGCTGGCGCTTCAGGTCCTGCGGCTGGAAGCCGCCGCCGAGCCGGCTCCACAGCACCAGGTGCTCCGTCCGGGCCACGGCGGCGGTCGGGTCGAGCTGCAGGAAGCCGAGCCGGCGCACCGCGTCGAGCACGTCCGCGGGCCGGTCCGCGTCCAGCGACTGGCCCATCACCGCGAGCTGCCGCGCCCGCTCCCGAGTCAGGCGGATCACGCCCCGAACCGTAACCGAGCGGCCGACATGCGGTATGCTTCTGCTCAAGGCAGATGGCGTTCGCTCATAGTGAAACCCCGGAACACGTCCGCGCCACGCTCGGCGCGATCCTCCGCAGGCGGCGGGAGGCCAACGAGTGGTCGCTGGTGGAAGTCGCCACCGGCGGCGGCATCTCGACCGCGCACCTGTCGGAGGTGGAGCGGGGCCGCAAGGACATCTCCACGGACCGGCTCGTGCTGCTGGCCCGCGCGCTGGAGACGACGGTCGGCGAGCTCTACCTGGAGCTGGGCCGCGAGCTCGGCGTCGGCGACCCGGTGAACGCCGTCGCCTGGGAGGCGGACCCCCGCGTGCACCTGCGCCGCATGAGCGAGTCGCTCGACCGCGACGCCCTGCGCACCGTTGCCCGCTTCACGACCTTCCTGGCCATGACCGAGCCGGCGCCGCGCAAGCGGCAGATCGGCTTCCTGAGGTGAGTGAGATGATGATCCCGACCGTGATCGAGAGCACCGGACGCGGCGAGCGCGCCTACGACATCTACTCGCGGCTGCTGAACGAGCGGATCATCTTCGTCGGCAAGGAGATCGACGACGCGCTGGCCAACACGGTGGTCGCGCAGCTGCTGTACCTGCAGAGCATCGACCCCGAGAAGGACATCTCGCTGTACATCAACAGCCCCGGGGGCTCGGCCTACGCCGGCCTGTCCATCTACGACACGATGCAGCTGGTCACCCCCGACGTCAGCACGTTCTGCACCGGCATGGCGGCCAGCGCCGCGTCGGTGATCCTGACGGGCGGCGCGCCGGGCAAGCGGTACGCGCTGCCGCACTCGCGGATCGTCATCCACCAGCCGTGGCACCCGGGCATCCAGGGCCAGGCGTCGGACATCGACATCCAGGCCCGCGAGATCCTGAAGCAGCGCGACCTGATCGTGGAGCTGTATATGCGCCACTGCGGCCGCCCGCGCGAGCAGGTGGAGCGGGACATCGACCGCGACAACTACATGAGCCCGGAACAGGCCATCGAGTGGGGCCTGATCGACGGCATCCTGGAGAAGCCACAGCTCCCGGGGTAACGGGGTCCGGGCCACGGGTGCCGCTTTGCCGTACCCCAGAGACGTATCGCCGGGTCCGACAGGTCGCTGAGGTACGGCAACCGGCGCCGGACCCGAGGCCAACCCCCCGCCACGGGGGGCCAGGTGAGTAGCGGCGCGTGCCACCCAGGCGCAAGGACTAAGCTTCGCGAGCGTACATGGCCCGCCGCTACTCCCGAGGCCCGTTCGATCCCTTCGACCAGTCGCCGTTCGGCGGCTTTCGCGAGGTGCAGATCCCGCGGCCGCCGCGCCGCTTCTGGATCGGCCTCGGCTTCATCGGCGCCGCGCTGCTGGTCATCCTGCTCACCGAGCCCCTGGTCAGCTTCCTCACGGAGATCCAGTGGTACGACGCGCTCGGCATCAAGAGCGTCTACCTGACCCGCGTGTCGCTGGAGCTGATCCTGTTCTTCAGCACCCTGCTGATCGCGTTCCTGTTCGGCGCGGCCAACGTGGCCGTCACGCTGCGCGTCCGGGGCGGCCGCGCCCTGCGCGCGGTCGGCGTGCGCCGGCGGACGCTGTGGAGCGGCGCCGGCGCGATCGGCCTGGGCGTCACCGCGGTCATCTCGCTGATCCTCGCCGGCGGCGTGGGCTCCCACTGGCAGGAGCTGGCGCTCTACCTGCACAGCACGCCGACCGGGACGACCGAGCCGGTCTACGGCCTGGACGTCAGCTTCTACCTGCTGACCCTGCCGTTCCTCCACGACGTCGTCACGTCGCTGCTCGTCCTGTTCTTCCTGGTCGGCCTGCTGGTCGTGGGCCTGTACGCGTGGCGCGGCGACACGTTCGACATGCGCCTGCCGGGCCCGGCCATCGCCCACCTGTCGATCCTGCTCGCGGGGCTGGCGCTGGTGCTCGGGGCCAGCTCGATCCTGGACCGCTACGACCTGCTCTACTCCCACAACGGCTACGTCTGGGGCGCCGGCTACACGGACGTCAACGTCCGCTCCGGCCTGGCGGTGTTCCGGGTCGTCCTCGCGGTGCTGCTGGCGATCGGCCTGGCGGTCAACCTGGTCATCCGGCGACCGGCGGTCATGATCGCCGCGGTCGGCGTCTGGCTGGCCGCCGCGCTGATCTCGTCGATCTACCCGGCGATCGTGCAGCGGGTGGTCGTCGGCCCGTCCGAGCTGTCACAGGAGACGCCGTACATCTCCCGCAACGTCAAGTACACGCGGGACGCCTTCAACCTGAACGGGATCGAGCCGGCCCCGTATACCGGTGACGCCCCGCTCACCCCGCAGGACGTCGCCGCCGACCAGGCCACGATCCAGAACCTCCGGCTGTGGGACAACCAGCAGCTCCAGGACACGTACCAGCAGCTCCAGTCGATCCGGACGTACTACACGTTCAACGACATCGAGCTGGACCGCTACCCGATCAACGGGAAGACCACGCAGCTGGAGATCAGCCCGCGCGAGCTCGACCCGACCCGGCTGCCGCCGCAGGCGCAGAACTGGGTCAACCAGAAGCTCCAGTACACGCACGGCTACAGCGTCGCCGCCAGCCCGGTCAGCGCCGTCGTCGGCGAGGGCCTGCCGGACTACGTGGCCGCGGACATCCCGACCACCGGGCCGCTGAAGGTGACCCAGCCGGCGATCTACTTCGGGCAGACGAACGGCGACTACGTGCTCGCGCCGTCGGCCGAGCCGGAGTTCGACTACCCGCAGGGCGCCGACAACGCCCACACGACCTACAAGGGCGTCCACAGCCCGCGCCTCGACGGCACCAACCGCCTGCTGTGGTCGCTGCGCACCGGCGACTTCAACATGCTGGTGTCGAGCCAGCTCGAGAACCAGACGGAGATCCTGTACCGGCGCAAGGTCCAGGACCGGATCCAGGCGATCGCGCCGTTCCTGCAGCTGTACGACAACCCGTACATCGTGGTCGACAACGGCCGGCTCTACTGGATCCAGGACGCGTACACGGGCGGTTCGACGTACCCCTACTCGCAGCAGGAGGACCTGGCGAACGGCCAGAACTACTTCCGCAACTCGGTGAAGGTCGTCGTGGACGCCTACGAGGGCACGGTGAACTTCTACATCGCCGACCGGACCGACCCGATCATCCGGGCGTACGCGGCGACGTTCCCCGGGCTGTTCCAGCCCCTGGACCGCATGCCGGCCGGCCTGCAGGCCCACCTGCGGGTGCCGCAGACGCTGTTCTCGGTCCAGGCGCAGGTCTACAGCACCTACCACATCAGCGACCCGTCAACGTTCTACAACCGCGAGGACGTGTGGCAGCCGGCGGCCAACGACCAGGGCACCCTGTCGCCGTACTACGTGCTGATGCGGCTGCCCGGCACCAGCCAGGCGGAGTACCTGCAGATCATCCCGTTCACGCCGTACCGGCGCCAGAACCTGGTGAGCTGGCTGGCCGTCCGCAACGACCCCGGGCACTACGGCGAGATGGTCTCGTACGTGATGCCGAAGGACCGGACGATCCTGGGCCCGCAGCAGATCGCCAGCCGGATCCAGCAGACGCCCGAGATCTCGCGCGACCGGACGCTGCTCAACTCGCAGGGCTCGACCGTGACGCCCGGCAACCTGCTGGTCGTGCCGGTGGGCAACTCGTTCCTCTATTTCGAACCGTGGTACCTGAAATCGACCACGACCAGCCAGAGCCTGCCCGAGCTGAAGAAGGTCATCCTGACGGACGCCTCGCAGACCAGCATCGTGGCGTACCAGAGCACGCTCGACGACGCCCTGTCGCAGCTCACCGGACAGGCCGTGAGCACTGGAACGGTCACGGGAACGAACACGCCCGCCACGCCGACGACGCCGCCGGCGAGCTCGTCGCCGCAGGTGGCGACGCTGATCCAGCAGGCGATCACGCACTACAACAACGCCCAGACGGCGCTGACGAAGGCGGACCTGGCCACGTACCAGAGCGAGATGAACCAGGTGGGCCAGTTGCTGCAGCAGATCAACGCGGCTCAGACCGGCTCGCCGCCGCCGTCGGCCTCGCCATCCCCGTCGGCCTCGCCCAGGAGCTGAGAACCGGGCTGGGGCGGGCTACAATCACCCCAGTTGGCGCCCAACGCGATCGCTGCTGCCGATGAGGTGCCGGCCAGCCTGCGCCGGCCGGTCAAACAGCGCTCCCGACTCCTCCGCCGCACCGGGCCACCGCACACCCGCGTGTCCTTCGTCCACCCCTCCGAGCTCGAGTTCGCGCGCTTCCTCGACCACTACCGCATCCGCTGGCAGTACGAGCCCGTCGCCTTCCCCCTGAGCTGGGACGGGGACCGGGTCTCGGAGATGTTCGCGCCCGACTTCTACCTGCCGGAGCACGACCTCTACGTCGAGATCACCACGATGAAGCAGAGCCTGGTGACGCCCAAGAACCGCAAGGTGCGCCGGCTCCGCGAGCTCTACCCCGACGTCAAGGTCACCCTGCTCTATCGCAAGGACCACGAGCAGCTGCTGGCCCAGGCCGGCTACGCCCGCACCGACCTCCAGCACCTGCGCAAGGACCAGATCCAGCAGATCCTGGTGTCGCCGGTCGAGCTGGAGACGCGCGTGCGGGCGCTCGGCCGGCGCATCTCGCGCGACTACCGAGGCGAGTCGCTCGTCCTGGTCGGCGTCCTCAAGGGCATCACGTTCTTCCTGGCCGACCTCGCCCGCCAGGTGACGGTGCCCATGGCGATCGACTACCTGAGCGTCGCCCGCTATTCGCGCCACCATCCATTGGGCCCGCGCCGGGTCACGATCGAGCGCGACATCGACTACCCGATCGAGGGCCGCCACGTGCTGCTGGTCGAGGACGTCATCAACACCGGTGTGACGCTCGACTACGTGCTCGGCGTGCTCCGGCTGCGGCAGCCCGCCTCGCTCGAGGTGGTGACGCTGCTCGACCGGCCGTCACGACGCATCGCCGACGTGCGCGCCAGGTACACCGGCTTCCAGATCCCGAACGACTACGTGGTCGGGTACGGCCTCGGCTATCGCGAGCTGTACCGGAACCTCCCCTTCATCTGCACGCTGAAACCGTCTGTCTACGCGCGCGATGACGTCGCTCCGGTTCTGGAGCTGAAAGGTCGAACGGACGAAACGCCAGGCCTGGCGAGCACGACGGAATGACGGGTACGTTGCCCCAGCCGACCTTCCTGTGTACCGCTGAAGTGCCCTATGCGTTTTTCGGCTTCCACCCCCCGTCATCGGGGCTTCTACCTACTCGACGTTCGGTATCTTCAGGTTTACCGTACTCAGCACGGGTGGGGCGTCGAACACGGTAAAGGGGACGTGACCTGGGGGTCAACGGCGAAAAGGTTTTCGCCGCCAGGCAACGTTTCTCGGGTTCTGGAGGAGGACACGTGGATGCGTGAAGCGGTCATCGTCGAGGCGGTGCGGACGCCGCTCGGCAGACGAAATGGCAAGCTGAAAGACTTCCACCCGGTCGTCCTGGGCTCCATGGTCCTCAAGGAGCTCGTGCGCAGGGCCGGCGTGGAGCCCGGCGTGGTCGAGGACGTCGTGTTCGGCTGCGTGAGCCAGGTCGGCGAGCAGTCCCTGAACGTGGGCCGCAACGCGTGGCTGGCCGCCGGCTTCCCCGTGGAGACGCCGGCGACGACCGTGGACCGGCAGTGTGGCTCCAGCCAGCAGGCCATCCACTTCGCCGCCAACCTGATCCAGAGCGGCATCGCCGTCGTGACAATCGCCGGCGGCGTGGAGTCCATGACCCGCGTCCCGATGGGCTCCAGCATCGCCAACGGACCCGGGCACGCGTTCCCCCCCGAGCTGCTGGAGCTGTACGACATGGTGCCGCAGGGCATCTCGGCGGAGCTGGTCGCGCGCAAGTACGGCGTCAGCCGGCGCGAGATGGACGAGTTCGGCGTCCAGAGCCACCTGCGGGCGGCCGAGGCGACCCGCAGCGGGTACCTCGCCTCCCAGATCCTGCCGGTCGAGGTCCCCGTCAACGGCCACACCGAGACGGTGGCGACCGACGAGGGCATCCGCCCCAACGCCAACTACGAGGCCGCCGCCGCGCTCCAGCCCGCGTTCAACCCCGACCACTCGATCACCGCCGCCAACTCCAGCCAGATCACCGACGGCGCCGCGGCCGTGCTGCTGATGACGCCGGAGAAGGCGAGCGAGCTGGGGCTGAAGCCGCGGGCGAAGATCATCGCCCAGAAGGTGGTCGGCGTCGACCCGGTCCTGATGCTGGAGGGCCCGATCCCCGGCACCGCCGCCGTCCTGAAGCAGGCGGGGCTGGAGCTCAAGGACATCGACCTGTTCGAGATCAACGAGGCGTTCGCGTCGGTGGTGCTGGCCTGGGCCAAGGCGACCGGCGCCGACCTGGAGAAGACCAACGTCAACGGCGGCGCGATCGCGCTCGGGCACCCGCTGGGGGCGTCTGGCGCGCGCCTGATGAACCACCTGCTGTACGAGCTGGAGCGCCGGGACCTCCGCTACGGCCTCGAGTCCATGTGCTGCGGCGGCGGCATCGGCACGGCGACGATCATCGACCGGAAGGTCTGACGGCGTGAGCACGTACGACAGCCTCAGCACGGTCCGCCCGTACAGGATCTGGAACGGCGCGGTGGCCCGCGCCGTGGCGGGCGAGCGGATCACGTTCGCGGTGGTGGACCTCGAACCGAACCTGGTGGTCCCCGAGCACCAGCACCGGAACGAGCAGGTCGGTCTCGTCCTGCAGGGCTTCGTCACGATGACGGGACCCGAGGGGGCCACCGTGATCGACGTGTTCAACCCGACGCGGGAGGACTGGGAGCAGGTCGAGCGTCTCGAACCGAGCGCCGGCGCGTGGCCGGCCTAGCCCCCGGCCCCGGCCCCGAGACGCCCAGCGAGCGGGCGTTCCGCCGCGAGGTCGCGGCGGAGCTGCGTGTGGCGCCGGACCAGTTGGCGGGCGTCCCCCGCGACGTCCTGGAGGCGATCGAACGCCGCATCGGCGAGCTCAAGGACGAGGCGGCCGTCGACGAGCTGACCGGCGTGCTGCGCCGGGCGGCCGGCCTGGACCAGCTGCAGCGTGAGGTGCGGCGCGCCCGCCGCTTCGATGACTACAAGCTGGTGGTCGCGTTCTGCGACCTCGACGACCTGAAGGTGGTGAACGACACCAGCGGGCACCCCGCCGGCGATGCCGTGCTGCGCGAGATGGCGGCGGGGCTGCGCAGGCGCCTGCGCGCGTACGACCTGGTGATCCGCTGGGGCGGCGACGAGTTCGTGTGCAGCCTGCCCGGCGCGGGCGTGGAGGCCGCGCAGGGCGCGATGGAGGACATCCGCACGGAGTTGAGCGCGCGGACGGGCTGCACGTTCAGCGCAGGGTTCGCCGAGCTCGGCCTCGACGACGAGGCCGAGGCACTGGTGAGCCGCGCCGACGCCGACTACTACGAGCGCCGGCGGCGCGAGAGGTGGGGACCGTCCAGGCAGAACCGCCAGGGCAGCGCCGCCCACTCGCCCGCGTACTCGACGCCGATCCGAGGGGTGCGAACGACAACGCCGGCGCCAGGCCGGAAGCCGTCGTCAACGACATAGAGGTCGGGCGGCGCCAGGAGGACGCCGTTCAGCGAGCGGTCCACGTCCAGGGCCCGGCACAGGAGGCCGGGCCCGGAGCACCGGCCCACGCCCGGGCCCGGCTCCAGCGCGCGGACCAGGACCGCCTCGGGGAAACCCTCAGGCCGGGTGACGAAGTTCAGGCAGTGGTGCATGCCATAGATGAAGTAGACGTACGCGTGGCCGGGCGGACCGTACATGACGCGGGTCCGGGGCGTCAGGCCTCGCCACGAGTGGGCGGCGCGGTCCTCGGGGCCCCGGTACGCCTCGACCTCCACCAGGCGTCCCCAGCGCGTCTCCCCGTCCACCTCGCGGACGAGCACCTTGCCGAGCAGGTCCTCGGCGACCTCCAGGGTGTCGCGGTCGAAGAAGTCAGGCGCGAGCACGCGGCCGGCCGGCGGCGAAGACACGGCTGGACTATAAGAGGAGAGCCGGAGACCCGATGCCCAGGCCCAGGTCTCCGGCTCGAGGGGGGAGTGGTGTCGCGTCCGGTTGCCACCGTGGCGGCTGCGCCAGATCATACCCAAACGGATGTTCCCAATGCAATCCGCCCGGTGTCGCTACGCTTCCCCCGATGAAGATCGCCTTCCTGGGCACCGGCTCGGCCTTCTCGCTGGAGCGCTACAACGGCGCGGTGGTGGTCGACGGCCGGCTGCTCCTCGACGGGGGCGCCCCCCTGCTCCCGCACATGCACCGCCTCGGCATCGACCCCGGCGGCATCGAGGCGCTGTTCCTGACCCACTTCCACGGGGACCACGTGCTCGGTCTGCCGACGTTCCTGCTGTACCGCGCGTTCGTCCACAGCGGCCCGCTCGTCGTGGTCGGGCCGCCCGGCGTGGAGGAGCGGCTGGAGCAGCTCCTCTCCCTCGCGTGGGGCGACGAGTGGCCCGGGTTTCGCGAGCAGATCGGGCTCGCCTACCACGAGGCCGGGACCAGCGGCGAGGTGGCCGGCGTCCGCTACGAGACGGTCAAGCTCGAGCACGGCGAGCAGGACTGCCGCGGCTACCGGCTGCACCTGGACGGCAGGATCCTGGCGTATGCGGGCGACACGACCGCCACGCCGCCGCTGGACCAGCTGGTGCGCGGCGCCTCCGTCGCGATCACCGAGGCGACCGGGCCGGACGGCGACGACGTCCACACGAGCTGGGACCAGGCCCAGGCGCTGGCCGCCCGCCACCCGGGAACCCGCTTCCTGTTCAACCACGTGTATTCGGGGACGACCCCGGGCGCGGCCGATGACCTCGCCGTGGTCGATGCTTGAATTCGAGTTCGTTCTTTGACCGTCCCACTCAGACGAACGATAATGGTTAGACGTAACGGCTGCTGCCTCGAGGCGGAGGTGAGATGGAGTGGACGACGAACAACGCAAGGACTGGGACCGCCTGATTCACACGCTCGGCGCCGGGTTCCTGGTGCGCTGGGACCAGCACGACCCGGACTCGCTCGAAGAGGAGGTCGGGTCCATCACGAAGGGCCGGGCCGCCGAGCGCGAGCGCGAGCTGGAAGAGGCCTGGTTCGACTGACCGCTGAGGCCGCCCGTTGAACGGGCGGCGCTTCGCGGCCACTCTCCTCGGCCTGACGGCCGGGGCCGTCGGATTCATCGGGCTGCTGCTCGTCGGCTACCTGATCTACACGCGCGTCGGCGGCGACTCGCTGCCCATCCTGGTGGGGGTCTCCCTGCTGTTCGGCGCGGCCGGCCTGTACGCGGGCTGGATCCTGGGGATGCTCGTCTTTTCGGCCGTGCGCTCGTGACCGCGTCCCGGGACACCGGTTCCGGGCGCCCGCTGCTCGACAAGCTCGGCGTCAAGGCGGGCATGCGGGTGGCGCTGGTCGCGTTCGCTGACGCCGCCTTCGAGGCGGAGCTGGCCGAGCGCGGAGCCGCCGTAGTGGACCCGGCCCCGGGCCTGGACATGGTCTTCTACCGGGTGGACCAGCCGGCGGACCTGCACCACATCGCGGAGCTCCGACCCCTCATCCACGACGCCGGCGCGATCTGGGTGCTGAGGGTGAAGGGGGTTAGCCTGACGGTCCGCGATGTGGACGTGATCGAGGCCGGGAGGGCATTCGATCTCGTGGACAACAAAATTGCGAGTTTCTCCGATACCCTCGCAGCAATGCGTCTGGTAGTGCCATTGAACCAGCGCCGGAACTAGGGAGGTGGTCGCGATGAGGAGGGTGGGAATCGCCCTCGCCCTGGCGCTCTTCTTGGGCGCCTGCGGTGGTGGGAATACGACGAATGGCGGGACGTCGAACGGCTCGCCGAAGACGGGCGGCACGCTTCGGGTGGCCCAGGAGACCGAGATCAACACGCTGGACCCGAACACGTCGGGCCTCGTGGTTGAGCGCGAGATCTACTACAACATGTACGACTCGCTGCTGGGCATCGACGCCAAGCTGAACTTCGTG
>VBJR01000413.1:0-2253 GCA_005880175.1 Chloroflexota bacterium
TCGATCCTCGCGGCGATCCAGCGGAGGTCGCAGACGAGGGCTGCCAGCTCGTCGGCCAGCCCCGCCTCGGCCAGGTGGTACGGCAGCGTCCTCCAGAGGTAGCCGGCGTCGCCCGGGAGCCGCCACCACGCGGCCCGGCCGTCCGCCGGGAGCAGGCGGCGCGCCTCCTCGACCAGGGCCCGGTTCCAGGCCGCGAGCCGGTCCGGCGCGGACTGGTGGCGCAGGAACGCGCGGTGGACGTCGTGCAGGCGCAGCGTCGGCGACGCCCCGGACCAGCCGCCGATGACCAGGCGGAGGCGTACCAGCCGCGCCCTGACCCGCTCCGCCTCCGCCGCGGCCAGCCCGCCGGTGCCGGTCCAGAGCAGGGCGAGCGCGGAGGGGGGCACGTCCACGTCCTCGGGCATAGCCGCCAGTTCGAGGTAGCGCTCGCGCTCGTCCGGCGTGAGCAGGTCCAGGCTGGCGCCGATGGTCGCCGCCACGGTGAGGCTCCGGCTGCCCGCCTCGTCCACGTCGAAGGCGGTCGGCCCGAGCGACTCCAGGCGTCGCAGCGCCCACCGGCCCGCCTGCTCGGCCGTCGCGCCGAGGCGGACCTGGTCGAGCATCGTGCCGTTGACGAGGCCGAGCAGCACCGCCCACCGGCCGGTGATCTCCAGGAGCCGGGCGACGACGCCCGCCGGCAGCTCGTCGAGGCCGGCCGTCAGCGTGCGGCGCGCCTCCTCGGCGGTCATGTGGCCGACGACGACCGCCCGGCCGCTCCTGGGCGCCACCCCGGCGTTCCGCGTCGTGACGAGCCGCCGGCACGCCGCGCCGCCGATCAGGAACGGCGCCAGCTGCTCGGGCCGCCACACGTCGTCGAGCACCAGGAGCGCGGGCTCCCGCTCGTCCAGCAGCTCCCCGAGGCGGGCGCCCGCCAGCATGGGGTCGGCCGTGGCCGGCGACGCGCCCGACAGCGCGGCGCACAGCTCGCCGATCGTGGCCGCCAGCTCCGCGCCCTCCCGCTGCTCGCCGACCGTGACCCACAGCAGCCCGCCGGGGAACCGCGAGCGGATCTCGGGCCGGCGGCAGAGCATCACGGCGAGCGTCGTCTTGCCGAACCCGCCCGCGCCCTCCAGCGTGGTCGTCAGGTCGCCGGTCTCGGCCCGCGGGGCGGTGAGCGCGGGCAGGAGCTCGTCCACGAGATCGGGACGGTCCACGACCGGCGCGCTCAGCGGCGGCAGCACCCAGGGGACGCCGTCCGCCGCCGGCACGTCCTCCTTCGTCAGGCGGACGAGCGCCTGGCTGACGGCGGCCTCCAGGTGGCCGGGGTCGCTGACCAGCGCCGAGACGAGGCGGCCGGCGCCCGCCCGCACGCGGTCCCGGAACCGGGCGATCCGGCCCCGGTCCTCGTCCACGAGCGCCGGGGGCAGCGGCGTCCGCTCGTCGATGAGGAACACCAGTCGCGGCATCCCGGCCTCGGTCGCCACGTCGAACTCGAACTCGACGTAGGAGGTCCCGCCGGGCATCTCGGGGATCGGCGTGCCGTAGCGGAAGCCGAGGACGCTGAGGTGGACGTCGCAGCCCAGCACCTCGTTCCGGCAGACCTCGAACGGCACGTCCTGGCGCGCGCCCAGGTCGAGCATCGTCACCGGCACCGCGTCCACGCGCCGCACGCCGGCGCAGGCGGCGTCCAGGAACGATTGGCCCGGTGGGTATCGGGCCAGCTCCGACGTGTGGGTGACGAACACGCGCAGCGGCCGAGCGCGCACCACTCCTCCCCTGGTGGACAGCCATGCCGCCTCGGCTGAGGCGAACGTCCAGTACAGCAGGGACGGAACCGGGTGTCAAGCCAGGCCAGACGGCCGGGCGACGGCATAATGGCGCGGTGCGGCATCCGCAGTTTCCGTACCTGTTCTCGCCGCTCCGGGTGGGGGCCCTCACCGTCCCCAACCGCGTCGTGTTCTCCGCCCACCTGACGAACCTCGCCCGCCGCAACCGCCCGGGGCCCGACCTCGCCGCCTACTACGAGGAGCGCGCCCGCGGCGGCGCCGGGCTGATCATCACCGAGGAGCAGTCCGTCCACCCGACCGACCACCCGTACGAGCGCCTGATCAAGGCGTTCGACCAGTCGGTGGTCGCCGACTACCGCGAGCTGACCCGCCGCGTCCACGCCCACGGCACGCCCGTGCTCGCCCAGATCAACCACAACGGGGGCCAGGCCGCCTCCACGTACACGCGGCTGCCCGTATGGGCGCCCAGCCCGATCGCGGACCCGCT
>VBJR01000413.1:2266-4411 GCA_005880175.1 Chloroflexota bacterium
CGTACGCCCGCGTCGCCCGCCACGTCCGCGACGGCGGCTTCGACGGCGCCGAGCTCCAGGCCTCGCACAGCTCGCTGCTGCGGCAGTTCCTGAGCCCGTACGCGAACCGCCGGACGGACGCGTACGGCGGCTCGGTCGAGCGCCGGGCCCGGCTCGTCCGCGAGATCGTCGCCGCCATCCGGGCCGAGGTCGGGCGCGAGTTCGTGCTCGGCATCCGCATCCCGGGCGACGAGTTCATCGACGGCGGCCTGACGCTCGAGCACTCGGTCCAGACCGTCCGGATCCTCGACCGCGACGGCCAGCTCGACTACTTCAACACGTCGCTGGGCACCGCCACCCACACGCTGTTCATGGTCGAGGGCTCGATGCACCTGCCGCCCGGCTACCAGCTGTTCACCGCCGCCGCCCTGCGCGAGGTCACCGACCTGCCCGTGATCGGCGTCGGGCGCATCAAGGACCCGGTGCAGGCCGAGCAGGCGCTGGCCGCCGGCATCTGCGACCTGGTGGGCATGGTGCGCCAGCAGATCGCCGAGCCGGAGACCGCGCGCAAGGCCCGCGAGGGCCGCGTCGAGGAGATCCGGCTGTGCATCTCCTGCAACCAGGACTGCATCGGCCGGGAGGGGCTGAACCTGGAGATCGGCTGCATCGAGAACCCCGCCTCCGGGCACGAGCTCGAGCTGGGCCCGCGAACGCTGCGGCCGGCGGCGCGGCCCCGCCGCGTCCTGGTCGTCGGCGGCGGCCCCGCCGGCATGCAGTGCGCCGTCGTCGCCGCCCGGCGCGGCTGCGAGGTCACGCTCTGCGAGGCCGGCCCGGAGCTCGGCGGGCAGGTCCGGCTCGCCGCCCGCGTGCCCAACCGCGCGGAGTTCGGCGACCTGGCCCGCAACCTCCAGGGCGAGCTGCGCCGCGAGCGCGTGGACGTCCGGCTGGAGGCGCGGATCGGGCCCGACGACGCGCTGGCCGGCGCCTGGGAGGCCGTCGTCTGCTGCACCGGCGCCGAGCCGCAGCCGCCCGCGCCCGGTGTGATGAGCGTCTGGGACGTCCTGGCCGGCGCGCCGGTGGGCGACCGGGTCGCCGTCGTCGACCTCGTCGGCTTCCACCAGGCGACCAGCACCGCCGAGTGGCTGGCCCAGCGCGGCCACCGGGTCGAGGTCCTGACGCCGTCGCTGATCCCGGGTCTCGACCTGGGCCTGACCCTGGACCTGGAGAACTGGCACCGCCGGGTCCTGGCGCTGGGCGTCAGCATCTTCACGAGCGTCGCCCCGCTCGGCTACGAGCGGAGCTGCGTCCAGGCGGTCGAGGCGTACTCCGGCCGCATGGTCGAGTTCGGCCCGTTCGACACGGTGGTCGTGGCCAACCACGGCCGCGCCGACGACCGGCTCTACCACGCGCTGAAGGGCCGGATCGAGGTGCACCGGGCCGGCGACTGCGTGGCGCCCCGGCGGGCCGGGAACGCGGTCAACGAGGGCCACCGGGTGGCGCTGGCCCTGTGACGGTCTGGGCGTACGTCGAGCACGACCCGGAGGTGATGGGCGACGCCGCCGACCTCGCCGAGGAGCTGGGGGCGGCGGCCGGGGCGATCGCGGCCGGCGCCGCGGCCGAGACGCTGGCCGCGGTGGGCGCGGAGCGCGTGCTGACGCTGGCGGCGCCGTACGACGCCGAGGTGCACGCGAACGCGGTGGCGGCCGCGGTCGGCGAGCCCCGGGCGGTCCTGCTGGCCGGCACCGCCCGCGGCGCCGACTTGGCGCCGCGACTGGCCGCGCGGCTGGGCGCGGCCTGCCTGCTCGACTGCGCCTGGCTGCGCGCCGGCCCGGCCGGCCTGCTCGTCGCCCGGTGGGCGCACGACGACCGCGCCCTGGAGCGCTGGCTGGTGCCCGCCGGCGCCGGGCGGAGGTCGTGGAGCTGGCCGCCGGCGAGCCCCGGGTCCGCCGCGTGCGGACCCTCCGCCACGACCCTCGCTCGGTGCGGCTGGCCGAGGCCGAGCGGATCGTCGCGGCCGGCCTGGGCGTCGGGTCCGCCGACCGGCTGCCGGCCGTGCAGGAGCTGGCCGACCTGCTGGACGCCGCCCTCGGCGCCAGCCGGCCGCTGGCCGACCGGGGCTGGGTCCCGTTCGAGCGCCAGATCGGCACGACGGGCCAGCAGGTCGCC
>VBJR01000378.1:0-13902 GCA_005880175.1 Chloroflexota bacterium
AGGTTCGCCGGGCCGTACGCGTTCTCCTGGGCCGGGCCGCCGTCCACCGAGTACGCGACGCGGACCTCGGCGTCCACGTCCACGCCCAGGTTGGCGCTCAGATCGACCAGCGCGGTGCGCCCGACCGGTCCGTTGTCGAACGTCACGGCGAGACCGGGGATCGGCTGGCCGGCGTTCGGCGCGCTGTACGAGATCGCGTTGCCGGCGCACGCGGAGGCCGCGACGATCGCCGGGCGGCTCGACGCCCCGCCGCCCGTGCCCGTGGTGCCCCCGCCGGTGGTGCCGCCGCCCGTCCCGCCCTTCGACGGCGTGGGCGACGGAGCCGTGGAGGGGGACGTCTGCGCGACCGGCGAGGCGCCGCCGGGCGGCAGTGGGCCCGCCCCCTGGGCCGTCCTGTTCCCGGACATCAGGTTCGTGGCGGCCGACTGGATCTCGGCGCCCCGGTAGTGCAGGATGCCCAGGGCGACCGCCGCCAGGGCGGTCAGCGCGATCGCGCGGCGCGTCCAGCGGCCGATCAGCGGCAGCTGCTCCATCGCGCCCTGCATCTGGACCGGCGTCCCGTCCGGCGGCTGCGCCGTCACCTGGAACGACCACTGCTTCGGCGCCGCGAACCACGAGACGTGGGTGGCGGCGGCGCGCACCCCGACGCTGGCGACGGCGCCGGGCGGCACCGACAGCGCCGGCGGCGAGAACCGCAGCGCGACCGCCTGCTCGGGGTCCGAGCCCGACAGGTGGACCGGGGTCGGCGCGTTGCCCGCGTTCGTCAGCCGGACCCGGTGGCGGCCCGTGAAGCGGGCGTGCGAGGTCCGCGGCAGCAGCTCACCCGTCACCTCGGTGAACGGGGCGACCTCCAGCGTGCCCTCCTCCACCACCGACGTCGCCATCCCGGCGTCGCGCGACTGCACGCGGGCCGCGAACGGCAGCGATCCGGCCGGCACCTCCGCGGTGCGGGGCGGGCGGAACGTCAGCGTGGCGACGCCGTTCGCGCCCGGGAAGAGGGAGACCGTGGCCGTCTCGACCGCCGTCCACGTGGCCGCCGCGCCGAGCACCTGGACCGCGTACGCATCGACCACGTCGCCGGTGTTCCAGATGCGGACCGTGCAGGTTGCCTCCTGACCGGGCTCCACGGTGAGCGCGGCAGGCTCCAGTCGGATTCTATGGGCGTTCATCGGGGGTCGCGGGAAGAATAGACGCGTTGTCCCCGCTCGCGATGGGAGAGGTGTCCCGGCCGCCGGCGGGCGTTATCGGACCTCGCATGGGAAGCACGGTCGTCGGTGCCACACGCGGCTTGTCTCAAGTGGTTTTGAAGCACGAAGCCACAAAGGCCACGAAGACGCACGAAGAACTCGAATAAAACTTGCTCCTTCGTGCGTCTTCGTGCACTTCGTGGCTTCGTGCTTCAACTCGCTCGGATAAGAGACCAGCACGGCAATGACGCCCGACGCAACCCCGCCTCGGGGCTCCCGGCCGGCCGGCGGCGGGCGTTATCGGACCAGCGTGTAGTACCGGCCGAATTCGGACTCCACCACCATGCGGCCGAGCTTGCGGTACTCGCGCATCGTCGCCCGCACCAGGTGCCCCATCGAGATCGGGGAGCCGTCCTCCGCCGCCGCGTACGCGGCCGCCACCACGATGTTGCGGATGTTCCCGCCCGACACCTTGAACGCGCGGGCCAGGAACTCCAGGTCCAGGTCTTCATCGCGAGGGGCCGCCGTGCCCAGGCAGCGCTGCCACAGGCGCAGGCGGTCCTCCTCCTCGGGCTCCGGGAAGTCGATCAGGAGGTCGAGGCGGCGGGCGAACGCCTCGTCCAGGTTGGAGCGCAGGTTCGTAGCCAGGATCGCGATGCCCTCGAACAGCTCCATCCGCTGCAGCAGGTACGCGACCTCCACGTTCGCGTACCGGTCGTGCGCGTCGCTGACGTCCGAGCGCTTCCCGAACAGGGCATCCGCCTCGTCGAACAGCAGCACGCCGTTCACGCTCTCCGCCTCCGCGAAGATGCGGTCCAGGTTCTTCTCGGTCTCGCCGACGTACTTGTCCACCACGCTGGCCAGGTCCACCACGTACAGGTCCAGGCCCATCTCCCCGGCCAGCACCTCGGCCGCCATCGTCTTGCCCGTGCCCGACGCACCGGCGAACAGGGAGGTCAGCCCGCGCCGGCGCGACGAGGCGCCGCCCATCGCCCACCGGCCCAGCACCAGCTCGCGGTGGCGGGCCCGGACGATCAGCTCGGTGAGGCTCTCCAGCACGTCCTCCGGCAGGATCAGGTCCGCGAACCCGACCGCGGGCTGGATGCGCACCGCCAGGCGCTCCAGGCCGGCCGCGTTCTGCGCCCGGGCCCCGGCCCGCAGGTCCTCGGCGCTCACCGCCCGGTCCGCCGCCGCGGCCTGCAGCCGCGCGGCCCGCGCGGCCCGGCGCACCTGGTCGCCGGTCAGCCGGAAGGGGCGGGTGACCGCGGCCGGATCGACGAGCGAGGCCACCTGGCCGTCCAGCTCGGCCGCCCACAGCCGCTCGCGCTCCTCCGGCGCGGGCGGCTCGGCGTCGCACCGGTACGGCACCTGCCGCGACCAGAGCGGGTCCCAGTTGGCGGAGCCGTACAGGACGACCGGCGTGGGGAGCTCGGCGATCGTCCGGATCGCCGACGCGTCCCGGGTGCCGAGGGCGTCCAGCGGGCCGGCCAGGACGCCGGCGCCGAGCAGGCGCGCCTCGCGGGCGCACAGCGCGGCCAGGGCCGTCAGGTCCTCGTCCTGGCGGACGCGGCGCAGGTCCAGCGGCAGCACCTCGAGCCCGGCCATCCGGAGGGCGGCGGCGGCCAGCGGGCCCGCCGCCGTGCCGGCGCGCTCGCGGACGTACGCGAGCCGGGCGCCGCCGTCGATGGCGCGGGCCAGGCGCTCCGCCAGGCCGGCGAGGTCGGGACCGCTCGGGCAGTCGTACACGAGCTCGCGGACGGCGCCGTCGGGCGCGTCCGCGCCGAGCAGGAACGCGCTCACCCGGTCGGGCACGCGCAGCGCCCGGGTCAGGAACGGGCGGTCCGGCTCCTCGACCACGACCAGCCGGCCCTCGACCAGCGGCGCGCCGGCGGCCAGGGCGCGCCAGGCGGCGGCGCTGGCCGGCTCGACGCCGCACAGCTCCAGCCAGAGCCCGGTGCTGGCCCGGCGCCGGGACACGTCGTCGTGGAGGTAGCCGTACAGGCGCTCGAACCGGCTGTCCAGGTCCGGCGCCAGCGCGATCAGCAGCAGCTCCACCTCGAGCTCGCCCAGGTCGAACGTCCGCGCCATGCGGCGCAGCCGGAGGTCGGCGCCGTCCGCCTCCGCGGCGTCGGCCTCGGCCTCGATCTGCTCCAGCAGCGCGGCCGCCTCGGGGCTGGGCGGCACCGGCGGCGGCGCGCCGGCCAGCAGCGCCTCGACCTGGGCGGGCGAGATGTGCAGTCCGCGGAACCGGTCGGCCGGGTCGGGGTCGGAGGACCGGCGCCACTCGACCGCCGCGCCCACTCGCCGGCCGACCACCTCCAGGCGGCCGAGCACGTGCGTCAGCGACGCAGCGCCCGGGACCTCGCTCATTACCCCTGCACCCGCTCTGGGGATGCCGAGGTGGACGTGAGCACGGGCTCCGCCCTGCGTGTGGGTCCGTGATCCCGGAATCGCCCGGACGCCGGCTTCAGACCCGGTGGGAAGCGCCGCAGGCGCCCCCGACGTCCCGGACGATCGGGGGGGTTCCGGAAGGGGGGGCCTGCCCCCCCCTGCTCGGGCGCAGTGCCCGGGACCGCGCTCATCGGTTCTGCTCGCCGTCTCGCTTGACGCGGAGCCGGATGGTGCGGCCGGGCTGGTTGGGCTGGCCGGACCGGATCGTCTCCTCCGGCCGCAGCCGCTCCGCGGCCGCCGCCAGCGCCCGCTCGCGGGCCTTGGCCCGCGCCCGCTGTCGCGCCACCTCCAGCGACTGCGGGGTCGCGTTCGGCCCGGCCATGGCGACCGCCTCGGCCTCGATCTCGGCCCGCAGCCGGGCCCGGATCCGCTCCCGCGCGCGAGCCAGCGCCTGGGCGCTCGCCCCCGGCCCGACCTCGGCCCGCGCCTCAGCCTCGACCAGCTCGTCCTCCCACGCCTCGCTCGCGGCGGCGGCCCGCCGCTGGAGCTGGGCCTGCTCGGACGTGACCAGGTCCGTGGTCCGGGCGGCGGTGAAGTCGAACCGCGGCAGCTCCATGACCGGCGGCGCGGGGATCTCGATGCGGCCCACGACGAGCGGCGCGATGACCACCAGGTCGAGCGACGGCTTGAGCTCGCCGCCCAGCGCCGACCAGACGTCGGACAGCGGCCGGTCCTGCGGCGGCGGCAGGGCGATCGTGGCGTAGACCGGCATCCCGCCGGCGAGCGAGCCGGGCAGGATGTCCTCGGGCAGCCGCTCGTGGCGGACGAAGCACGTGAGCACCGCCGAGAGCAACCGGTGCTCGTCCTCGGGCCGCTGCGTCCACGCGGTGACCAGGTACGACAGCTTGTAGTGCCGGGGCGGCGGCTGGCGGCTGGTCTGGAAGCCCTCCGTGTTCCGGAACGCCTGCCACATGACCTCGCGCCGCTGCAGGTCCTCGCGGATGTCGTAGAGATAGAGGTCGACGGTCGGCGCGTTCCGCCGGGTCGACCAGTCCTTGGTCGGGGCGTCGAACGCCACGTCGACGTCGGCGCCCGGCAGTGCCTCGCGGCGCACCAGCGTGCGCAGCGCCTCGTCGACGTCCTGGATCATCGCCGCGAGCGTCCCGTGCCCGCGGGCGTCGGAACAACCCGCGGGCGGGCAGTTCTTGGGGCGACGCCGGCTGCCCTTCCGGGCAGTCGAGGCAGGCCATCGGGGCATCGCGCCATTCGGGACGCCGTCCGGCCGCTTGCACCGGTTGCCCGGAAGTGCCGCCGCACCTGCCCGGAGGTCCGTCCGCCCGTCCCTTGTCGCACGAGCCGGACGCCTGCGAGCCTGCGCATCTGCGATCTGTCCCGCTGGAAACAAACCTGGAGGCTCACGAATGCCGCAGTACCTGTCACCCGGTGTGTACGTGGAGGAGGTCGAGGCCGGATCCCGCCCGATCGAGGGCGTGGGGACTGCGGTGGCCGCCTTCGTGGGCCTGGCGGCCAGAGGGCCCTTCAACGAGCCGACCCTGATCACGAACTGGAGCCAGTTCGTCCAGACGTTCGGCGAGTTCCAGGAAGGCTCGTACCTGGCGCACGCCGTGTACGGCTACTTCCTGAACGGCGGCGGCGTCTGCTACGTGGTCCGCATCGGCGGCAACGGGCCCGCGCCGAGCGCGCGCGGCGACCTCCCGCTCGGCCGCGGCGAGAAGGCGCTGCCGTACCGGGTCAGCGCGCTCGAGGCCGGCCCCACCGGCAACGAGATCACCGTCGAGGTGCAGGACGCCTCCGAGCCCGGCGACGACAACTTCAAGGTGGTCGTCAGCAAGGGCGGCAAGGTCGAGGAGGTCTTCGACAACGTCACCATCAAGCGCGGCCGCCAGAACGTCGCCACGGTGGTGAAGAACCAGTCCCGGCTGATCCAGCTGGAGGAGGTCAGCGGCAGCACGGCCCTGGAGCCGGTGGCCCAGGCCCGGGTGACGCTGGCGGGCGGCAGCGCGACCGTTCCGGTGCGCGTCGGCGCCGAGGACTCCTGATGGCCGCGTACCAGCAGGGCGCCATCGACCTCGAGACCGTCAAGGCGGTGCAGCTGGCGATGGTCGCGCACTGCGAGCTGATGGGCGACCGCGTCGCGATCCTGGACCCGCCGCCGGACTACAACGCGCAGCAGATCCGCGAGTGGCGCGTGGACAAGGCCGGGTACGACTCGAAGTACGCGACGCTGTACTGGCCGTGGGTCAAGGTGTTCGACCCGATGGTCGGGCAGGGCGTCTTCGTGCCGCCGTCGGGCCACATGGCCGGCATCTGGGCGCGCAGCGACGACACCCGTGGCGTCCACAAGGCGCCCGCGAACGAGACCGTCCGCGGCGCGATCGACCTCGGCCTGAACATCACCAAGGGTGAGCACGACCAGCTCAACCCGGTCGGCATCAACTGCATCCGCGCCTTCCCGGGCCGCGGCATCCGGGTCTGGGGCGCCCGCACCCTGTCGAGCGACCCGGCCTGGCGGTACCTGAACGTCCGCCGGCTGTTCAACTACATCGAGGAGTCGGTGCTCGAGGGCACGCAGTGGGTCGTGTTCGAGCCCAACGACATGGCGCTCTGGGAGCGGGTCAAGCGGACCATCAACGCCTTCCTCGTCCGGGTGTGGCGCGACGGCGCGCTGTTCGGGGCGACGCCGCAGGAGGCGTTCTACTGCAAGTGCGACTCGGAGACGAACCCCTCCGAGATCATCGACGCCGGCCAGCTCGTCGTCGAGATCGGCATCGCGCCGGTGAAGCCGGCCGAGTTCGTGATCTTCCGCATCGCCCAGTTCTCGGGCGGCGCCTCGCTCACCGAGTAGTTCAAGGAGATAACCGATGGGTGCTCAGCTGCCCGGCCTGCCGACCGACGCGCTGGCGTCTTATCACTATTCGATCGAGATCGACGGCGTCGAGGTCGCCCAGTTCCAGGAGGTCAGCGGCCTCACCTCCGAGATCGACGTCATCGAGCTCAAGGAGAACACGAAGGCCGGCAAGTACGTCATCCACAAGCTCCCGGGCAACCGGAAGCCTCCGACGATCACGCTGAAGCGCGCCAAGAGCTCCTCCATGGAGCTCTACAACTGGCACCAGTCGATCTACCAGGGCAACGTCTCCGGCGCCCGCAAGAACGGCTCGGTCGTGCTCTACAGCTACGACCACACCGAGGTCGGCCGCTACAACTTCCTCAACGCGTGGCCCTCCAAGCTCTCGATGAGCACGCTCAAGTCGAGCGGCAACGAGATCCTGATGGAGGAGTGCACGATCGTCTGCGAGGAGCTGCAGCGGGTCAAGTGATGGCGGCACCCACCCGCGAGGGCCTGCGCACGGAGTTCGACTTCGTGCTCCCGCGCGGATTCGTCGACGACGACGGGAACGTCCACCGCGAGGGGAGGATGCGGCTCGCCACGGCGCGGGACGAGATCCTTCCCCAGCGGGACCCCCGTGTGCGCGAGAACGAGGCGTACCTGACGGTGATCCTCCTCTCGCGCGTCGTCACCCGCCTGGGTTCGATCACCCAGGTGACGCCGGCGACCATCGAGGGCCTGTTCGCGTCCGACCTGGCCTTCCTGCAGGACATGTATCGCCGCGTGAACAGCGAGGGGACCACGCACGTGGCCGTCACGTGCCCCTCGTGCAAGCACGAGTTCGCGGTCGACGTGGCTGGCGGGGGATGAGGTCCCCCGCCGCCCTCGCCACGCGGGTCACGGCGCCGCCGCCGCTGTACGACGGCGACCGCCTCTTCGAGGAGATCGCGTACATCGCGTACCACTTCCACTGGCCGCTGGACGAGATCCTGGACCTCGAGCACCCCCTGCGCAGGCGGTTCGTCGAGGAGATCGCCCGGATCAACCAGCGGCGCGCGGAGGAGGAGTAGCCCGTGCGCTGGCCCTTCAACCTCTTCGGCCGCTCGCGGTCCGAGAGCGCGCCGGCGGAGACGCCCGCCGCCGTGCCGCGGGCGTCGGGCCACGACTGGGTGGGCCTGCCGCCCATCCAGCGCTCGGTCGGCGACGCCCCGCTGACCGCGGCGTCCGGCCCGTTCGCCGCCGGCCTGCCCGGGACGGTCGGCGTGCCCCTGGCCCTGCAGCCGCTGGGCCACGCGCGCACCGCGGAGGCGCCCTCCGGGCTGGTCCGGGGGCTGACCTCCACGTACCAGGGCCCCGAGCGGCTCGTGTACGTTCAGCGGCGCGCCGCCGGCGGCGGCGGCCAGCTGCAGCAGTTCTCGTGGCCGGAGTGGGGCGGGGAGTCGGCGGCGCCGGCCGCCGCGCCGCCGGCGCCCGAGGCCGCGGACGTGTCGCCGGTCGTCCAGACGCTGCCGGCAGGCGAGGCCCGGGCGGCGGCCGTCGAGACCGCGGCCTTCGAGGCGGCCCCGCTGCCGCCGCCGCCCGCGCCGCGTGCCGTGCGGGCCGTCGCGGCAGCGCCCCCGCCGGCCGTGCTCACCGTGAGCACGCTGCCCGAGGCCGCGCCGCCGTTCGCGCCCGCCGTCGGGAGCCGGCCGGCGCCGGTCGAGCCGGTGGCGGTGCCGCCACCGGCCGAGTCGCCCTCGCTCCAGCGGCTCCCGGACGAGGCCGGGCAGTCTCCGCGCCGGCTGAACGTCGGGCAGACGCGCCGCCTGGGCCTGGGCATGCCGTTCGTGCCGTCGCGCCTGCCGGTCGTTCAGCGGAGCGCCGAGGAGGAGCCGGAGCCGCCGGCCGCGAGCGCCGAGCAGGCGCCGGTGCCGGCCCCGCCCGCGCCTCCGGCCATGCCGTCCGGCGGGGCGGCCGAGGACGAGCCGCCGGTCCAGCGCCGCGTCGACGCCCAGCCGGTCGCGCCGTCACCGCTGCCGGGGCCCGTCGTGTCGCACGCGCCGCTGACGACCGCGCCGGCCCGGCCGCCCGACGCGTCGGCGGAGCTCAGCCGGCCGATCTTCCGGGTGCAGCGGCGGGCGCCGGGCGCGCCGCCGCCGCCGGCCGCGCGGCCGGACGCCCCGCCCACGCGCGGGCCCGAGCCGGCGCTGCCGATGCCGGTCGTGGCCGAGGGCCGTCCGGCCCCCGCCGGCGCCGATCCCGCGGCCCTGTCCGTCGGGCCGAACCCGGACCTCCCGCCGGTGCAGCGCACGATCGACGCGCCGCCCGCCGGGGCGGCGCCCGCCGAGTCGGTCGTGCCGTCCGCGCCCGTCGGGGACACCCCGCCGGGCCCCGCGCCGCTCCCGGTGGTGCCGGTCCAGCGCCTCGAGGCCGGCGAGGGGGAGGACGAGGAGCCGCCCACCGCGCAGACGATGCCGCTGACCGTCGTGCCCGCCCAGCGGATCGAGACGGGGTCCGAGCCGCCGGGGCTGGCGCCCGGCCCGCTGCCGGTCGTCCCGGTGCAGCGCGTCGAGGCCCCCGCGCCGGCCGGGCCCGGCGTGGCCGCGATGGACTTCGCGTCCACCGCCGAGGCCGAGGCCGAAGACGAATCCGCGGGCCCGCCGGTCGAGCCCGGCCCGGCGCCCGCGCCCGAGATCGAGTCCGGCGCCGGCACGATCGAGGACACGGAGACGCTCGCGGCCGCCCACGTGCAGCGCCTGGAGGCCGGGTCGGTGGCCCTCGACGTCGGCCGATCCCTGCCCCTGGTCCCCGGCGCCGTCGTCCGGCGCGAGGGACCGGGCGGCGATCAGCCCACGGTCCTCGCGAGCGACCGCAGCCCGGGTCCGGCTGGACCCGCCGCCCCGGTCGCCGGGGGACCGGGGCCGCTGGCCGTCAGCCGCCGGTCCGCCGGGACGCCCGTGCCGGCCATCATGCCGCTCGTCGGCAACCGTCCGCTGCCGGTGAGCGCGGGCGCGCCCGGCCCGGCCCCCGCGGCCGCCGGCCAGGCCGTCGAGGACGGCGCGGCGCCGTCGCTGACCGTCCTGCCCACGCTCGCCGGGGCCGCCCAGCGCTTCGACCAGACGCCGGCCGACCCCGCGCAGGCGTGGCCGGCGGCCGCGACGACGGAGGCGGCGACCGCCGCCCTCGCGCCGGTCGCCCGCGTCGCCCGGCCCGTGGCCCAGGCGATGGCCGCGGCGCCCACCCTGGCGCTCCCGGCGCCGGAGCTGTCCTACCTGCCGGTCGCCACGGCCCGGCCCTCGGAGGAGCTGATCGCGCAGCGGGCGGCCGAGGCCCAGCAGTACATCTCGATCGAGGTCCCCGTGCAGCGGGCGGAGGAGTCGTCCGACGCGTCCACGACCGGCACCGCCACCTCGGCGGGAGCGACGCCGGCCGCCGGTGCCGCCGGCGGCGCGCCGCAGCACTCCGACAAGGAGCTCGACGACCTGGCCCGCCAGCTCTACGAACGGCTCCGGTCCCGGCTCCGCCAGGAGCTGCTCGTGGACCGCGAGCGCGCCGGCCTGATCACGGACCTTCGAGGTTGAGGAGAGCGAGATGCCGGAGACCGCGCTGAGCCCCCGCTTCACCGTCAGCATCGACGGCGTGGACCTGGGCATGTGGACGAAGTGCGAGGGCCTGGCGGTCGAGTACGAGGTCTTCGAGTACCAGGAGGGCGGGTTCAACGACTACGTCCACCGCCTGCCCGGCCGCCGCAAGTACCCCAACATCAAGCTGACCCGGCCGCTGGACAAGGACTCGCAGACCGTCGTCCGGTGGGTCTCGAAGATGGTGACGAAGGTCGAGCGCAAGCACGCCGAGATCACCGTGCTCGACGCGAACGGCGAGGTGGTCTGCCGCTGGAACCTGACCGACGTCTGCCCGGTCAAGTGGACGGGCCCGACCCTCGACGCCGGCGGCAACCAGGTCGCCAACGAGACGCTCGAGCTGTCCCACAACGGCTTCCTGGACGCCGGGTAGGAGGACCCGTACATGCCGAAGGCCACCCTCGTCCCTGACGACGGCTCCGCGCCGCTCGTGTTCCGGTTCAACCCGAAGGAGCTGTCGATCAGCAAGTCGGCCACGTGGAACCGGCCGACCAACAAGGGCGCCAAGCACACCACGAAGCCCGAGTTCGGCGGCGTCCAGCCCCAGAGCGTCCAGATGGAGCTGTTCTTCGACGACTGGGAGGGCGAGGGCAACCTGGTCGCGGACATCGAGAAGCTGATCGAGTGGCTCAAGCCGACCGACTCCTCGATCCACCAGACGCAGAAGCCGCAGCCGCGGACGCTGCAGTTCCACTGGGGCGCCGGCCCGCTGGCCAGCTTCAAGGGCTTCCTGAAGTCGGTCAGCGCCAAGTACACGATGTTCAAGCCCGACGGCACGCCCGTCCGTGCGACCGCGCAGATCACGCTCGAGGAGATCCCGGACGAGCCCGCGGCGCAGAACCCGACGTCGGGCTCGATCGTCGGCCGCCGCACCCACGTGGTGTCCGCCGGCGACAGCCTGCACTCCGTCGCGTTCCGGGAGTACGACGACCCGTCGCTGTGGCGGGGGCTCGCCGTGCTCAACGGGATCGACGACCCGCTGCGCGTGACCCCGGGCAGGCGCCTGATGCTGCCGACCGCCGACGAGGCGGCGGCGATGAGCTGACGCTGATGGATAGAACAGGAGTGGTCGTGAGCATGGGCTTCGCCCTGCGTCTGAGTCCGTCTTCCCGAGATCGCCAAGCGTTGCGTCGAGACGCGGAGCGATGCGCCGGAGGCGCCCCCAACTTCCGGGCAAGAGGGGGGGTTCTGGAAGGGGGGGCCCGCCCCCCCTTGCATAGGCCGACCGCCGACGAGGCGGCGGCGATGAGCTGAGCGCATGCCGAACGATCCGCGCGCGGGCGTCAAGCCGAAGGTGGAGATCGACGGGTCGCCGCTGGCGGCCAACCTCGAGCCGCTGCTGGAGCTGGCGGTCGTCGACGAGCACGTGCACCGGCCGGACATGTTCATGCTGTCGTTCCGCGACATCGGCCGCGACATCGCCAGGCAGGTGAACGTCCAGATCGGCTCGAAGGTGAAGATCAGCGGGCCCTCGCCGAGCGGGGGCGGCTCCGAGGTGCTGATCGACGGCGAGGTCACCGCGCTCGAGGCCGAGTACGACGCCAGCGGCAGCCGGGCCATCGTGCGCGGCTACGACGGCTCCCACCGGCTCCACCGCGGCCGGGTCACGCAGACGTACCAGAACGTCAAGGACTCCGACATCGCGCAGACGATCGCGTCGCGGGCGGGCCTGCGGCCGGGGACGATCGACGACTCCCAGGTCACGCACGAGCACGTCTCGCAGGTGAACGAGTCGGACTGGGCGTTCCTGAACCAGCGGGCGGACGAGATCGGCTTCGAGGTCGCGGTCACCGAGGGCAAGCTGCACTTCCGCAAGCCGAAGCCGTCGGACCAGGGGCCCGGTTCGGGCAACAACGACTCGAGCAACCCGCTGCAGCTGGTCTGGAACCAGGACCTGCTGGAGTTCCGGCCCCGCGTCAGCTCGTCGGAGCAGGTCAACGACGTCAAGGTGCGGGGCTGGGACCCGAAGGCGAAGCAGGCCGTGATCGGGTCCGCGCCGGCCGGGACCGACAGCATCGACCTGCCCGCGACGCCCTCCGCGCTGGCCGGGAAGTTCGGCGGTCACACGTACTCGGAGGTCGACATCCCGCTGACGTCGCAGCGAGAGGTGGACGCCACGGCCAAGGCGGTCGCCGACCAGATCGGCAGCGCCGTGGCCGAGGCCGAGGGAGTGGCCCGTGGCAACCCCAAGCTCAAGGCCGGGACCCCGGTCAGCGTCGCCTCGGTGGCGGCGGACTTCATCGGCAAGTACACGCTGACGCACACGCGCCACGTGTTCGACGCCCACGCCGGCACCGGGTACGTGACCCGCTTCGAGGTCAGCGGCCGCCAGGACCGCTCGCTGCTCGGCCTGATGGTCAACGGGACGCACGCGGCCTCCACCGGGCCGATCGCCGGCGTGGTCGTGGCCCAGGTGACCAACAACGACGACCCGGACAAGCTGGGCCGCGTGAAGCTGAAGTTCCCCTGGCTCTCGGACACGTACGAGTCCGACTGGACCCGGATGACGCAGTTCGGCGCCGGCCCGGACAGCGGCGCGGTGTTCATGCCGGAGGTCAACGACGAGGTGCTGGTCGCGTTCGAGTTCGGCGACGTGCGCCGGCCGGTCGTTGTCGGGGCCCTCTACAACGGCAAGGACAAGCCGCGGCTGGGCGACGGCCTGTTCGACAACGGCAAGGTCAAGCGGCGCGGCGTCGTCTCCCGCAAGGGCCACCGCTTCGTCCTCTTCGACGACCCCGGCAAGTCGGGCATCGCGCTGATCACCAGCGACAGCGCGATCAAGGTCTCGCTCAACGAGACGAAGCAGGAGATCCACGTCGTCTGCAAGGGCAAGGTGCGGATCGAGGCCCAGGACGACGTGTCGATCAAGTCCGACAAGAAGGTGACCATCGAGGGCGACCAGCTCGAGATGACCGGGAAGTCAGGGGTGAAGCTGTCGAGCAACAGCAGCGTCCAGGTCAGCGGCAAGCCGATCAAGCACAACTGAGATGAGGCCATGAGCGAGGAGTTCATCGGAGCCGGCTGGTCCTTCCCGGTCCGGACGGAGGGCAAGGGGGGGCAGGCCCCCCCTTCCGAAACCCCCCCTCTTGTCGGGGACGTTCGGGGCGCCTGCGGCGCATCGCTCCGCGTCCGGAGACCGCGCGGTCGATCTCGGGAAGACGGACTCACACGCAGGGCGGAGCCCGTGCTTGCGGCGACCTCGGGCTCCCTGGAGGAGTGGGCGCGGTGAGCGAGGAGTTCATCGGAGCCGGCTGGTCCTTCCCGGTCCGGACGGACGCCACCGGGCGCATCGCCCTGGTCACGCACGAGCGCGAGATCGAGGAGAGCATCCGCCTGATCCTGGGCACCGCGTTCGGCGAGCGGCCGATGCGCCCCGACTACGGCTGCGCCATCCACGACTACATCTTCGCGGGCGTCGATTCCGACATCGCCGGCCGCATCGCGATCGCCGTCCGCGCCTCGCTGGTCCGCTGGGAGCCGAGGATCGATGTCACGGACGTCCAGATCCATTTCGACGCTGCGGACACGTCGCTGATCTACATCGACATCCGCTACGCAGTGGGGGACACCAACGACCCCCGCAACCTCGTGTTCCCCTTCTACACCATCCCGGCGGAGGAGTGACGAATGGCGCTGCCGGTTCCCAACCTGGACGATCGACGGTTCCAGGAGCTGGTCAACGAGTCCAAGCGGCTGGTGCAGCAGCGCTGCCCGGAGTGGACGGACCACAACGTCCACGACCCGGGCGTGACGCTGATCGAGCTGTTCGCGTGGATGACCGACCAGGTGATCTACCGGCTCAACCGGGTCCCGGACAAGATGTACATCAAGTTCCTGGAGCTGCTCGGCGTGC
>VBJR01000378.1:13961-23027 GCA_005880175.1 Chloroflexota bacterium
TCGGCGTCAACCCCGTCAACCCGCCGCTGGTGTGGGAGGCCTGGAACGGCACCGCGTGGGTGCCCTGCGAGGTGGACCGGGACGACACCGGCGGCCTGAACCGCGAGGGCGACGTCATCCTGCACCTCCCGCACAACCACGCGGTCTCGGCCCTGGAGCTGCAGCAGCGCGCCGGCTGGGTGCGCGCCCGCGTGCGCGATCACGATCCGCCTCACGTGCCGGATCGAGGGCGTCGGCGTCAACCCGGTGAACCCGCCGCTGGTGTGGGAGGCCTGGAACGGCACCACGTGGGTGCCGTGCGAGGTGGACCGCGACGAGACCGGCGGGCTGAACCGCGAGGGCGACGTCGTCCTGCACCTGCCGAGCACCCACACCGTCTCCGCCCAGGAGCTGCAGCAGCGGGCGGGCTGGGTGCGGGCCCGGGTGATCGAGGCCGACCCCGAGCACGACCGGCCGGCCTACAGCGCTTCCCCGCTGATCACCCGGATCACCGCGTTCACGATCGGCGGGACGGTCGAGGCAGTGAACGCCGAGACCGTGCTGGCCGAGGAGGTCGGGCTGTCCGAGGGCGTGCCTGGCCAGACGTTCCAGGTCCAGCGCCGGCCGGTGGTGCCGGGCCTGCCCCTGGTGATGGAGGTGAGCGAGGGCGCGGGCTGGCAGGAGTGGACCGAGGTCCCGGACTTCTCCGACAGCGGCCCGGAGGACCCGCACTTCGCGTTCGACCAGGTGAACGGCGAGCTCCGGCTCGGCCCGGCCGTGCGCCAGCCCGACGGCGCCCTGCGCCGCTACGGCCGGACCCCCATCAAGGGGGCGCACCTGCGCCTGCGCGCGTACCGCACGGGCGGCGGCAGCCAGGGCAACGTCGGGGCTCACGCGCTCTCGGTGATGAAGTCGTCGATCCCGTACGTGGCCCGGGTGGAGAACCGGCGGCCGGCGGCCGGCGGCCGCGACGGGGAGGACGTCGAGAACGCCAAGGTCCGCGGGCCGATGGTCCTGCGCACGCTGGGCCGGGCGGTGACGGCCGAGGACTACGAGTTCCTGGCCCGCGAGGCGGCGCCCGAGGTCGCGCGCGTCCGCTGCCTGCCGGCGACGAGCGCGGCCGAGGCGGGCGTGGTCCGGGTGCTGGTGGTGCCGGCGGCGGCGGCCAGCGGCGGCCGGCTGCGGTTCGAGCAGCTCGCGCCCGCCGAGGAGACGATGCAGGCGATCTCGCGCCGCCTGGAGGACTGCCGGCCGATCGGCGCGCGCGTGCTGGTCCAGTCGGCGCTGTACCGGGGCCTGACGGTGGTTGCCCGGCTGCGCGCCCGTCCCGGCAACAGCGCGGCGCGGCTCCAGGAGGACGCGCTGGACGCGCTGTACGGCTACCTGAACCCGATCACCGGCGGACCGGAGGGCGGGGGCTGGCCGTTCGGCCGGCCGGTGCACGGCGGTGAGGTGTTCGCCGTCCTCCAGTCGCTGCGGGGCGTCGAGCTGGTCGAGGACGTGCGCCTGTTCGAGGCCGACCCGATGACCAGGCAGCGCGGGGGCGTCGTGCAGCGGCTGGAGCTCGAGCCGCACGCGCTCGTCTATTCCTATGAGCACCAGGTCCGGGTGGAGTAGGGGCCGATGACACGAGGGTTCGTCCCCGGCCTCGCCAGCCCGCACCCGCTGGGCGAGCGGCTGCCGGCCATGTACCTGGAGGACAGCCTGGTCCAGCGGATGACGGGCGCGTTCGACGACATCCTGGCGCCGATCTTCAGCAGCCTCGACAACCTGGACGCCTACGTCGACCCGGACCTGGCCCCCGAGCACTTCCTCCTCTGGCTGGGCGACTGGGTCGGCCTGGCGCTGGACGAGTCGTGGCCGGTGGAGCGGCGGCGGGCGGTGGTCGCGGCGGCGGCCGGCCTGTACCGGGTCCGGGGCACGGCCCGGGGCCTGGCCGCGTACCTGCAGATCCTGACCGGGGCCAATGTGGAGATCGAGGAGACGGGCGGCACGGTGTACAGCACGGGGTCCCGGGTGGACCCGACCCGCCTGGAGGCGCTGGTGCGAACGGCGAAGCCGGCCCACGTGGTGCACCGGATCGAGGTGGTAGCGGCGGCGACGTAGCGGGCTCGGCCGCGCGAGCTGACCCTGGGCGGCGGGGACCGCTCACTCCCGAGGGCGGCGCGACGTCCTGGTGAGCGCGGCACCGAGGGTGCCCTCCGGTGGGCTAGCACGCTGCCCTCCTGGGTGGCATTCAGGGCACGCGCGTGCTTTGCCGCGGGTGAGAGTGGTCAGTGGCCGGGCATAGCCACCCTCACCAGCAGCAACGGCCACCAATGCCCCACTGGTGGCACAGTTGCGACTTTGCCGTACCGCAGCCACCTCATGTCCGGTCCATGACGTGGCCCTCGTACTGCAAGAGCCAGTCGTGGCACATATGCCACCCAGACGTGGCTCGATGCTAGCCCACCGGAGGCCCCCCTCATCGAACCTCTCACCAGGGCGCCGCGTCGGCGCCACGAGTGAGCGGTCCCCGCCGCCCAATCGCCGCGGCGGGTGCGGAGGCCGGCCCTACTGCGGCAGCGGGTCCTCCAGGTCGGGCTCGGCGATCGCGAACGACCAGATCTGGCGGCCCATCGACGGGGTCGTGGCGTCGCCCGGCTGCCACTGGTGGCCCCCGCTCGGGTACGTCACGAGCTGGACCCCCCGCAGCCATCCCGGGAGCGCCAGGCCGCGACCACGTCCGTGACCGCCGTCAGCCCGGCGCCCTGGTCGTCCCCCGGCGCGTACGGCACCTCCGGGTCGTCCGCGTTCGCCATCATCAGCAGCGACACCGGGGCGCTGGCCCCGCACGTGCTGACCGGCACGGCCAGCGCCACGACCATCGACGTCACGATGCCGGGCTGGGCGCAGTCCAGCTGGTACGCCATCCGGCCGCCGTTGCTGAACCCGACCAGGGTCACCCGGGCCGGGTCCACCCCGGGGTCCGCCGCGACCTGCTGGAGCACCGCCGCGAGGAACCCCGTGTCGTCCACGCCGTCCGTGGACGCCGGCGGGCAGCACACCCCCGCGTTCCACGACTCCTCGTAGCCGGCCGGATAGACCAGGACCGCCTGGCCGGCGTCGGCCACGGGCAGCAGCCCGTCCCGCTCCACCTCGTAGTCCACGGACGCGTTGACCCCGTGCAGGATCACCAGGGCCGGGAGCCGATCGGCGACCGGCTGGGTGGGCCGGATCAGCCGGTAGGATCGGGAGAGGCCGCCGACCTGCAGGGTGACCGTGGTCGTCGTGGTCGGAGGGCCGGCGGTCGGCGTCGGCGTCGGCGAGGGAGTGGGGGTCGGCGACGGGGTGGCGGGCGAGGTCGTCCGGCCCAGCCGGGACGTGCGCGCGCCGGCCTGCGCCGTCCGGACGGGTGGCGGGGCCGGCGGGCGGCTGGTCACCGACCCGATGACGAAGCCGGCCTCCAGCGCGATCACGGCGGCGGCAGCCCAGCGGACGGCGACGGCGGTACGCACCCCGCCCTCCATCCAACCACAAAGCTCCGACAAGGGGTTTGAACCACCTCAGGGTTCGGTAAACTCCAATCAGTGCTTTCCCGCGGCGGAAGAGGTTAAGGGTTCCCGTATCGCGACTGGGACTGTACCCGTTACATGGGGTGTGCCAGGACTCGTCCCGCTCCTTCGCGGCCGAGTATATAGTCACGCCCGACCTTCGTCGGCCAGACGTGTTATGATGACCGTTCGTGCTGCGCCGGCTCGTTAATCCCTGCCTGCTATCAGCGCGCCCGCTTGCTTTCTAGGAGGCTGCCCCTTTGATGATCTCTGAGATGAAGGCTCCCGCGCGCCGCTCCTATGGCCGTATCCAGAACCTGGCCGAGCTGAAGGACCTCATCGCGACCCAACTCGACTCGTTCACCTGGTTCAAGTCCGAGGGCCTCCGGGAGCTCTTCGATGAGATTAACCCTATCACCGATTACACGGGGAAGAACTTCGAACTGAAGTTCCTCGACTACGAGTTCGGCTCCCCGAAGTTCAGCGTGGAGGAGTGCCGCAACCGGGACATGACCTACGCGGCCCCGCTCCGGATCCGGACCCGGCTCACGATCAAGGAGACCGGGGAGATCAAGGAGTCCGAGGTCTACATGGGCGACTTCGCCATGATGACCGACGAGGGGACGTTCATCGTCAACGGGACCGAGCGGGTGGTCGTCTCCCAGCTCGTCCGCTCGCCCGGCGTCTACTTCACCTCGGCCGAGGACCCGGCGACGGGCCGCCGCCTGTTCGGGGCCAAGCTGATCCCGAACCGCGGCGCCTGGCTGGAGATCGAGACCTCGGCCAAGGACCTGGTCACGGTCAAGATCGACCGCAAGCGCAAGGTCCCGGTGACCGTGCTGCTCAAGGCCCTGGAGCTGCCCCAGCTCAAGGGCACGGACAACGACCGCGAGGCCCAGCGGCGGGCGTTCCTGGAGCTGTTCGGCGACGTCGACAGCGACGCCGAGCACCGCTACCTGGAGTCCACGTTCGAGAAGGACACCACCGCCCGCACGGACGACGCCCTCCTCGAGCTGTACCGCCGCGTCCGGCCGGGCGACCCGCCCAACGTGGACAACGCGCGCACGCTGCTCCAGAGCCTGTTCTTCAACCCGCGCCGGTTCGACCTGGGCCGCGTCGGCCGCTACAAGGTCGACAAGCGGCTGGGCCGCGAGCCGGAGGACATCCAGGAGCGGGTCCGGGAGCGGAGCCTGCGGATCCTGGAGAAGGGCGACTTCATCGCGATCCTGCGCAAGCTGATCGAGCTGAACAACGCGCCCCGGGACCGGCAGATCGCCGACGACATCGACCACCTGGGCAACCGCCGGGTCAAGCCGGTGGGCGAGCTGCTCCAGAACCAGTTCCGCATGGGCCTGATCCGGATGGAGCGGATCATCAAGGAGCGGATGACCATCTCCGACCCCAACGCGGTCACCGCCGCCTCGCTGATCAACGCCCGGCCGGTGGTGGCCGCGATCAAGGAGTTCTTCGGCTCCAGCCAGCTCTCGCAGTTCATGGACCAGGTCAACCCGCTGGCCGAGCTGACCCACAAGCGCCGCCTGTCGGCGCTGGGGCCGGGCGGCCTGAGCCGGGAGCGGGCCGGGTTCGACGTCCGCGACGTCCACCACAGCCACTACGGCCGCATCTGCCCGATCGAGACCCCCGAGGGCCAGACCATCGGCCTGATCGGCTACCTGGCCACGTACGCCAGGGTCAACCCGTTCGGCTTCATCGAGACGCCGTTCCGCCGGGTCTACAACCGGATGCCGGTCAACGGCGATCGTGAGAACCTGGTCGGGCGCGCCCTGCGCCGGCCCGCGGCCGGCACCGGCGGCAAGGAGGTGCTGGCGGCCGGGACCCAGCTCGACGAGGCGGCGATCGAGAAGCTGCGCCAGGCCGGCGTCCAGAGCGTGGACATCGTGCCCTGGGCGTCGAGGGAGGTCGCCTACCTGTCCGCCGACGAGGAGGACATGTACGGCATCGCCCAGGCCAACGCCCTCCTCAACGAGGACGGGACGTTCCAGGAGAACCGGGTGCCGTCGCGCACGCGCGGCCACTTCGCCCTGGAGGACATCCACAACATCCAGTACATGGACGTGTCGCCGAAGCAGATCGTCTCGGTGGCCACGGCCATGATCCCCTTCCTGGAGCACGACGACGCCGCCCGCGCCCTGATGGGCTCGAACATGCAGCGCCAGGCCGTGCCCCTGATGGTCACGGAGTCGCCGGTGGTCGGCACCGGGGTCGAGCGCTACGCGGCCCAGCACTCGGGCGAGATGATCGTGGCGGACGTCCCCGGCACGGTCGTGGACACCGCGCTGCCGCAGGAGCTCGCGGGCATCCACGCCAACCCCGTGTTCGACATCCTGCTCCGGCCGGACGACGGCTCCCCGGACAAGCGCTACGCGCTGCAGAAGTTCTACCGGTCCAACCAGGGCACCTGCCTCAACCACCGGGTCCTGGTCAAGGCCGGCCAGCACGTCGAGCCGGGCGACATCCTGGCCGACGGGCCGGCGATCGAGGACGGCGAGATGGCGCTGGGCCGCAACGTCCTGGTCGCGTTCATGCCCTGGGAGGGCTACAACTTCGAGGACGCCATCCTCCTGTCGGAGAACATCGTCAAGGAGGACAAGTACACCTCGATCCACATCGAGGAGTTCGAGATCGAGGCCCGCGACACCAAGCTGGGCCCCGAGGAGATCACCCGCGACATCCCCAACGTCGCCGACGATGCCCTGCGCAACCTCGACGAGCGCGGGATCATCTACATCGGCGCCGAGGTGATCAACGGCGACATCCTGGTCGGCAAGATCACGCCGAAGGGCGAGACCGAGCTGTCGGCCGAGGAGCGGCTGCTGCGCGCGATCTTCGGTGAGAAGGCGCGCGAGGTGCGCGACTCCAGCCTGCGCGTGCCCACGGCGAGCGCGGCATCGTGGTCGACGTCAAGGTCTTCAGCCGCGAGAACAAGGACGAGCTGCCGCCCGGCGTCAACGAGCTGGTCCGGGTCTACGTGGCCCAGAAGCGGAAGATGGCCGTGGGCGACAAGATGGCCGGCCGCCACGGCAACAAGGGCGTGGTCTCCCGGATCATGCCCCAGGAGGACATGCCGTTCCTGCCCGACGGGACGCCGGTCGAGATCGTGCTCAACCCGCTGGGCGTGCCGAGCCGCATGAACCTGGGCCAGGTGCTGGAGACGCACCTGGGCTGGGTCGCGAAGGTGCTCGGCACCAAGATCCAGACCCCGGTCTTCGACGGGCCGTCGCTCACGGCCATCCGGGCCGAGCTGGAGAAGCATGGGCTCCCCGGCGACGGCAAGGTCATGCTGCGCGACGGCAGGACGGGCGAGGAGTTCGACCAGCCGGTGACCGTGGGCTACATCTACATGCTCAAGCTGAACCACCTGGTGGAGGACAAGATCCACGCGCGGTCGACGGGCCCGTACAGCCTGGTCACCCAGCAGCCGCTGGGCGGCAAGTCGCAGTTCGGAGGCCAGCGCTTCGGCGAGATGGAGGTCTGGGCGCTCGAGGCCTACGGCGCGGCGCACGTCCTCCAGGAGATCCTGACCGTCAAGTCAGACGACATCGTGGGCCGCGTCAAGGCGTACGAGGCGATCGTCAAGGGCGACAACACGCTGGAGGCCGGCATCCCGGCGAGCTTCAGGGTGCTGGTCAAGGAGCTCGAGGGGCTCGCGCTCGGGGTCGAGATCCTGAGCGAGGACGAGCGCCAGATCGTGCTCAGCGAGGAGGACGTCCCCGAGCTCCCGCTCGACCTGGGCATCAGCCTGGAGCGGGACGAGGTCGGCGAGGACACCGGCGAGTAGGCGCCATCACGCCGCGGGCCACCGGCCGTCGGTGGCCCGCGGCGGCGCCAGCGGCTCCCCTGGTGTACCTGCCCCTCGTCCCCGGGAGCTGACGTGACGACCGTCTATCTCTGCATGGAGGTGGCCGGGTGTCCCACCGTGTGCCGGCACTGCTGGGCGCAGGGCGTCCCCTACGGGGCGATGCCGCTGCCGGACATCGTCTGGGCGCTGGAGGGCGCGCACCGGTTCTGCGACGACCATGGCCTCGGGTTCGACGCCTACCCGATGCACGAGATGGCGTCGCACCCGGACGCGGCGCGGCTGTTCCGGCTGTTCAACGAGCACTCGCCCGGCCCAGCGACCGTGTTCGAGCCGCTCGCCACCACTGGCGTCCCGCTCGCGACGCGCGAGGACTGGCGCGACGTGCTCCGGTCCGCCGCCGACACCGGCACCGTGAACCTGTGGCTGGCCTTCCACGGCGCCGGCGAGGCGCACGACCGCCAGGTCAACCGCCGGGGCGCCTTTGCCGAGACCTGCCTGGCCGCGGAGCGCATCCGGGAGGCGGGGCTGTCGGTCGGCTGCAACGTGTTCGTGACCACCGCCAGCCTGCCCCGGCTGGACGAGCTGATCGCGACGCTCCGGCGCCTGCCGATCGACGCGGACGTGTGGTGGGGAGTCGCCAGCTTCCTCCCCACCGCCCGCTCCCGCCACAACGAGCGGGTCGGCCCGACCCTGCCCGACCTGCTGCCGGTCGCGGACCGGATCGGCGAGCTGACCACTCCCGCCGGGCGCGCCTGGTGGGCGGACCTGGAGGCCCACACCGAGGCCGCGTACGTGCGGCGGGCCGTGGCCGGTGAGTGGCCGGCGGCGAGGGTCGATCCGACCGCTGACGAGCTCGCCCTCGTCTGCCGCCCGAACCTGGACGTCCACGCCGGCCTGGCCGGGCGCTACGGGGAGCGCTACGGCAACCTGCGCACCGACGGGGTGGAGGCGGTCCTCGGCCGCGCCATCGCCGCGGGCCGCCGCCCGGACGAGGCGCTGTGGTTCGGCGACCCGCTCCCGCCGGCCCTGGAGCTGGCCGCCCGCCACGGCGACCCGGCCGGGCTGCGCGTCCATCCCGGCGAGCAGTCGGTCCGCTACCTGTGGGGAGACCGCAAAGCGCGGTTGACATGATCCCCGCCGTGTAGTGGCATTGGCGCATGAGTGGTGACGGGAAGCCCTATTCCTTCGCGACGCGGTGGCATGTGGACGCCCCGATCGACCCGGTGTGGGACGCGCTCTACCACGCCGAGGCGTACCCCGAGTGGTGGAAGGCGGTGCTGGCCGTGACGAAGGTGGACGAGGGCGGCCCGGACGGCGTCGGGCGGACGGATCGGTTCGTCTGGAAGGCCCCGCTCGGCTACCGGCTCCGCTTCGAGCTCCGGCTCACGACCATCGACCGGCCGAACCGGTTGGGCGGCGTCGCCAGCGGCGACCTGGAGGGCACCGGCGTGTGGACGCTGACGTCCGAGGAGGGCGCCACCGACGTCCGGTACGACTGGAACGTCCGCACGAGCCTGGCCTGGATGAACGCGCTGGCGCCGGTCGCGAGGCCGGTGTTCAAGAGCAGCCACGACGCGGTGATGCGCGAGGGCGCGACGGGCCTGGCCAGGCTCCTGGGCGTCCGGGTGGACCACTGAGCGGCTGAGGGCCCCTGCCCCCCCGGGACGGAGGAGGGCAGGGACCCCAGTGGGAGCTGACTACGGGAACGTCGTGACGTCCACCGGCGTCGTGTTC
>VBJR01000379.1:0-5046 GCA_005880175.1 Chloroflexota bacterium
GAGCAGCGGCGGCCAGGCCACGAACGGCGGCCAGGCCACGAACGGCGGCCAGGCCACGAGCAGCGGCGGCCAGGCCACGAACGGCGGCCAGGCCACGAACGGCGGCCAACCCACCCCCGGCGACCGCGGTCAGCCCGCCGGCAATGAAGGCGGTCAGCCCGTCGGCAACGGCGGCGAGGCGGTGGCCGTGGCCCCGGTCCCCGGCCAGGGCACGGCCACGCCCGAGCTGCCCAGCGGCGTCCTGCTGCTCCTCGGCCTGCTGCCCCTGCTCGGCGGCGGCCTGGTGCTCCGCCGCCGCCGGGCCGCGTCAGCCGCGCGCTAGACTCGCCAGGGCGCTCCGCAAACGTTTCCACCGCGGGCCCGGTGTGCAATCATGCCGGTGCGTCCCCGCAGGAGTGAGCGTGAAGCACAGCGCCAGCGATCCCAGGCCTCCGATGCCGACCATGAAGGACGTGGCGGCCCGGGCCGGCGTGGCCGTCTCGACGGTCTCCCGCATCCTCAACGCGTCCGGCTACGGCAGCGCCGAGACCCGCAGCCGCGTCCTGGCCGCCTCCAGCGCGCTCGGCTACCTCCCCAGCCTGCGCGCCCGCGGCCTGCGCCAGTCCCGCACCATGACCGTCGGCGTCGCCGTGCCCGACCTGGGCAACCCCGTGTTCCTGGATTACGTGCGCGGCGTCGAGCACACCGCCGGCCAGGCGGGCTACGCCGTCACCATCTGCGACGGCCAGGCCTCGGTCGAGGTCCAGGGCCGCCAGTTCGGCCGCCTGCTCGCCGACCGGGTGGACGGCCTGGTCGTCATCCCGCCCATCCTCGCGCTGGACGCGGTGGAGCCGTTCCTGCGCGCCGGCGTCCCGGTCGCGCCGCTGGCCGAGCTCGACGACCGGACGCGCGTGCGCATGCACGTGGACGCCACGCTGCCGGCCATGCTCGAGGCGCTGCGCCTCCTGCAGCACGGCGGCCACGAGCGGATCGCGTACGTGACGCGGCGGACGCCGATGCGCGAGGCGTCGCTCCTGAACTGGGTGGACGCCCGCGTGTACGGCCTGCGCAAGGTCGGGTTCGACTTCGAGGAGCGGTACATCCTGCGCGTGGACACGACCGACGACTGCCGGGCGGCCGTCCAGCGCCTGGAGGCGGCCGGCGAGGGCCCCACGGCGTACGTGGTCAGCCCGTACGGCCTGGCCCCGCGGCTGCTGGCCGCGATCTACGACAGCGGCCTCTCGATCCCGGCCGACGTCTCGTTCGTGTGCCACGGGGACTCGGACTGGGCCGTCGCGCACCGGCCGCCCCTCGCGGTCATCCGCCGTGACTACTACGCGCAGGCCGCGTGGTGGACCCGCGAGCTGCTGGCCCGGGTGGAGGGCGACCCCCGCGCCGGGGGCCCGGTGCCCAACCTGCCGTACGAGTTCGTGGCCCGGGGCTCGATCGGCCCGGTGCGCCGGGCCGTCGAACGGCCCTCCGGCACCGACTTGACAACGCGGCGCCGATAGAGCTCAGCGGTCCAGCAGGCTGCGGGCGATCACGCGCAGGGCGAGGACCTCCTCGGTGCCCTCGAAGATGGACAGCACCCGCGCGTCCACGAAGTAGCGCGACACGTCAGTCTCCTCGCCGTAGCCCATCGCGCCGTGCAGCTGCACCGCGTCCCGCGTGACGGTCTCGGCGGCGCGCGAGGCGTGCAGCTTGGCCAGGGAGCTCTCCATCAGCCCCTGGCCGCGGTCGAGCAGCCGGGCGGCGCGATAGCCGAGCTGCCGGGCCGCCGACACGCGCACGATCATCGAGCCCAGCATCGCGGCCGGCAGCTGGTGGTCCCCGACCGCCCGCCCGAAGACCCGGCGCTCGGCCGCGTACGCCAGCGCGTCCTCGAGCGCGGCCTGCATGACCCCGACGGCGCGGGCCGCGGTCTGGATCCGGCCGACCGCGAAGCCCTCCATCTGCAGGTAGAAGCCCCGGTCCAGCCACTCCTCGCCGCCGACCAGGCTCGACGCCGGCGCCCGGTAGCGGTCGAACGCCAGCTCGAACGTGTGCATGCCCCGATAGCCGATCGTCGGGATCGCGCGGCCGCGCAGGACGCCGCCTCCGGGCTGGCGGTGCTCGAACTCGTGGCCGCCGTACGCGGGCTTCTCCAGCACGAACACCGACTGGCCGCGGTGGCCGGCGTCGGAGGTCCGGCACAGCACCATCAGCAGCTCCGAGCGGCCGGCGAACGTGCACCACAGCTTGCTGCCCGTGATCTCCCAGTCGCCGTCCGGGCGGCGCGCCGCGCGGCAGGCGATCGACGCCACGTCGGAGCCGTGGTCCGGCTCGGTCACGGCCACCGCGACCAGCTGGTCGCCCGAGGCGATCGCCGGCAGCCACGCCCGCTTCTGGGTCTCGGTCCCGCCGCGCAGGAGCGCCCGGACCAGGATCTCGGGCCGGGTGATGAGGCTGCCGCCCGCCGCCAGCGAGGCTCGCGACAGCTCCTCGGTGGCGATGAGCATGGCGCGGTGGTCGGGCTCGTCCGACCGGACGCCGCCGTACGCCTCCGGGATGGAGAGCCCGAACAGCCCGAGCGCGGCGGCGCCCTGGATGACCTCCTCGGGGACGTCCAGGTCGCCCCGGTGCACCGCCTGGGCGCGCGGCCGCAGCTCCCGCTGCGCGAACTCGCGCAGCGACGTGCGCAGCAGCCGGTGCTCGTCGCTCGCGCCGGCGTCCTCCAGCGGGTGGTGACCGGCGTGGATCGCGGCCAGGCGATCGGCGCCTGGCGGGCCAGGGGTTCGGCGGCGCGATCGGCCCACTCCTGGCAGGCCCGGGCCGCCTCGGCGCGCGCCACCGCCCAGGCGAGGTGGTTGGCCGCGACCTGGTGCGCGTCCGGGCCGTCCTCGGCGACGAGCCGCGCTACCCCGGCGCGCAGGCCCTCGACCGCCTCGTCCAGCCGCTGTCCCACGGCTCGGAGCGTAACCGAAGGCGGTACTGAGTCATATCTGGGTCACGCTTCACGGAACTCGACGAAAAGGCCCAAATCGAGGAGAATTCGGCCGTCGCTTGACATATACTTGACGGGCAGCGCGAAACGGGTATAGTCACGCATTGGTCAACTGTGAGGCGATCTGACTCAGTGTCCAGCGGTCCACGACGAGGCGGAACAACCTGGGGCCACGCAGCTTCAACAGTTGCTGTCCATCGAAACAATGCGTGGTGGGGGTAAAGGGATTGGCACAGCTTGGTTACATCCACTCGTTGGAGGAGCCGATCGGGCAGAACCTCATACGGAGGCTGCGCAAAGAGCGGCGCATGTCTCAGGCCGAGGTAGCCCGCAGTGTCGGCCTCTCCCGGCAGTCGGTGAACGCGATCGAGAACGGCAAGTGTCAGCCGCGGCTGGTGGTGGCATACCGCCTGGCCAGGCTGTTCGGCCGTCCGATCGAGCACGTCTTCCAGCTCGAGGAGCTCGACCGCCTGGAGCTGGAGTAGCGCGGACCGATCGACCCCGTCTCCACGTTCGCGGCGGCGGGTAGTGGCACCTCACCGAGCCTCGTTCGGACAAGTGAATAGCGGAAGGCACTCGATTGCCGGCCGCTGGGAGGACGGACCGCACGCCGCCCAGCCGAGGTCCGATCAGCCGCCGGCGTCGAAGCCTACGCCCCGGACTGACTGAGGAGAGCGCCGCTCTCCCGCGACACCGCCGCCGGCGCGAGCGCCGCGGCCGCGATCCGCCAGTACCGGATCGACTCTTCCAGCCGACCCCGGTCGTGCAGGTGCTCGGCGTACTCCATGGCGCATTCGCGGAGCCGCTCCAGCAGCTCCAACCGCTGCAGCAGCTCGATGGCCGCCTCGTAGGAACGGTCGGCCGTCTCCTCGTCGCCCAGGCGCAGGCTCGCCCTCGCCAGCAGGCGCCGGGCGGCGGCCTCGGGATCCACCTCCCGCAGCCGGACGGCGACGTCGACCGCCTTCCGAAGATAGTCGATCGCCAGCCGCACCTGACCCCGGGCGAGGTACAGCTCGCCCAGGCTGTTGAGCACGTACGCGCGGCTGAGGCGCTCGAGGTGGTGCTCGTCGCAGAGGTCCAGCGCCCGGTGGAGGTGCGCGGCGGCGGCGTCCAGCTCGCCCTGGCGTAACAGGGCGTAGCCGAGGTTGTTCTCCGATCGGACGCGGGTCACGGGCGCGCCGTCCGCCGTGTAGAGCGCCGCGGCCCGCTCGGCCGAACGGAGGGCGGAGGCGAAGTTGCCCAGCCGCTCCTGCGCCGCGCTCAGGCCGTCGTGCAGGCGGGCCGCCTGGCGGAGATCGACGACGTCGCGGCTCGCCTCCAGGCCCATGGCGAAGAAGCGGGCGGCGCTCTGCCAGTCGTGCGCGCGCATGCTGACGCTGCCCAGCAGGTTGAGCGCGTTGACGTGCAGCGCCGGGTCGGGGGGCTCGAGCCGCTCGCAGCGGTCCAGCGCCTCGAGCCCACGCTGGAGCGTCCGCGGGTCCTGGACGAGGAACATCGCGGTGCTCTCCTGCACGAGCGTCTGGGCGACCATCCAGCCGTCGCCGATGCGCTCGAACAGTTGACGCGCGCGAGCCAGGTGCGGCAGCGCCGGCCCGCCGTCCCGCAGGCGGACGAGCGCGCGGCCGACGGCAAGCCGGACGTCGGCCTCCAGGCCGGGCTCCAGGCGGTCGCGGAGCAACTCGTTGCCGGCGGCCACCGCGGCCGGGAGCTCGTCGCCGTCCACCAGGCTGAGCAGCTCGTCGCGGGCCTGGCGCTGCTCCTCGGACCCCTCGGGGGCCGCGAGGAAGTACGAGATCGGCTTGCCCGTCCGCTTGGCGATCAGCTGCAGGGTGCGCATCGACGGCCGCATCTTGCCCGTCTCGACGAGGTGGATCGCCGCCCGCGTGACCTGTCCCCCCGCCAGCTCCGTGAGGCTCAGGCCCTGCTCGAGACGCGCCCTGCGAACGGCCTCCGGCTTGACCGCGATTCCCCTGGCATGGCCACGCGCACCGGTAGAGCCGGGCATGGACGAAGTGTACGCCGTGCCCGGCCCCTGTGCGACACGTTTAGATCGGTGGAATGTACTCAGCCTGAGCGGCCGCAGC
>VBJR01000379.1:5126-29926 GCA_005880175.1 Chloroflexota bacterium
TTCGGATAAGCTGTCCCCGAGTACCCCGTACTTCCTACGAGGAGACGCCCAAGAGATGACCGACGTTCAAGAGATCGATAGCCCCAGCGAGGAGACTGCGACTCCACGTCGGCGCCGGCGCCCGCGCACCGCGGCCACGGCCGGGACCAATACGACGCGCCGCCGGCGACTGAGCGGCACCGACTTGATCGAGAGCCTGCGCGAGAGCGTCGAGCAGCTGATCAAGGAGAACCGGAGCCTCAAGCGGCAGCTGGCACGGGCGACGGCCGGCGGCGGCTCGTCGTCGGCGCCCGCCGCCGAGCGGGCGCTGCGCAGCATCCAGCGCAAGGTCCTGCGCGCGGTCGGCGGCGACAGCACGCCGCGGCGCCGGACGCGGACCGCCACGGCGACCCGCGCCGCGGCCTCGACCAACGGCCGCCGGCGCCGCCGCACGACGCCCGCCGACGCCGGCGGCGAGTAGACCGCCGGCTCAGCTCGTCAGCTCGTGCTGCGTGCCGGGCGGGCGCTCGGCCTTGCGCGCCTTCCGCTCCTGCGTCACCGCCGCGATCAGGCGGGCGCCGTGGCGCAGGTTGTTGACCACCATGCGGAACGCCTCACGGTTCGACTCCGTCAGCTCCAGCGTGCTGGCGAGCCGCTCCAGCCGCTTCGACGTCGCGACCAGGTCGCTGGACAGGTCCGGCCCGGCGGCCGGCTGCACCTCGCCGCTGGTGAAGTAGCTCACCGAGCGGCCGGTGCGCTGCGCGATCAGCTCCAGGATCTGGAGCGACGGCCGCGCCAGCCCCTGCTCGAGCTGGTGGATGAACGCGCGCGAGACCTCGGTGCCGGCCAGGTCGGCGAGGCTGAGGCCATGCTCGATGCGCGCCTGGCGAACGCGGCTGGGGATGATGGGGACGCCGGGACCGCGCCTGCCGCGGCGCGTCACGTCCGCGACGTCCTGTGCGGGGAGGGGAGCATTCAGCAGCACGTGCCCGGACCCGGGTGAGCCATGCCTTCGGTACGCCGAAGGCCGGCGCGTGGATCATCGCCGGGACGGGCCGGCGGCCGGAAGCGTCCCCTAGGAGTCGCGCACGAGGCGGATGGCGAGGTCGATGCGCTCCTCGCGCCGCCAGCGATCCTCCTCGATCCAGATGGCGTGGAGCACCGCTTCGAGCTGCGTCTGCAGGTCCGGGGGCGGCTCGGCCCCGGGTCGGTCCGAGTTCATGCAGCCGACGCTACCGCCGCCCATCGCGGGGTGAAATGGGCGGCCTCCCCGGCCGCGTCGCGCCTGCCAGGGGCCGATGGGCGGCTGTCCCATTGTGTTTCCGGTAGGCTCGTGCCGATGTCGCTCTCCGCCACGCGCACGCTCGTGCTGATCCCGGCCGCGATCGCGCTGAACATCGTGCTCGGCTCGACGGTGCAGCAGGTGCTCAAGCTGCCGATCTACCTGGACTCGCTGGGCACGATTGTCACCGGCGTGCTGGCGGGCCCGCTGGCCGGGCTGGTGACCGGCGCGCTCACCGACCTGATCTGGGGGTACGTGCTGCCGTCGCCACTCGGCGCCCCGACGGCCGGCCCGTTCGCGATCACCGCCGCCGTGATCGGCGTCCTGGCCGGCCTGTGGGGCCGCCTGGGCTTCTTCCGCAGCCGCCGCTCGCTGGAGCCGCGCGTGCTCGTGGCCGGGATCGGCATGGCGCTGGCCGTCGCGCTCGTCGTCACCTATACGTTCACACGCGCGTACACGACCCCGGCGGCGATGAACCTCTCGGAGGGCGTGTTCCTGCTCGTCATCGCCGCCTACGCCGCGCTGACCGCGTGGGCGCTGTTCGCCCGCCGCGACTCCGGCGCGGTGCTGGCCCTGGCCGCCGGCCTGGTGACCGGGGTGGTCGCGGCCGTGGTGTCGGCGCCGATCGCCGCGTACGTGTTCGGCGGTGTGACGGGGTTCGGCGGCGACGCGGTGATCGCCGCGTTCCGTGCGGCCGGCGACAGCCTCTACCAGGCCACGCTGAAACAGGGCCTCCTGTCCGACCCGCTGGACAAGATGATCGAGTTCCTGCTGGCCTTCCTCATCCTGGCCGCGCTCCCACGCCGGCTGATCGCGCGGTTCCCGGCACGGCCCTGGCCCTGGCGTGGGGCGGCTGGGTGGCGGCGGCGATCGTGGTCCTCGCCGCCGTCGCGGCCCTGCGCGCCGGCCGGCTGCGGCGGGTCGCGGTGGCGGCGCTGGCGCTCGCGCCGGTGGCCGTGTCCAGCCTGGTCATCAACACGCTGCTGCCGGCGGGCGGGGGCGGCCTGGCCGGCGCCCTCGCGGCCCTGCTCCGGCTGCTCGGGGCCACGCTGCCGCCGACCGTGCTGTTCGCCACGACGGAGGTGGACGACCTGCTGGGGGAGCTCGAGGCGCGCGGGTTGGGCCGGCGCGCGACGCTCGTCGTCGGCACCGCGCTGGCCGCCCTGCCCCGGACACAGGCCCGGGCCGCCGGCGTCATCGAGGCGCAGCGGGCGCGCGGGCTGGACACGGAGGGCTCGTGGTGGCGCCGGCTGCGCGGCGTCCAGCCGCTGGTCGCGCCGCTGGTCATCGGCAGCCTGGCGGAGGTGGAGGAGCGGGCGCTGGCCCTGGAGGCACGGGCGTTCGGGGCGCCGGGCCCGCGCACGCTGCTGCGCCGGCTGCCGGACAGCCGCGTCCAGCGGGCGGCGCGGTGGGCGATCGCGGCCGCGGCGCTGATCGGCCTCGCCGCCCGGGCGGCGCTGGCGGTGGCGGCGCGGTGATCGTCCTGGAGGAGGCCGCCTACCGCTACCCGGGCGCGGCGGCGTGGGCGCTCGGCCCGATCTCGCTGGAGCTGCGGCCGGGCGAGGTCGTCGGCGTCCGCGGGGCCAACGAGTCGGGCAAGTCGACGCTGTGCCTGGTGACGTCGGGCCTCGCCCCGGCGGCCGTCGGCGGCGAGCTGCGCGGCCGCGTCGAGGTGGACGGCCGGGCGACGCCGGAGCTGCGGCCGCACGAGCTGGCGCGGCGGTGCGGCCTGCTGTTCGACAACCCGGCGGTCCAGCTCACCGGCCTGCACCGGACGGTGTACGACGAGGTCGCGTTCGGCCCGTGCAACCTGGGCCGGCCCGTGCCCGAGGTCCACGCGCGCGTTCGCTCGGTGCTGGACGTGCTGGCGATCGGGCACCTGGCGGAGCGCCACCCGCAGCGGCTCTCGGGCGGCGAGTCGCAGCTCGTCGCGCTGGCCGGGCTGCTGGCGCTCGGGCCGGCCTACCTGGCGCTCGACGAGCCCACGTCGCGCCTGGACGCCGAGCGGTCGGCGCTGGTCGCGGACGCCATCGCCCGCGTCGCCGAGACGGGCGTGGGCGTGCTGATCCGCACCGGTACCCGGACGGCACGCTGGCCCTGGACGGCGTCAGCCTGGCGGTCGCCGCCGGCGACGCGGTGGCGGTGACCGGCCCGACCGGCTCCGGCAAGTCCACGCTGATCCGGCACCTGAACGGCCTGCTGCGGCCGACCGCGGGCCGGGTCCTGCTGGACGGGGCGGACGTGCGCGGGCTGCGGGTGGCCCAGCTCTCCCGCCGGGTGGGGATCGCGTTCCAGGAGCCCGACCGCCAGCTGTTCTGCCGCACGGTGCGCGCCGAGGTCGGGTTCGGCGGCCGCGCGGCGGCGGCCGTCGCGGGCGCCCTCGACGTGCTGGACCTGGCCGGCGTCGCCGACCGACACCCGTACGACCTCGGCTACTCGCGGCGCAAGCTGGTCGCGATCGCCGCGGTGCTGGCCATGGATACGCCGGTCGTGGTCCTGGACGAGCCGACGACGGGCCAGGACCGCGCCGGCGTCGAGCGCCTGGTCGATCTGATGGACAGCCTGCGAGCGCGCGGCCGCACGCTCGTGGTGGTCAGCCACGATCGCCGCTTCGTAGCCGCGACCTGCGATCGCGCCATGCGTCTGGCAGGCGGCCGCCTGGGCTAGGTCCGGGCGCGTCGGCCGGCGTGCGTGCGAAGCGTGCCGGCCTCCGCTGCCCGGACCTCCCCGTCAGGGGCGAGCCAGGTCCGCGCGGGCGCGTCGTGAGAGCCAGCCGCGGCGGCGCGGCTGGTTCGCCGAGCCGGCCAGGGCGGCCTCGCGCCTCGCGCGCGCCAGCAGCTGCGCGCGCACCACCTGCTCACGCAGCTCCTGCTGTCGTTGCCGCACCTCCCGGTAGGCGGCCTCCGAATCACAGAGCACTGTCCGCACCTCCACTCCGGCTCCTCGCCGGGCAAAAAGAAGGGGCCTGGCTTTCGCCAGGCCCCTCGATCGAAATTCGCCTCTGTCGGCGGAGGAGTGCTGCTAGCCGCACTCCTTCCGCGGCGTGATCCAGGCCTGGCTCTGGCCTCCAACAGCCATGCGGCCGCCGAGTCCATGACCCTGGGCGTCCCTGGACGCCTTGCAGATGGCCGGAAAGACTCGGAGCCGGGTTGGAACCATGACGCGCAAGAGGGTAGCACAGGCGGGGCAATGCGTTCAACTGGCAAATCGCCCTCGGCGAGTGTCAGCAATTCGTCAAGGGGCCTGGACAGGGCCACAGAGTGGCCAGAAATGGATGTGTGGAACCGCTCCCTCTCACGTATGCTGTGAGGGCCACTGGGTCGTCAGTGGAGTCTCGCCGTGGTCGTCCCATCCGGTGGTTCCTCGAACGAGCGCGGTCGTGCGTCTTTTCTATCGAGGAACCGGGGGAAGGTAGATGGCAGAGGGGACCATCAAGAAGATCGTCGCTGACCGCGGCTTTGGGTTCATCTCCGGGGAAGATGGCAAGGAGTACTTCTTCCACCGAAGTGCGATCGCGAACTTCGACGCGCTCCGCGGCGGGGAGCGCGTGTCGTTCGAGATCGAGCCCAGCGCCAAGGGACCGAGGGCAGGTCGCGTCCGCCTGAACTAGTCGCAGCGGCGAGCTTCTGAAGTCCGGGCACCGCCCCTCCCGCAGCAGCGGGGAGGGGCGGTACCTTTTCCGGGCCGTGACCCCGACCGCGGTCCGAACGCTCCGCCTCTCACGCCCGCTCGACCTGCGCCAGACGCTGGGCCCGGTCCGGCGCGGCGGCGGCGACCCGACCGCCCGGGTCGGCGCGCGCGAGGTGTGGCGGGCGACCCGCACGCCGGCCGGCCCGGGCACGGAGCGGCTGGTCCTGCGCGCCGGCGGGGAGCTCGACGTGGAGGCATGGGGGCCGGGCGCCGACTGGCTGGTGGACCGGGCGCACGTGCTCGCCGGCGAGCTGGACGACTTGTCGGGCTTCGCCCCCGCCCATCCGCTGCTGCGCGACCTGCACCGCCTGCACCCGGGCCTCCGGATGTGCCGGACCGAGGCCGTGTTCGAGGCGGCGGTCGCGAGCATCCTGGAGCAGCGCGTGGCGGGCGCGGAGGCGTGGCGTGGCTGGCGGGCGCTCGTCCGGGGGCTGGGCGAGCCGGCGCCGGGGCCGCTGGCGGGCCTGCTGCTGCCGCCGGAGCCGGCGGTGGTGGCCGCGGCGCGGTACCCGGTGTTCCACACGTTCGGGGTCGAGCGGGGCCGGGCCGAGACGGTGCGCCGGGCCGCGGCGCACGCCGGCCGGCTGGAGGAGGCGCTGACGCTGCCGGCCGACGCGGCCCGGCAGCGGCTGCGCGCCCTGCCCGGCATGGGCTACTGGACCGCCGCCGAGGTGGCGGTCGTCGCGCTGGGCGACGCGGACGCCGTCTCAGTCGGCGACTACCACCTGCCCCACCTGGTGAGCTGGGCCCTGGCCGGCGAGCCGCGGGGGACGGACGAGCGGATGCTGGAGCTGCTCGAGCCGTACCGCGGCCACCGGGCCCGGGTGCTGCGGCTCCTGACGGTCGGCGGCGTGGGGCCGCCGCGGCGCGGTCCGCGCCTGGCGCTCCGCGATGTGGCACGGATGTAGGCGTTCTGTGGGCCATCCGTTGCTGTACCGTGCTTGCTGAACAGCAAGGTTGGAAGAGACGACGTTACGGCGCGACGCGGACCGCAGCCGGCAGACCATCCTCGACGTAGCCGAGCGGCTCTTCGCCGAGCTCGGCTACGAGGCCGTCAGCATGGAGCGCATCGGCCGCGCGGCAGGGCTCTCGCGGGGGGCGCCGGGCTACTTCTTCGGGTCGAAGGTCGCGCTGTACCGGGCGGTGCTGCAGCGCATGTTCGAGGCCACCGAGCAGATGGTGGCGGAGACGGACCGGCAGCTCGCCACGCTGGCCGACGGCGACCTGGACGCGGCGGTCGAGGTCGTCGTCGAGAACCTGCTGGAGTTCCTGTACGAGCGCCCGACGTTCCTGACGCTGGTCCAGCGCGAGGCGCTCCGGCGCTCGGGCGTGATGGAGGGCACGCGCGCCCACCTGACGCTGCTGCGGACCGCGCTGTCGATCGCGGACCGTCTCGACTGGACGTCGGCGGCCACGAACCCGCAGCAGCTGCTGCTGACCCTGCTGAGCGTCTGCTGGTTCCCGCTCGCCAACCCGCCCCTGATCCGCGACCTGGGCGGCCACTTCGACCGCACGTTCGTAGAGGCCCGCAAGCGCCACGTGGTGGCGCTGCTGCGAGCCGGCCTGGCGAGCAACGGCCGCCAGCAGCCCCTCCCTCCTCGCGGGGGAGGAGGGTACGGCGGAAGAGCCGCGGGCAGCTGACGGGTCGGGCGAAGCCCCGGCCTGTCAGCTGCCCTGACGGGCCTTCGTCGCGCCGGTCTCCAGGGCTGCCCCGATGCTCAGCAGCTGCCCAGGGCTTCGGAGGGGCCGGAGACGACCGGCAGCCAGCCTCCCCGGCGGGACTCGTACGCCGCGATCTCGTCCTCGTGGCGGAGGGTCAGCGCGACCGCGTCCCAGCCGTTGAGCAGGCACTCACGGGCGTACGGGTCGACCTCGAACCGCTCCGCGAAGCCCGCCGCCGTGACCGTCATCGACTCCAGGTCCACCGTGACCGGCGTCGTCGGGTCCTCCCCGGCCAGCTCCAGCAGGCGGCGCACCGACGCCTCCGGGAGGATCACCGGCAGCAGACCGATCTTCAGGCAGTTGGTGCGGAAGATGTCCGCGAAGCTGGACGCGATCACGGCCCGGAAGCCCGCGTCCTGCAGCGACCACGGCGCGTGCTCGCGGGACGACCCGCAGCCGAAGTTCGGGCCCGTGACCAGCACCGTCGCCCCCTCGTGCTCGGGCCGGTTGAGCACGAAGCCGGGGTCGTTCCGGCGCCAGTCGTAGAACAGGAACGGGCCGAACCCCGACCGCTCGATCCGCTTCAGGAACTGCTTGGGGATGATCTGGTCGGTGTCCACGTTGGCGCGGTCCAGCGGCGCCATCCGACCCTCGTGCCTGCGGAACGCCTCCATCAGCGAGCCACCTCCTCGGCCATGACCTCGCGCACGTCGACCAGGTGGCCGGTCAGCGCCGCCGCCGCCGCCATCGGCGGGGAGAGCAGGTGCGTCCGGCCGCCGGCGCCCTGCCGGCCCTCGAAGTTGCGGTTCGACGTCGACGCGCAGCGCTCGCCCGGCTGCAGGATGTCCGGGTTCATGCCCAGGCACATCGAGCAGCCGGCGTCGCGCCACTCGAACCCGGCGTCCGTGAACACCCGGTCGAGGCCCTCCGACTCCGCCTCCAGCTTGACCAGCGCCGAGCCCGGGACGACCATCGCCCTGACCCGCGGATGGACCCGCCGGCCCCGGAGGACCGCCGCGGCCGCGCGCAGGTCCTCCAGGCGCGCGTTCGTGCACGAGCCGATGAAGACCCGGTCGATCGCGATGTCCTGCATCGCCGTACCCGGCGTCAGCGCCATGTAGCCCAGCGCCCGCTCCTCGTTCTCATCGGCCGGATCCGGCACGCGGCCGCTGACCGGGGCGGCCTGGCCGGGGTTCGTCCCCCACGTCACGAACGGCTCCAGCTCGCGCGCGTCCAGCCGGATCTCCGAGTCGAACGCGGCGCCCGGGTCGGACGGCAGCGCCCGCCACTCGTCCAGGGCGCGCTCCCAGTCCGCGCCCCTGGGCGCGTGCTGGCGGCCCTCCAGGTACGCGAACGTCGTGTCGTCCGGGGCGACCATGCCGACCCGCGCGCCCCACTCGATCGACATGTTGCAGATCGTCATCCGCCCCTCCATCGAGAGGCCGCGGATCGTGGAGCCGCGGTACTCGACGGCGCAGCCCTGGCCGCCGGCGATGCCGGCGCGGGCGATCAGGCCGAGGACGACGTCCTTCGCCACCACCCCGGGCGACAGCTCGCCCTCGACCGTGACCGCGAGGTCGCGCGGCCGGCGCTGGGGCAGGCACTGGGTGGCGAGGACGTGCTCGACCTCCGAGGTGCCGATGCCGAACGCGATCGCGCCGAACGCGCCGTGCGTGGACGTGTGCGAGTCGCCGCAGACGATGACCAGGCCCGGCTGCGTCAGGCCCAGGTCGGGGCCGATGACGTGGACGATGCCCTGGTGGCGGCTGCCCAGCTCGTACAGGCGGATGCCCGCCCACCGGCAGTTCTCCTCGAGCGCGTCGAGCTGCCGGCGGCCGACCTCGTCCGCCGCAGCGCGGCCGCCCCGGGTGGGCGTGTTGTGGTCCATGGTCGCGACCGTGAGGTCGGGCCGGCGGACCCGCCGCCCGGCCATGCGGAGGGATTCGAAGGCCTGCGGCGTGGTGACCTCGTGGATGAGGTGGAGGTCTACGTAGAGGAGGTCCGGCTCGCCCGGGGCGGAGCGGACCACGTGGCGGTCCCAGATCTTTTGCGCAAGCGTTGCGGACATGGAAGGACCCACGATACCTCGGGTCGCCGGTGTGCCGATGGTGGATGGTTCCAAAAGAAATGCGTGGGTCTTTGTGGTTCGGCAACTACATGCATCCAGTTTCGTCCGGTAGACTGCGCGACGCGCTGATGGCACGAACGCTCGTAGTCCTCGACCTCATCCTTCTTGGCCTCGGAGAGGCGGGGGCTCGCGCGGCCTGACAAGCAGCACGAGACAGCAGGCAAAGCCCCCGCCGCCAGGCGGGGGCTTTCTTTTTTACCGACGAGTTGTGGGAGCGACTATGACTGGAGCAGAGATCGTCCTCGAGGCCCTCCAACGCGAGGGCGTCGACATCATCTTCGGATACCCCGGCGGGGCCAACCTGCCCATCTACCAGCAGCTGCCGAAGTATCCGAAGCTGCGGCACGTCCTGGTCCGGCACGAGCAGGGCGCGACGCACATGGCCGACGGCTACGCGCGCGCCTGTGGCAAGCCGGGCGTGGTGTTCGCGACCAGCGGCCCCGGCGCGCTGAACACGATCACGGGTCTGGCCACCGCGTACATGGACTCCGTGCCCATGGTCGCGATCACCGGCCAGCAGAACACCACGCTCGTCGGCCGTGACGCGTTCCAGGAGTCCGACGTGATCGGCTGCAGCATGCCGGTCACGAAGCACAACTACATGCTGACGCGCGTCGAGGACATCGCCCGCGTCATCCACGAGGCCTTCTACGTCGCCACGACCGGGCGCCCGGGCCCGGTGCTGATCGACATCTGCAAGGACGTGCAGCAGGCGTCCTGCGAGCCGGTCTGGCCGACGCGGGTGGATCTGCCCGGCTACCGGCCCGCGTTCACGCCCGACCTGAGCCGGGTCCGCGAGGCGGCCGACGCGCTGTCCCGGGCGGAGCGGCCGGTGATCCTGGCCGGCCACGGCGTGATCCTGAGCGGCGGCCAGGAGGAGCTGATCGCGCTGGCCGAGCGCAGCGTCACGCCGACCGGCACCACCCTGCTGGGCGTCGGCGCCTTCCCCGTGCGGCACCCGCTGTCGCTGCACATGACCGGGTTCATGGGCACGGGCTGGAACATCAAGGCGGTCCAGAACGCGGACCTGCTGATGATGGTCGGGATGCGGGTGGACGACCGCGTCACGGCGAAGCTGTCCGAGTGGGCGCCGAACGTCGAGACGTTCATCCACGTGGACATCGACCCGTCCGAGATGGGCAAGAACGTCCGCCCGCACATGGAGGTGGTGGCGGACGCGAAGACCGCGCTGCGCGAGATGCTGCCGTACGTCCGGGAGCCGCAGCCGGAGTGCCGCCGGCCCTGGCTGACGCAGGTCGATCGCTGGCGCGAGGAGCACCCGCTCAAGTACGCGCACTCCAACGGCCACCTGCAGCCGCAGGACGTGATGATCGAGATGTACCGGCGCTGCGACGACGACGCGATCGTCGTGGCCGACGTCGGCCAGAACCAGATCTGGGCCGCGCTCTGGTGGAACTACACCCGGCCGGGCCTGTTCATCAACTCCGGCGGCGCCGGCACGATGGGCTTCGCGTTCCCGGCCGCCATCGGCGCCAAGTTCGCGCGGCCCGAGAAGGCGGTGTGGTGCGTCGCGGGCGAGGGCGGGTTCGTGATGACGGCGCAGGAGCTGTCCGTCGCCGTCAAGCACAAGCTGGACGTCAAGATCGTCCTGCTCAACAACTTCTCGCTGGGCATGGTCCGCCAGTTCCAGGACGACTTCTACGGCGGCGTCCGCTCCGAGGTGGACCTGACCGAGATGCCGGACTTCGTCAAGCTGGCCGACGCGTACGGCCTGCCCGGCCTGTGTGTCGAGCGGATGGAGGACATGCGCGCGGCGTTCGACTTCGCGGAGCGCACGCCCGGCCCCGTGCTGATCGACTTCCGGATCGACCCCGACGCCAACGTCTATCCCATCGTGCCCCTCGGCAAGGGGCTGAACGACTTCACGGAGCTGCCCGATGAGTATGCCTAGCGCCGAGCCGCTGTCCAGCCTGCGGATCCTGACCGCGGTGGTCGAGGACCACCCCGGCGTCCTGACCCGGGTCGCCGGGATGGTCCGGCGCCGCGGCTTCAACATCCAGGACGCTGACCGTCGACGCCGGCTACGCCGAGGTCGACCAGGTCGCCAAGCAGCTCGACCGGCTGATCGAGGTGATCGAGGTCGAGGACCTGACCGAGTCGCCCCGGCTGAGCCGGGAGCTGGCGCTCGTGAAGCTGGCGGTCACGGGTCCGGAGCGCGACCGCGCGGTCGCGGAGGTGGACCGGTTCGGCGGCCGCGTCGTGGACGCGGGCGAGACGCACGTGATCGTCGAGGTGTCCGGCGAGTTCGACCGGGTCGAGCGGTTCCTCGGGCTCCTGCGTCCCTACGGGATCGTGGAGCTCGCGCGCTCGGGCCCGGTCGCGATGTCCAGAGAGGTGGCTGTACATGAGCAGTGAGGATGGCGTCGACGTAGCGGCCGGGATGCCGGTCTGGAAGTATCGGCCGTCGCCGCGGGTGGACCTTCCGGACCGGCAGTGGCCGGGCCGCGTGATCTCGCAGGCGCCGATCTGGTGCAGCGTGGACCTGCGGGACGGCAACCAGGCGCTCGTCAACCCGATGGACGTTCACCGCAAGCGGCGCATGTTCGAGCTGCTCGTGCGGATGGGCTTCAAGGAGATCGAGGTCGGCTTCCCGGCGGCGTCACAGCCGGACTACGACTTCGTGCGCATGCTGATCGAGAAGGACCTGATCCCCGAGGACGTCGTGATCCAGGTCCTCACGCAGAGCCGCGACGAGCAGATCGACCGGACGATCGACAGCATCCGCGGCGCGCGGCGGGCGATCGTCCACCTGTACAACTCGACCTCGGAGCTGCAGCGGCGGGTCGTGTTCCGGCTCGACCAGGCCGGCATCCGCGACATCGCCGTCACGGGCGCGCGCCGGATCAAGTCGCTGGTGCCGGGTCTGGCGGGCACCGACGTGACGCTGGAGTACTCGCCCGAGAGCTTCATGGGCACGGAGCTCGACTTCGCGAAGGACATCTGCGAGGCCGTGATGGACGTCTGGGAGCCGGCGCCCGACCGGCGGATGATCATCAACCTGCCCAACACCGTCGAGATGAGCACGCCGAACGTGCACGCGGACCAGATCGAGTGGTGCCACCGCAACTTCGCGCACCGCGACTGCTTCATCCTCAGCGTGCACACGCACAACGACCGGGGCTGCGCGGTCGCCGCGTCGGAGCTGGCGGTGATGGCGGGCGCCGAGCGCGTCGAGGGCACGCTGTTCGGCAACGGCGAGCGGACCGGCAACGTGGACATCGTCACGCTGGCGCTGAACCTGTTCTGCCAGGGCGTGGACCCGGGCCTGGACATCTCCCGGATCGACGACTGCCGCCGCGTTGTGGAGACGTGCAACCAGCTGCCGATCGACCCGCGCCACCCGTACGTGGGCGACCTGGTCTACACGGCGTTCTCGGGGTCGCACCAGGACGCGATCAAGAAGGGCATGGACGAGATGACGTCCAGCGGCGCGACGCTCTGGGAGGTGCCGTACCTGCTGATCGACCCGCACGACGTGGGCCGCACGTACGAGGCGATCATCCGGGTGAACAGCCAGTCCGGCAAGGGCGGCGTGGCGTACATCCTGGACCAGGACTACCACCTGTCGCTGCCGCGGCGGATGCAGATCGAGTTCATGCAGGTGATCCAGCGGCTGGCGGAGGCGACGGAGGGCGAGGTCTCGCCGTCCCAGATCTGGGACGCGTTCCGGGGCGCCTACCTGGACACCGAGGGCCCGCTGGAGCTGCTGGAGCACGAGACGCGGCACCACGGCGGCCCGGAGGAGCACACGACCGTGACCGCGCGGATCCGGTGGCAGGAGGTCGAGTACCGGATCTCGGGCACCGGCAACGGCCCGATCGCCGCGTTCACGACGGCGTTGTCCAACGCGTGCGGGCTGAAGCTGCGGGTGGTGGACTACCACGAGCACGCGCTCACGGCGGGGTCGGACGCCTCGGCGGCCGCCTATGTGGAGGTCGAGTCGCCGGTGGGCCGGGTGACGTGGGGGGCGGGCCTCCACCACGACATCCTGGCGGCCTCGCTGCGGGCGATCGTCAGCGCCGCCAACCGGCTCGACTTCGTGGACGGCCTGGTGGCGCAGCCGGCGGCCAGCCGCCGGGCCTGAGAGGGGAAGCCCTCCCCCTTCCGACTCGGGAGGGGGAGGGGCTACGCCACCGTCTCCTCGCACAGGTGGTCCACCACCCGCGCGAGGCTGCCCGTGTCGCTGTGGGTTCGGCGCTGGCGGTCCGAGCTCGTGCCCTCGGCCAGGATCGTGTGCACGTGCTCGACCGCCGCGCGGGAGCCCAGCTCGTCCACCACGTCGTCGACGAACTCCAGCAGCTCGAGCGCGAGGTCGCGCATCGGCACCTCCGCCTGTTTGCCGAAGTCGATCAGGCTGCCCTCGATCCCGTAGCGCATCGCCCGCCACTTGTTCTCGGCCACCAGCGCCGGCATGTACTTGCGGAAGCCCAGGTTGCGCTCGCGCAGCCGCAGCAGCTTCGCGCAGATGGCCTGGATCAGCGCCGCCATGCAGATCGTCTCGTCCAGGCGCGTCGTCTGGTCGCAGCACCGGAACTCCAGCGTGGGGTGGAGGGGATGCGCGCGCAGGTCCCACCAGATCTTGGTGCCGTCGTCGATGCTGCCCGTCTTCACCAGCAGCTCCAGGTAGTTGTCGTACTCGTCGTACGACGTGAACTCGGGCGGGATGCCGGTGCGTGGGAACCGCGACCAGACGACGCTGCGATACGAGCTCAGGCCCGTGTCGCGGCCGGACCAGAACGGGCTGGACGTCGACAGTGCCAGGAGGTGGGGGAGGAAGTACCGCGCCTCGTTCATCAGCTCGATCCGCCGCTCCTGGTCGGGGATGCCGACGTGCACGTGGAGGCCGAAGATCAGGATCGAGCGGATCACGTCTTGGAGCTGCTCCTCCAGCTCGCGGTACCGCTCCTTGTCCGTGATCTGCTGCTCCTGCCACAGCGAGAACGGGTGCGTGCCGGCGCAGGCGATGCGCAGCCCGTCCGGCCGCAGGAGGCGCGCCAGCGTGCCCCGCAGCCGGCCCAGCTCCTGGCGGGCCTGCTCGACGCCCTCGCAGATGCCCGTGCCGGCCTCCACGACCGACTGGATCATCTCGGCCCGGAACGCGTCGCCGATCGTCTCGCCCTCGGCGGCCGTCAGCAGGCGCTCGATGTGCGCCTTCAGCTGGCCGCTCTCGTCCACGATCTGGTACTCCTCCTCGATGCCGATCGTCAGCCACCGGTCGGTCATCGGGTCCCCTTTCCCTCGTGGGTCGGGTCGGCAACGACTGGTCGCATCGGGCCGCACGTGACCTGGCCAACTGGGCTGAAGCACGAAGGCACAAAGGTCACGAAGACGCACGAAGGGCGTGGCCCGACTCCTGTCGCCGGGCGTCGAGGTCCCTGTTGGCGCGGTCGTTGTCGCGAAGTCGACGTGAGAGTCGCCCAGGACGGCGTCCAACTCGTCAGGGATCGCGCCGTCCGCGGCGCAGTGCAGGCCTGGGCTCGTCTCGCGTCTTCGTGTGTCTTCGTGTACTTCGTGCCTTCGTGCTTCACCTCACTCAGACAGATCAGCCACCGGTCGGTCATCGGGTCCCCTCCACCACGTACGTGGGCACGATGCTGCCGGCGCCGGCCGTCACGTTGAGCAGCGCCGACGAGCTGAGGCGGGTCAGGCAGCCGCCGGGCCGGCCGTCGAACAGGTACGGGTCCAGGTCGATGGCGAGGTCCAGCATGCGCACGCCGTCCAGCGCGACCGGGAACGGCTGCCGGGGCACCTCGACGGCCTCCTGCACCACGTACGACCGGGTCGCGGCGACCTCCAGCGCCTGCTCCCACTCGACCTGGCCGACCGTCCAGCCCAGGACCACGCCCTTCCCTCCGTACTCGTCGTTGGGCTTGAGCACGAGCTCCTCGCGGTGGCCGGCGCAGTGGGCGAGGAGGTCCGGCAGCTGGCGGCCGTGGCGGGTGGCGGGCCCGTCCGTGACCCGGCGCGTCCAGGGCACGTGGCGCTCGATGGCGGCCCGCTGGTCCGCCGTGTAGAGCGCCGCCCACCGCTCGTCCGAGAGCAGGGCCAGGCTCATCTTCTTGTGCAGCAGCTTGGCCCGGAACGTGTTGACGACGCAGGCCGCCCCCGCGACGTACGCCTCGAGGAAGGCGCGCACCTCGTCCCGGCGCGCCAGCAGCTCGCTCGTCAGCACCCGGCGGTACACGAGGTTGACCGGCCGCCCGGCCGCGTGCAGCCGGCCCCGGCGCAGCTCCAGCTCGCGAGGGTCGCAGATCACCGCCGGCACGCCGCGCGACGCGAAGAACGCTCCGAACAGCTCGAACTCGGTCGCCGTGGGCAGCCCGGTCCAGTCCACGATCGCGACGACGGGGTCCTCGCCGGCGCGCCAGTCGGCGAACGCGCGCAGCATGGCGTCGAGCTGGCGCCGGCGGACGGGGAGCGAGCGCAGCCGGAACCAGCGCCGGAACTCGCGCATCACCGGCAGCTCGCGGAACACCTCGGCCAGGTTGTCCTCGTACGCCATGCCGGCCGGCGACTCGGCGTTGTACTCGACGTAGCGCACCCGGTCGCCGAAGAAGCTGTCCAGCCGGGAGGACGGCGACGAGGAGCGGCAGCCGGGGTCGGCCAGCGCCAGCCGCTCCTCCTCCGGCTCGAGGTCGAGCTGGGCGCGCAGGCCCGTGTCGGCCACCAGCGCCCGCTCCAGCGCCGCCAGGGCGCCGTAGACCGCGTGCGCGGCCGCCACCGACCGGTCGTAGCGCTCGCGGCTCAGCAGGTTGGGCCGCAGCGCGATCGACAGCGGGCGGTCGCCGAACGTCAGGCCCCGGCGCCGCTGGGCCTCCCGCAGCCGCTCGGCGCTGGCGTCGGCCAGCGCCCCGTCCTCCAGCAGCGCGTGGTATGCCGCGACCGGATCAGGCGTCGGCGAGGGGGCCGTCGACATGCTTCCACCACCGGTGCTCGCCGCGCCAGGGCGGCTCCGCGGCGCCCAGCGCGTAGCCGATGACCAGGTCCGCCATGTGCTCCAGCACCCAGGCGAACGCCTCGGACTTGATCGAGAAGTCGTCGAAGTCGGGCGCCGGGTTGAGGAAGTCGATCGCGTACAGCGTGCCGTCGCGGACCGCGAACTCGACCGTGTCCATGTCGTAGCCGAGCGCCTGCACCAGCCGGCCCGCGTCCGCGATCGCGCGCCGGCGCAGCTCGCCCTCCGGCGGCCGGTCGATCACGTAGCGGCGCTCGAACGGCGACCGGGGGTCGTAGCGGAGGGGCAGGACGTGCTCGCGCCCGATGCAGATGCAGCGGACGTAGTCGTCCCAGTCGATGAACTCCTGCAGGATCATCGTCTTCTCGCCGCTGCCGTCGTACGCCGCGACGAGCTCGGGGATGGACGAGACGATCGATACGTCCTTCCAGCCGCCGCCCGTGTTCGGCTTGAGCACCGCGGGCAGGCCGGTGTAGCGGGTGACCGCCTCCCAGTCGAGCGGGTAGCGCAGGTTGCGGAGCGACAGCTGGTGGTCGATGCCGGGGATGTACTCCTTGTTCGGGAGCACGACGGTCCGGGGCACGGCCACCCCCAGGCGGCGGGCGAGGGTGCACTCGAAGAACTTCTCGTCGGCCTCCCACCAGAACGGGTCGTTGACCACGACCGCGCCCAGCAGCGCCGCGCTCTTGAGGTACGCGCGGTAGTACGGGACCTCGTGGGAGATCCGGTCCACCAGGACCGCGTAGGCCGGCTCCTCGAGCTCGGCCGTGCCCCCCAGGAGGGCCAGCTCCGCGGTGACGCCGTGCTCTCGCCCGCGCTCGCAGACGGCGTCGAGGAAGCGCTGCGGGAACGTGTTCTCGCGGCCCACCAGGAGGCCGACGCGGCGGTTGCCGGATGCCCTCATGCGGGCACCGTACCCGAAGAACGGCCTGTCCGCCAGCCTTTACAGGCGGCGCTCGCGCAGGCGGGACGATGGGCGGCGGAGTGGCGACACGGGCCGAGCCTCCGGCCTCAGACGCCTCCCCTTCGCCACGGGAAACCGCCGTGGGCGGAAGCGTTGAAGTGTCGATACGTGCACTTCTCAGGAGGTGCGGAGAGGTTGAAGTGTCGACACTTCAACGTCCTCGGGCCCCGTTCTCATCGTCTCGGGCCGCTACAGGTACGAGTCGAGCATGCGGCGCCAGTACGGCCAGTCGTGCTGCCAGCCGGGCCAGAGGTCCAGGCGCACGTCCACGCCCCTGGCCTGCAGGTGCTCGGCCAGCGCCACCGAGTCGCGCACGTTGTCGTCCTCGCTGCCGGTGGCCACCACCGCCGGCCGCATCGCCCGCAGGGGCGCCAGGTAGCGCTCGTCCGTCAGCTCGGGCAGGAACGCGAGCGGGTTCGTCAGGTATGTGTCGTCGGACGTGTAGCCGTCGAGCCACCGGCTGTTGTCGTACACCCCGGACAGCCCGATCCAGCCCTGGAACCGGTCCGGGTGGCGCAGGCACAGCAGCACCGAGTGGAACGCGCCGAACGACGCCCCGGCCAGCACGGGCGGCCCCGGCAGGTCGGGCAGCACCTCGTCCAGGACGTACCGCTCGTACTCCAGGTGGCGCTCCACCCGGTCCTCGGGCGACCGCTCCTTCGCGTACCAGGACTCCTCGTCCACGCTGTCGAGGCACCACAGCTGCAGCCCGCCCGCGGCCAGGCGCCAGTTGAGGGCGCCGATCAGGCCGAAGTCCTCCCACTGGAAGAACCGGCCCATCGACGTCGGGAAGGCGACCACCGGCTGGCCGGCGTGCCCGAAGCGGAGCAGCTCCATCTCCCGGCCCAGGGCCCGGCTCCACCGGCGAACGTACTCACGATCCATCGCTGACAGCGCGTCAGCATAACCGGGACCCATGGGCTGGCCTCGTCGCTCGTGCGGAAGGAGCCGGGGGAGGGCTGGACGGCGGGGGACGACCCTGGCCAAGCCTCCGGCCTCAGGCGCCTCCCCTTCGCCATGGATGACTCAGGCAGGGCCGCTGGCGCCCCGGCACCCATCCTGGCCGGGCGCTGGACCTTCCCATCACTGGCCAGGCGGTCCCGGCGCCCGGCCAGGATGGGGCCCTGCCGGCTAGCGTCGACGAGCATGCCAGGGTGACAGCGCGTCGTTTCCCCTGAACAATCCGCGGGGGCGGAACCGTTGAACTATCGACACTTGCACGTGTCCGGATCCGGGGAGACGTTGAACTGTCGATACTTCAGCGTTTCCCCGCACGGCTACGGGCCGACAGCGGCACACCTGCGATCGCCGCACGCCCCAGTCCGCTCCCGGCGTGCATCACGACGCCAGCCGGCAGGGGCCCATCCTCGACAGCCGCCGAGCGGCTGTCGAGGATGGGTGCCGGGGTGCCAGCGGCTTGCCTGCCCACATGGCAGAGCGGGAGCGAATGAGCCGGAGGGTAGGACGCGTGGCCGGCCGACGCCCAGCTCTTCCCCATTCTCGTCCTCTCTGGTGCCCCGGCATGTCGTTTTTGGCGCCACATGACGCATTCACGAGCGCCCGAATAGGCGGTTTGGCGCCAGACCACCCTCAGCCGCGGCCCGATTCGCCGTACGCCCAAGTACCGGGACCCACGTACACTCATGGTGACGCGGTGCGGCATTCGCTCCGTGCCCCACTCAGGAGGAGATGCGATGCCGGAAGCAGTCATCGTCGCGGCGGGCCGGTCGCCGATCGGGCGCGCCTTCAAGGGGCACCTGGTCGACATGCGGGCCGACGACCTGGCCGCCTATGTGGTCGGCAAGGTGCTGGAACAGGTGCCCCAGGTCGAGCCCGAGATGATCGAGGACCTGATCTGCGGCTGCGGACTGCCCGGGGGCGAGCAGGGCTTCAACCTGGGCCGCGCGGTCAGCATCCTGGCCCGCCTGGACACGCCCGGCTGCACCATCACCCGCTACTGCTCGTCCTCCCTGCAGACGACCCGGATGGCGTACCACGCGATCAAGGCGGGCGAGGGCGACACGTTCCTCTCCGTCGGCGTCGAGTGCGTCTCCCGGTTCGGCAACGGCTCGTCGGACATTCCGACCGCCCGCAACCCGCGGCTCCTGCCCGGCAACGCCGAGGAGTACCCCGACATCTACAAGGCGCGCGACGACGGCTTCTTCGACCGTGAGATCGTCCCCGTGCCGCTGCCCAACGGCGAGCTGTTCGCGAAGGACGACGGCCCCCGGCCCGGCACCACGGTGGAGGTGCTGGCCACGCTGCAGCCGGCGTTCCGCGAGAACGGCCGGGTCACGGCCGGCAACGCCTGCCCGCTGAACGACGGCGCCGCGGCGGTGCTCGTCATGTCCGACACGCGGGCGAAGGAGCTCGGCCTCACCCCGCTGGCGCGGATCGTCTCGACCGGCGTGACGGCGCTCGAGCCGGAGATCATGGGCCTGGGCCCGATCGAGGCCAGCAAGCAGGCGCTCAAGCGGGCCGGCATGACGATCGACGACGTGGACGTGGTCGAGATCAACGAGGCGTTCGCGGCGCAGGTGATCCCCAGCGCGCGCGGGCTCGGCATCGACCCGTTCAGCGACAAGCTCAACCCGCACGGCGGCGCGATCGCGCTCGGGCACCCGTTCGGGATGACCGGCGCCCGCATCCTCTGCACCCTGCTGAACGACCTGAGGACCCTGGACAGGACGTACGGCCTGGAGACGATGTGCGTCGGCGGCGGCCAGGGGATGGCGATGATCGTCGAGCGGCTGAGCTGACCGGACTCGCGGACGTCACGGCGGCGGAGCTGGACGACCTGCTCCGCCGCGAGGAGCGGCTGGTCCTGGTCGTGTGCGCGATCGTGGCCGTCGAGGCCGGCGACGCGCCCGAGGCCGTCCGGCGCCACGGCGTCACGGTGTTCCCGACGCTGGTCTTCTTCAAGCGCGGCCGCGAGCTGCACCGGCTCAGGGGAGGCGCGCTGCCGGAGTCGACGCTGAGGCTGCTCGAGGAGCCGTTGTAGCGTTGGGGTGCCGTGCCGAACCGTGCTCCCGGGACCCTCGGGCTGGTGCAGGACTTCGTCAACACGCGCGAGCTCGACCCGGACCGGGAGGCGATCCCGACCGCTGAGGCCCTGGCCGCCTGGCTCGGCGAGCGGCGGCTGCTGGACGGGGAGCCGGTCGGCCAAGCCGACCACGCGCGGGCGTTGGCGCTCCGCGAGGCGCTCCGCCGGCTGCTCCTCGCCAACAACGGGGGCCCGCTCGACCCCGGCGACGTGGCCCTGCTCGACCGCGCCGCCGCGGACAGCCGCCTGCGCCCGCGCTTCCTGCCCGGCGGCGGGGTGACGCTGGAGCCGGCCGCTCCCGGCGCGGCCGGCGCGCTGGGCCGGGTGCTCGCCGCCGTGGCCGAGGCCATGACCGCGGGCACGTGGAGCCGGCTCAAGGTGTGCGCGGAGGGCACCTGTCTGTGGGCCTTCTACGACCGCTCGCGGAACCGGTCCGGCCACTGGTGCTCGATGGAGGTGTGCGGCAACCGGGCCAAGGCGCGCCAGTTCCGCCGCCGCCGGACCGCCTCCTGACCAGGGGCACGCGGGTGTCGTTGATACGTTTCGACGGACGCTGCGGCATCATGAGGGTGACCGGGACGGGGCCGGCGAAGAGAGAGAGCGGAGGAGAGAATCGTGGTGCTGATTCGCGTTCGCGACGGAACGCCCGCGTGATCGAGATGGGCCTGGGCGGCCCGTCGGAGGACTCCGACACCCGTGGTCGCATCCTGCTGGCGGCCGCGGCGCTGTTCGGAGAGCGCGGCTACGCGAGCACCAGCCTGCGCGCGATCGCCGGCTCGGTGGGCATGACCCCGCCCGCGCTGTACTGGTACTTCCCGTCCAAGCAGGCGATCCTGCACGCGCTGCTGCGCCGCATGTTCATCGACTTCCTGGGAGCGATCGAGGCGGACGTGGTCGGGCCGGAGCCCGAGGACAAGCTGCGGCAGCTCGTCCGGGCGCACGTCCGGCGCGGGGTGGACCAGCCCCGGATCGGACCGTACGAGGCGATCTTCGGCGCCCGCCAGCTCGCCCAGTTCCTCAGCGAGGAGGAGCAGGCCAAGCTGGTCGCGGCCCAGCGCAGCCACCTCGACCTGCTCCGCGGCACCCTGCGCGAGGGCATGGCCCGCGGCTGCTTCCGCCAGCTCGACGTGACCGCGACCGCGTTCGCGATCCTGTCGATGTGCGACTACGTCACGACGTGGTGGAAGCCGACCGGGCCGATCGGCGCGGACGAGCTCGCCACGCAGTACGAGGAGCTCGCGGTCCGGATGGTCCGGCGCGGGATGGGCTGACGCTCTCTCCCGGCCGCCGGGCCGGGAGAGAGCGGCCGGCGCTCGCTAGTTGACGGTGAGCGTTCCCTGCATGCCGCGGGCGGCATGGCTGTCGACGTTGCACTTCATCATGTAAGTGCCGGCCTTCAGAGTGATCTGGAGCGACGCGTTGCCACCGGGCTGGATCACGCTGGTTCCCGCGACCTCGCTCCCGTCGGGGGTCAGGATGTGCAGGTCGTGCGGGAACGAGCCCTTGTTCTCGACGTCGAACGTGTAGCTGCCCGCCTTCAGCGTGGTGGAGGGCGTGTCGATCTTGAACTCGGTCTCCGTGAAGGTGACCGTCTGGGCGGCCGGCGCCGAAGTGGCCGTCGTGGAGCCCGAGCCAGATCCGGAACCGGATCCCGAGCCCGAGCCGCCACCGCAGGCCGCGGCCGCGACAGCGCCCGTGGTCAGTGCGGCCACCAGCAATCGTCGGATCATCGAATATCCCCCTGGTCAACGTTGTGCGGCTTCGCCTAACGACGGGTACTACCGTACCCGGTTACGAAGACCCGACAGTTATCCTGTATGCCTTCCCATGCCTGACTGGATGATGCGGCGTCCCGTCTGGGCGGCGATGGCGGCCCTCGTGCTGGCCGCCGGACTGGGCGCGGGCCTGCTGGCGGCCCGGCTCCAGCCGTCCCGGCCCGCCACCCCCGCGCCGGTCGCGAACGGCGCCCGCCCGCCCGTCGCGCCGCCGGACGCCAGCCCGACGCCGGAGGCGTGGTGGAAGCCGCTGCCCACCGCGACCTCGAGGTCAAGGGCGTGGACGCCCACAACGTCATGGAGGCTCCGGACCGCGGCGCCGACGCGGCCTGGTACCGCTTCACGGCGCGGCCGGGCGCGGGCAGCAACGCCGTCTTCGCGGGCCACCTGGACTTCGGCCAGGTGGGCAACCCCGCGATCTTCTGGCACCTCGACCAGCTCGTCACCGGCGACGTGATCGACGTGGTCAGCCCGGAGCAGACCGAGATCCGGTACCGCGTCACGCAGCACTGGGACTACACGGTGCGCGACATCCCGATGGCCAGCGTGCTGGCGACCGACCGGACGGACGAGGTGACGCTGATCACCTGCGCCGGCTCGTACGCGCACGGCAGCGGGTACGTCCGCCGGCTCGTCGTCCGCGCCGTCAGGACCGCCTGACCGGCTGCCCTGGTCTCTCCGGCCGGCCCCACAATTGAGGGCACCAGTGAACGAGCCGTGGGAGGAACGCGTGCTCGCCGTCTTCATGGACGGCGGCCGCCTGAAGCAGGTGCCGGCGAGGCGCAAGAAGCGGCTGGTCATCCTGCGCTGGCTGGCCGATCACTTCCGGCCCGCCGAGCGGTACAGCGAGGCGCAGGTCAATGAGATCCTGCTCCGCTACCACGACGACCCCGCGTACCTGCGCCGGCTGATGGTCGACGAGGAGCTGATGCACCGGTACGGCGGCATGTACTGGCGGGCGGGCACGATGCCGCACCCGCGGTGGGGCAGCCTGCCGTGATCACCTGGCGCGCGCTGCTGCTCGTGTTCGCCGCGATCGACCTGCCGGGGGAGTTCCGGCACACGCTCTCGGCTGCCGAGGTGGCCGCCGGCGTGGACTCGTTCCGCCGCTTCCCGGCGCTGGCCACCGAGCTGTCCGGCGGCGAGGTGGGCGTGGCGTACGACGTGGCCCACGTGGACCGGCCGCTGTTCACGCTGACGCCGATGGGCGAGGACATGCGCTGGCCGTCGCCGACCGACGTCCGGCCGGAGCTGGACCGGCTGGCGCCGGTGGGCGCGGTGGACTCGTTGTTCGTGCTGTGGCCGCAGCGGGACCTCGCCACCGGCGCCGAGGTGCGGACCGGCGGCTGGGGCCTGGCCATCCGCGCCACCGAGTGGTCGAACGGCGCCACGTACGCCACGGTCGCGAACGCCAGCGAGGCCATCTGGTCGCACCCGGTCGTGGGCGAGGTCTGGCTCCACGAGTGGCTGCACGGGGTCTGCGACCACTTCGCCCGGCGCGGCTTCGAGATGCCGCCGAACGACGCCGACGGCGGCGGCCGGGCCGGCTACGAGTCGACCGCGGACGAGGGCTGGACGCCCTTCTACCGCGACCTCATGACCGGTCGGGTCCCGCACGAGGGCCGCCTCGTGGGCATCCCGCCGGCGGCCTGGCGCACGGGGTCGATCCTGGGCTGAACCCCAGTACCGGGGTTGGCACCCGCCGTCGGTCGGGTCTACCCTTCCCGAACGGTCGCGGCGCGGGCAGCGCCGTGAGCCCTGGCTACGGTGGCTCGAGAGAGAAGAGGAGGGTGCTCCATGCGACGAATCGCGCTTTCCGGCGCGTTCGCGGCACTGCTCGCGTTCGCATTCGCGGCTCCGGCGTCCGCGGCGGGGGTCGGAGGCCGGGTGCTGGCCTCCCGCGGCGACCCGTTCGCCGCCTGCGTGGGCGTCGGCGCCGATCCCGCCTTCGGCGGCGTCAACAACCCGAACGCCGAGGTCGAACCGTTCATCGCCGAGAACCCGGCCGCCACGCGCAACCTCGTGGCGACCTGGCAGCAGGACCGCTGGAGCGACGGCGGCTCCAAGGGCCTGGTCGCCGGCTGGTCGGCGGACGGCGGCCGCAGCTGGCACGACAGCGTGCTGCCGTACAGCGCCTGCGCGGCCTCGTCCGGGACGCAGGTGGCCCCGTTCGACCGGGCGTCGGACCCGTGGGTCTCGATCGGGCCGGACGGCAAGGCGTACAACCAGGGCCTCGTGTTCAACGCCAACGACAACCACAACGGCGTGGCCGCGGTCACGTCGGTGGACGGCGGCCGCACCTGGCAGAACCTGCGGCTCCAGATCGACGACTCGGCCAGCGACCCGACCGTGCCCGTGGACGACAAGAACTCCATCACGGCCGACCCGCGGCTGCCGGGCTTCGCGTACGGCGTGTGGGACCGGATCTCGATCGTGCCGTGCGGCGCCGCCAGCGCCCCGCGCCACGCCCCCGAGTTCGACGACCATCCGGCGGTGGCGGGCGCCTTCGCGGCCAACGCGGCCCCGGTCTGCACCGTCGGGCCGACGTTCCTCTCCCGGACGACCGACGGGGGCCGGACCTGGGAGACGGCGCGGGTGATCGTGCCGGTCGCGGTCAACGAGCAGACGATCGGCAACGTCATCGTCGCCAACCCGCGGACGGACACGCTGTTCGACTTCTTCGACTTCATCGACGTCAACGGCGGGCTCCACGCGGATCAGGAGTTCTCGCTGGACCACGGCGTGACGTGGAGCCAGCCGCAGCGGATCGGCGACATCGACACGGCCGCGCTGCAGGCCGGCCGCGGTGGGGTCGTGGACCCGCGCAACCCCAACAACCAGTTCCGGACCGGCGACATCCTGCCGGAGCCCGCCATCGACCCGAGGACGGGCCGCCTGTACGTGGTCTGGCAGGACGCCCGGTTCAACGGCGGGGCGAACGACCAGGTCGTCATCTCCACGTCGGGCGACCCGCTGGGGCGGACCGGCTCGTGGACGGCGCCCACGCTGGTCAGCCCCAAGGGCGACCCGGCCGCGTTCAACGCCTCCGTCGCCGTCAACCGCGACGGCCAGGTCGCGGTCCTGTTCCAGGACTTCCGGAACATCGGCAGCGCCCCGGCCTCGGTCCTGCCCACGACCACGTTCGTGCGCGTGGCGAGCGGGCCGTCGTTCGACTTCGACCGCGAGACGCAGGTGTCCCGGCCGTTCAACTTCCTGGCCGCGCCGCGGGCCGGCGGCTTCTTCGTCGGCGATTACAACGCGATCGTGGCCAGCCCCAGGACCGGCGGCTTCTCGGCCGTCT
>VBJR01000379.1:29933-38400 GCA_005880175.1 Chloroflexota bacterium
TCGCCAACCCGACCGGGGCCCCCACCGGCGGCCTCGACCCGACTGACATCTTCACGAACCGGGTGGCCGGCGGCGCCGACGACGGGAACGGCCAGGACTGACCCCCGTCGCCGGACGACCGGAGGCGGGCGCCGGCCCGGCGCCCGCCTCCGACCCGCCTACGGCACGAGGACCGCGCGCGCCTCCGTGCCGGCGATCAGCCCCTCGTACGCCTCGTTGATCTGGTGCAGCGGCCATTCCTTCGTGACCAGGCGGTCCAGCGGGAGGCGGCCCCGCCGGTACAGCTCGAACAGGCGCGGGAAGTCGGCCTGCGGCCGCGTCGAGCCGTAGATCGATCCCTTGAGCGTCTTCTCCGAGCGGACCAGGTCGTTCAGGTCCACCGGTGCCGGCTGGCCGACCGGCGCCAGGCCGATGGCGACCGCCGTGCCGCCCTGCCGGAGCGCGCCCACCGCCTGCACCACCGTCGCGGGCAGGCCGATCACCTCGAACGAGTAGTCCACGCCGCCCCCGGTCAGCTCCTTGACCGCCCCGACGACGTCCTCCTGCGACGCGTCCACGACGTCCGTGGCGCCGAAGGACGTCGCCAGCTCCAGCCGGCCGGGGTTGAGGTCGGCCGCGATGATCCGCGCCGCGCCGGCCAGGACGCCGCCCATGATCGCGCACAGCCCGACGCCGCCCGCGCCCACGACCAGCACGGTGCTGCCGGGCTCCACGCCAGCGGTGTTGACGACCGCCCCGACGCCGGTCATCACCGCGCAGCCGGCGACGGCGCCGATCGGCAGCGGCACGTCCTCGGGCATCTTGAGCACCGACTGCTCCTGGCAGACCGTCTGCTCGGCGAAGCAGGAGACGCCGAGGAAGTGCCGGATCTCCATGCCATCACGGCTCAGGCGCGACGTGCCGTCCGGCATGCGCCCGCTGTTCCGCACGGCCGAGCCCTCACGGCACAGCGCCGGCCGGCCCCGGCTGCAGTACTCGCACCGGCCGCAGCTCGTGCGCCAGAGCAGCACCACGTGGTCGCCCGGACGCACCGACGTCACGCCGGGGCCGACCTCCTCGACGACGCCGGCCCCCTCGTGGCCGAGCACGACCGGCAGGTTGCCGGCCAGGTCGCCGCGCATGTAGTGGTAGTCGCTGTGGCAGACGCCCGCGGCCGCCACGCGCACGCGCACCTCGCCCGCGCGGGGCGCGCCGAGCTCGACGTCCTCGACGCGCAGGGGCTCGCCCGGCTGGTACAGGACCGCTGCTCTCATGCCGGCGATGATAGATCCGGCCCGCCCTCCCTTAGACTCCGTGCGTGGAACCGAGCCGCGCGCGGTGGGCGGGCGGGGCCCTGGTGGCGGTGCTCGTCGTGGCGCTGCTGCTCCCGGTCGTCGCGCTGGCCAGCCGGCCCGAGGCCAGCGGCGGCGTCCTGCCGGTGCGCGGCGACCTGACCCGCCTGCTGCTGGACGTCGGGACGTACCTGTTCGCGGTTTTCGTGCTGGTGACCCTGCTGGTCATCGTCTGGGCGCTGTGGCCCCGGCCCAACGAGGAGCTGCCCGCGCTGCCGCCGCGCCAGCGCCGGGTCATGAGCACAGTGCTCTCCGCGGTGCTGCTGGCCGCCGTGGCGATCTGGCTCCGGAGCACCGGCCACCTCGGGACGGGCCAGAACCTCCTGCTCGGTGGTGGCGCCGGCCGGCCGCCGGCCGCGCTGGCCGGACAGGGCCGCGCCGGCGGCGCCCCGCCCGGCTTCGACTGGGTGGCCGCCGGCATCGTCGTCGGCCTGCTGGTCGCCGGCGCCGTGCTGGCCTGGTGGTTCCTGCGCCCGCACCGCGCGCGCTCCGGGGGGCTGTCGCTGGCGCGGCTCCAGGCGGTCCTGGACGACGCCATCGACGACGTGCTGGGCGAGGCCGACCCCCGCCGCGCCGTGATCGCCGCGTGGACCCGCCTGGAGCGGGTGCTGGCCGGCCACGGGGTGCCCCGGCGCGAGGCCGAGGCGCCGTTCGAGTACGCGGCTCGGGTCGGGGCCGAGCTGGGGGTGGAGCTCGGCGTCGAGGGCGGCTGGCTGGAGCAGCTCGCCGGCCTGTTCGAGTGGGCGCGCTTCAGCACGCACGAGGTGACGCCGGCGATGCGCGAGGAGGCGCTGGGCGGCCTGGTGGCCGTGCGGGACGGGCTGCGGCTTGCGACCTGAGCGCGTCCCCTGGCGGCGCGTCGCCCAGCAGGTCGCGGTCGTCACGGTGCCGCTGCTCGTGGTCGTCGTGCTCCGCGTCCCGTACCAGGGGCTGGCCGTGCGGCTCTGGCTGGTCGCGCTGGGCGCGATCGGCCTCGGCCTGCTCACCGAGCGCGCCCTGGCCGGCCGGGCCGTGCGCGACGTGCCCGGCCTGCGCCTGCCCTGGGGCTGGTGGCGGCGGGCCCGACCCGAGCGGGTCCGCGCCCTGGAGGAGCTGGAGCACGCCGTGGACTTCTCGCTGGGCACCGCGTTCGACGTCCACTACCGGCTGCGCCCCCACGTGCGCCGCATCGCCGCGTACCGGCTCGGCCTGCGCGGCGTGAGCCTCGACCGCCAGCCGCGCCGGGCGGCCGCGCTCCTCGGGCCCGAGGCATGGGACCTCGCCCGGCCCGACCGGCCGGAGCCGGACGACCGCAACTCGCGCGGCCTGGACCTGGCGCACGTGCGCCGGGTCGTGGAGGGACTGGATGCGCTCTGACCCGAGGCCAGCGGAGGAGATGAGCCTGGCCGAGGTCGGCTCGCTGGCCGGCCGCATCCTCGACGAGGTGGAGCGGGCGATCGTCGGCAAGCGGGAGGCGCTCGAGCTGGTGCTGATCGGCATCCTGAGCGACGGCCACGTCCTGATCGAGGACTTCCCGGGCCTGGCCAAGACGCTGATCGCGCGCTCGTTCGCCCAGGTGCTGCGCCTCGACTTCAAGCGGATCCAGTTCACGCCCGACCTGATGCCGTCGGACGTGACCGGCTCGGCGATCTACAGCCCGCGGACGTCCGAGTTCGAGTTCCGCCCCGGCCCGATCTTCACGAACCTGCTGCTGGCGGACGAGATCAACCGGGCCCCGGCCAAGACGCAGGCCGCGCTACTGGAGGCGATGCAGGAGCGCCAGGTCACCGTGGACGGCGTCGGCCACCCGCTGCCGCCGCCGTTCGCGGTGCTGGCCACGCAGAACCCGATCGAGTACGAGGGCACGTACCCGCTCCCCGAGGCCCAGCTCGACCGCTTCCTGCTCCGGCTGGGCATCGGCTACCCGACCCGCGAGCAGGAGTGGGAGGTGCTGGAGCGCCGGCTCGCCCACCGCACGGACGACCTGGAGCTGGAGCAGCGGGCCGACGGGGCCGAGCTGCTGGCCATGCGCCGGGCGATCGAGCGGGTGCACGTGGACGCCGGGGTCGGGCGCTACATCGTGGACCTGGTCACGGCCACCCGCGAGAGCCCGCGCGTCCAGGTCGGCGCCAGCCCGCGCGGCTCGCTGGCCGTGCTGAAGCTGGCGCGCAGCCGGGCCGCCCTCCAGCGCCGCGACTTCGTCGTGCCGGAGGACGTGAAGGCGGTCGCCGTGCCCGCGCTCGGCCACCGGCTGACGCTCCGGCCCGAGCTGTGGGTCCAGCGCGTGCGCGGCAAGGACCTGGTCCGGGAGTGCCTGGAGGCGGTGCCGACGCCGCGCGCGGATTGACCGACCGCTGGGTCACGACCGTCTCGAACCGCCTGCCCGCGTACCTTGCGCTGGGCGGGGCGGGCCTCCTGGCCGGCCTCGTGCTGGGCCGGCCGGAGCCGGTCGTCCTGGCGGCGCCGCTGCTGCTGGCGGCCGCGACCGGCCTGGCCCTGGCGCGGCCGCCGGACCTGGACGTGCGCGTGCGGCTGGACCGGGAGCGGGCGCTGGAGGGGGAGGAGGTCGAGCTCGCGCTGACGATCCAGGCCCGCCGGAGCGTGTCCTGGCTGGACGTCGAGCTGGACCTGCCCCGCGGCCTGGCCGACCTGCGACGCGAGGGCGAGGGCGTGATCAGCCTGCGCGCCGGCGCGACCCGCGAGCACCGGCGCCGCGTGGCCTGCCGGCGGTGGGGCGGCCGCCTGGTCGGCCAGCTCCGGCTGCGCGGCCGGGACCCGCTGGGCTTCTTCTCCTACCGCCTGGAGGTGCGCCAGCCGCTGCCGCTGCGCGTCTACCCGCGGCCGGAGGCGGTGCGCCGGATGCTCCGCCCGGCGGAGACGCAGGCGTTCGCCGGCAACGAGGTCTCCCGGCTGAAGCGTCCGCCGGATCAACTGGCGGGCCAGCGCCCGCCGCGGCGAGCTCTACGTGAACGACATGCGGCCCGAGCGCAACGCGGACGTGGTGGTGTTCCTGGACACGTTCACCGAGCTGGGGGACGCCGCCGGCACCAGCCTGGACATGACGGTCCGGGCCGCCGCGGCCCTGATCGACGGCTACCTGCGCCGGCGCGACCGGGTCGGTCTGGTGGGCTTCGGCGGCACCCTGCGCTGGCTGCGGCCGGCGATGGGCGAGCGCCAGGTGTACCGGCTGATCGACGCGCTGATCGACACGCAGGTGGTCCTCAGCTACGCGTGGAAGGGGCTGGAGGTGATCCCGCGCCGGACGCTGCCGCCGAAGTCGCTGGTCGTGGCGTTCAGCCCGCTGCTGGACGAGCGTTCGCTGGGCGCGCTGCTCGACCTGCGGGGCCGGGGGTACGACCTGGCGGTGGTCGAGGTCTCGCCGCTCTCGTTCGTGCATCCGGGTCGGCGGGAGACCGAGCGCCTGGCCCACCGGCTGTGGGTGATGGAGCGGGCGGCGCTGCGCGGCCGGTTCGTGGACCTGGGCGTGCCGGTGGTCACGTGGCGGCGCGGCGAGCCGCTGGACGGCGTGCTGGCAGCCGCCACCCGGCTCCGGCGCGACGCCCGCCTGGTGCGCGTGTGACCCGGGTGCGGGCGGCGGCGCCGAGCGCGTTCCTGGCGGGGGCGGCCGTCGCGCTGGCGGCCGTGCTGGCGCTGGCGCCCGTGGTGGGCGCCGGCGGCGGGCCGGGGCCGCTGGTCGCCCTGGGCCTGTTCGCCGTGGCGCTGTACGCGGCCAGCCTGGCGCTGCCGTGGCCGGCCGTGCTGCCGTGGGGGCTGGGCCTGCTGGCCATGGAGTACCTGGTCTCGCTGGAGCTGCGGCGGGCGCCGCTGGACTCCGGCGCGCCCGCGTACGCCGTCGCGCTCTTCCTGTGCGCCGAGCTGGGCTGGCTCGGGCTCGAGGCCCGGCGCGGCGGCCGGCCGTGGGCCCGCCGGGTCGCCGGCATCGCCGCCCTGGCGCTGGCCGGGGCCGTGCTCGCGGCGCTCCTCCTCCTGCTGGCCGCCGTTCCGCTGTCAGGCGGCCCTCCCATGACAGCGGTCGGCGTTGCCGCTACGATCGCGGTTGCGGCCTGCCTCGCCTGGCTGGGCCGGGCTCGAGAGTGAATGGTGTGAAGCAGACCCCCCTCGCCTGGGCGCTGGCCGCCCTCGTGGCGCTGTCCGCATGCTCGCTGAGTGTCCCGGGAGATCCCGCGCTCTCCACGATGGACGTGTTCGAGGCGGCCAAGCCCGCGGTCGTCATCGTGGAGGCCGTCAACGCGGTGGCCTGGTCCGTGCCCCAGCCGACGCTGACGGCGCAGAAGGAGCAGCAGCTCCGCAGCGCGGTCGTGGCCATGGTGCGGGCGGGCCAGGTCGCGAACAACGAGACCGCGATCGGCCAGGCCTCGGTCAAGCTCCTGGTGGACAACCCGGGCAACTGGTTCAGCGCCTCCGCCCAGCGCCACCAGCAGACGGACGACGTCCTGGCGCTGGGCACCGGCTTCTTCGTGACCGAGGACGGCTACCTGCTGACCAACGACCACGTGGTCGAGACGTCGATGGACGACCTCCGGCAGCAGCTGCTCGACCAGCTCCAGGCCGAGAGCGCCGACCCGGTCCAGGTGACCACGTTCAAGGACGAGACGTCGCGGGGCCTGGGCGTGCCGCTGACCGACCCCCAGGCCGCGAAGCTGTTCCAGTGGATGCTGGGCGTGTTCAAGGGCGACCTGCGGATCGCCACGGTGACGCCGACGTACCGCATCGGCTTCGGCAGCATGTCGCCGGCGGACGTCCAGGCGAAGGGCCTCCAGGTCCAGCTCGTCGCCCACGGCGAGAGCACGCCGGGCAGGGACGTGGCGGTGCTCAAGGCGTCGGGCGGCCCGTTCGTGAGCCTGGCAACGGTGGCCGCCATGCCGAGCCAGGGGGCTCCGCTGGCGGTGATCGGCTACCCGTGCCGCTGCGGCGGAGGGGCGGCGTTCGACCCGGCGAAGGTGTTGGCGCCGGTGCTCACGTCGGGGACCGCGCGCGAGCAGGTGGCGATGCCCGGCGGCTGGAGCGCGCTGGGGACGGACGCCCCGATCGAGCACGGCAACAGCGGCGGCCCGGTCCTCGCGGACGACGCCCGGGTGGTCGGCCTGGCCACGTTCTCGGACACGGCCGCGGCGGGGACGCCGCGCAGCTTCGCGGTCCCGATTGCCGTGGCCAACCAGTACACGATCCAGGCGCACGTGAGGGTGGCCCAGGGCTCGCTCGGCGAGCGCTACGCGCAGGCGGTGTTCGAGTTCCGCCAGGAGCACTTCAAGGCCGCGCTGCCGCTGTTCCAGCAGGTGGCCGCGGTCGCGCCGCACGACCCGTACGCGCGCCAGTACGCGGTCCAGTCGCAGTCGGCGATCAACGCCGGCCGCGACCAGACGCCGGCCGCCGGGGCGCAGGCCATCCTGGCGGTCGCCGTGTACGTGGGCGTGACCGCCCTGGCGCTGCTGGTGGGGGTGCTGGTCTACCGCAGCCGGCGCCGCCGCGTCCGGGCCTGGTAGTGCCCTACGTCGGCCAGCCCGTTCCCCGGGTGGAGGACGAGCGGCTGCTGCGCGGCCGGGGCCGCTTCGTCGCCGACCTGGAGCCGGTCGCCAACCTGCACCACGCCGCGTTCGTGCGCAGCCCGCACGCGCACGCCGAGATCCGTTCCGTGGACGCGTCCGCCGCGCTGGCCATGGACGGCGTCGCGGCCGTGGTCACGCCCGACCACGCCCGCCGGCTGCTGCGTCCGTTCAGCGTGGGCGTCGGCGGCGAGCGGTACTGGCCGCTGGCGCTCGACCGGGCCCGGTACGTGGGCGAGCCGGTGGCCCTCGTCGTGGCCGGCGATCGCTACGCCGCCGAGGACGCGGCCGAGCTCGTCCGGGTGGAGTACGAGCCGCTGCCCCCGGTCATGGACGTGGCCGAGGCGCCGGCGGCCGCCCACCGCAGCCTCCGCCACGGCGACGCGGACCGGGCGTTCGCGGCCGCCGCCCACCGGGTGGAGGCGACGTTCCGGTTCCCTCGCTACAGCTCGACGCCGGTCGAGTGCTACGCGGTGATCGCCGACTGGGACGACGCCCAGCGCGAGGTCACGCTGTGGAGCAACTTCCACGGCCCGTTCGTCATGCAGCCGCTGGTCGCCGCCGCGCTCGGGCTGCCCGAGCACCGGGTCCGCCTGATCGTGCCGCCGGACATCGGCGGCAGCTTCGGCATCAAGTCCGGCGTGTACGCGTACCTGCCGCTGGTCGCCCTGGCCAGCCGGCTGGCCGGCGTGCCGGTGCGCTGGAACGCGGACCGCTGGGAGGACCTGGTCGCCAGCCAGAGCGGCACGGACCGGCTGACCCGGGCCGAGGCCGCCGTGGACGCCGGCGGCCGCGTGCTGGCGCTGCGGCTGGACATCCGGGACGACGTCGGCGCCCACCTGCGGCCGCCCGAGCCGGCCACCCTGTACCGCTGCTACGGCAACCTGACCGGTCCGTACGACGTGCGCGACGTCGCGGTCGAGGCGAGGGCCGTGCTGACCAACCGCGCGCCGACCGGCCTGAACCGGGGCTTCGGCGGCCAGCAGCTCGCGTTCACGCTGGAGCGGCTGATGGACACTATCGCGGGCCGGCTGGGGCTGGACCCGGCCGAGGTCCGGCGCCGCAACCTCGTCCGGCCCGAGCAGATGCCGTACCGGACCGCGCTGGGCGGCATCTACGACTCGGGCGACTACCCGGCGCTGCTCGACCAGCTCCTCCGTGACCACCGCGAGCGCCTGCTGCGGGAGCGGGACCGCCTGCGCGCCCTGGGCCGCCGCGCCGGGGTGGGGATCGCGATGGTCGTGGACCCGTCGGGCACGAACCTGGGCTACATCGCCCTCGCCCAGACGCCGGAGGAGCGGGCGCGCGGCCTGGGCAAGTCCGGCTGCACGGAGTCGGCCACGCTGACGATGGACCCGATGGGCGGCGTGCGCCTGCGGATCGCGACCGCGCCCGAGGGCCAGGGCCACGAGACCGTCGCCGCCCAGGTGGTGGCCGACGAGCTGGGCCTGCCGCTGGACGCGGTCCGCGTGGATGCCGGGATCGACACCACCGGCCAGCTCTGGCACGTCTCGTCCGGCTCGTACTCCAGCCGCTTCGCCCCGATCACCGTGTCCGCGGTGCTCCGGGCCTGCGCCAGCCTGCGCGGGCGCC
>VBJR01000379.1:38451-58355 GCA_005880175.1 Chloroflexota bacterium
TGGGACCCGGGCGCGCTGCCGCCGGGCGTGGACCCGGTGCTGCACGTGACCGAGCACTTCAGCTCGGAGCACGCCATCGCCCCGGCGCCCGACGACACGGTGGACTCGTCCATCTGCTATGGCGTGCTCGCCGACGCGTGCCTGGTGGACGTGGACCCGGACACGCTGGAGCCGCGCGTGGTCGAGTACGCGACGGTGCACGACTCGGGCCGGCTGCTGAACCCGCTCCTGGCCGACGGCCAGGTCCACGGCGCGCTCGCCCACGGGCTGGGCGGCGCGCTCTCCGAGGAGCTGGTCTACGGCCCCGACGGCGCCCCCCTGTGCGCGACGTTCCAGGACTACGTCTGCCCGGGCGCGGCCGAGATGCCGGCGGTCCGCATCGCGCACGTGCACGGGGACACGGGGTTCGTGCCCAGCCGGGCGAAGGGGATCGGGGAGGGCAACGCGATGTCGGCGCCGGCGGCCGTGGCCAACGCCCTGGCGGACGCGCTGGGCGCCGAGGTCGTCGAGCTGCCGGCCCACCCGTCGCGGCTCTGGCGCCTGGCGACCCGCGCGTATGCTCCTCGCGATGACCACCGCGAGCACCGCGCGTAAGGCGCCCAGGTGAGCGACGACCTCCTGGTCGAGCTGCTCCCCGATCCGCCGGTCGCGCTCGTCACGCTGAACCGGCCGGACAAGCGCAACACGATCACGTGGGAGATGCGGCAGCGGATCGAGGACGTGTTCGGCGAGCTGGCCCGCGAGCGGCGGCTGCGGGCGGTGGTGGTGACCGGTGCGGGCGGCACGTTCAGCGCCGGCGGCGACATGCGCGGGTTCCTGGAGCACGAGCCGTACGAGTTCGCGCACCTGGGCGAGAACCTGGCCGCCGCGGAGCGCTGCCCCCTGCCGGTGATCGCGGCGGTGGACGGCTTCTGCTTCGGCGCGGGCATGGAGCTGGCCCTGTCCTGCGACATCCGCGTGTGCACCGACCGGGCGGAGTTCGCGCTGCCCGAGATCCTGCGCGGCCAGATGCCCGGCTCGGGCGGCTCCCAGCGGCTGCCCCGCCTGATCGGCTGGTCGCGGGCGAAGGAGATGATCATGCGCGGGCGCCGGATGCGCGCGGACGAGGCGCTGGCCTGCGGGCTCGTCTGCGAGGTGGTCGCGCCCGAGCGGCTGGCCGGGGCGGCGCTGGCGATCGCCGGCGAGCTGAGCCAGCGGTCGTCCCTGGCGATGGCGACGCTCAAGTCCACGCTGAACCGGGGCATGGACGCCAACCTGGCCGCGGCCATGGAGATCGAGCGCAAGGCGTACGCGATGCTGCGCTCGACGCACGACTACCGCGAGGGCGTGGACTCGTTCTTCGAGAAGCGCGACCCGGAGTACGACGGGAGCTGAGCAGGGCAAGGGGGCAGGCCCCCCTTCCAGAACCCCTCTTGCCCGGGACGTTGGCCGCGCCTTCGGCGCATCGCTCCGCGCCTGAGGGCAGCGCCAGGCGATCCCGAAGATCAACTCACACGCAGGGCGAAGCCCGTGCTCACGCCGCAATCGGGATTCTCGATACTTGTCGGAGTGCGGCACCGAACTGTGGCGGCGTGAAGCCGGCGCCCTTCGACTACCGGCGGCCGGAGTCGGTCGAGGAGGCGGTCGCGGCGCTGGCCGAGGGCGGCGACGAGGCCCGGGTCCTGGCTGGCGGCCAGAGCCTGGTCCCCATGCTGGCGTTCCGGCTCGCCCGGCCGGCGCTGCTGGTGGACGTCAACCGGCTGCCGCTGGACCGGGTCGAGACGCTGGCCGGCGGGGAGGTCCGGATCGGGGCCGTCGTCCGCCAGCGCGCGGCCGAGCGGTCCGGGGTCGCCGCGCTCGCGGAGGCGGTGCGCTGGGTCGCCCATCCGCCGATCCGCAACCGGGGCACGGTGGTCGGCAGCGTCTGCCACGCCGACCCGGCCGCGGAGCTGCCGGCGCTGGCGCTGGCGCTCGACGGCGTGCTCGAGGTGCGCTCGGCGTCCGGGAGCCGCGAGGTGCCGGTGGCGGAGCTGCTGGTCGGCCCGCTCATGACCTCGCTGCGGCCGGGGGAGCTGGCCGTCGCCCTGCGGCTGCGGCCGCGCCCGGGCTGGCGCTGGCGCGTCCGCGAGGTGGCCCGGCGGCGGGGCGACTTCGCGATCGCCGGCGTCGTGGTGGGCGTCCCGCCCGACGACGGGACGTGCCGGATGGTGGTGTTCGGCGCGGCGGGCCGGCCCTACCTGGTCGAGGGGCCGGCCGGCGAGCTGCCGGCGCTGGCGGGGGCCCGGGCCGAGCCGGTGACGGACGTGCACGCCGACGCCGCGTACCGCCGCCACCTGGTCGAGGTGCTGACGCGCCGGGCGCTGGCCGCGTGATCGACGTCGCCGTCGAGGTCAACGGCCGCCTCGTGCGGGCGCGGGTGGAGCCGCGCCTGACGCTCGCCGACTTCATCCGGGAGCGGGCGCACCTGCGGGGCACGCACCTGGGCTGCGAGCACGGCGTCTGCGGCGCGTGCACGGTCCTGCTCGACGGGCTGGCCGTCCGCTCGTGCCTCCTGTTCGCCGTCCAGGCCGAGGGCGCGCGCGTGACGACCGTCGAGGCGCTGGCCGGCGACGGCGAGCTGCACCCGCTCCAGCAGGCGTTCCACCGCCATCACGCGCTCCAGTGCGGCTACTGCACCCCGGGCTTCCTGATGGCGCTGGCCGAGCTGTGGGAGCGGCGCGAGGCCGTGACGGACGAGGAGCTGCTGGCCGCCGTCGCGGGCCAGCTCTGCCGCTGCACGGGCTACTCCGGGATCGTGGCGGCGGCGCGCGACGCGTTCGCGAGGTAGCCTGACTCATGGTCCGGATCTGAACCGTGAGCAAGCCATCGCGCCGAGGGCCTCACAGGACGGCGCACGGGGGCGGCAGTCCGCTCCAGGTCGTGCTCGCGACGGCGGTGCTCGCGCTGCTGCTGGCGGGCGTGACGGCGGCGATCGCGGGCATCCACCCGGCCGGGGCCGGCCACGTGACCCGGGCGGTGGCCGCGAAGCCGGTGCCGCCGCTCTCGACCGGCTGGCTCGACGCGCACCCGCAGCCGGTCCTGGACGTCCACGGGACCGCGGTGGTGCTCATCGACGTGGACGCCCGGCAGGTGCTGTGGCAGCGCCAGCCGCACGAGCGCCGCGCCCCCGCCAGCCTGACCAAGCTGATGACCGCGATGGTCGCCGCCGACCTGGCCCCGCTGGACCGCCACGTGCTGGTCACGGGGGCGACGGACATGGACGCGGTCCGGGACGTGGAGCCGACGTCCACCGTGATGGGCCTGACGGCGGGGGAGCGGCTGCGCGTGCGCGACCTGCTCTACGGGCTGTTCCTGCGCTCCGGCAACGACGCGGCCGAGACGCTGGGCGGCGGCATCGTGCCGCGGGACCGGTTCATCCGCCTGATGAACGAGAAGGCGGCGGCGCTGCACATGGGGGACAGCCACTTCACGACGCCGGTCGGCCTCGACGACCCGAAGATGCGGACGACCCCGTACGACCTGGCGCTGGCGGCGAGCGCGATCGTGACACGGTATCCGGCCCTGCTGGCCATCGCGGGCACGCCGTCGATCACGCTGCCCCAGACGCCCGGCCACAAGCAGTTCCCGATGACGAACTACAACAAGCTGCTCCTGCCCGGCTCGGGGTTCACGTACGCGGGCGCGACGGGGATGAAGACGGCGTTCACGGACGACGCGGGCCCCTGCATGGTGGCGACGGCGACCCGCAACGGCCGCCACCTGGTGGCGGTGGTGATGAGCTCGGACATCTTCTTCACGGACGCGGTGAAGCTGCTGGACTACGGCTTTTCGACGTCCGTGCCACACCGCTGACGCGTAAGGCAGACCTTGACGTCGCCGGGGTAGGCTGTCCCGCGTGGTGTTCGTGAATCGCGACCGCGAGCTGAACGAGCTGGAGAAGTGGTGGGCGCGGCCGGACGCCTCGCTGGGCATCGTGTGGGGTCGCCGGCGAGTTGGGAAGACCTGGCTCCTGCAACGCTTCTCGCAGTTCCGTCGATCGGTGTTCCACGTGGCGACGGGGCGGCCGCTGGAGCAGGAGCTGCGGGAGCTGTCGCGCGCCGCGGCGCACGTGTTCGCGGGCGGCGAGCGCGACCTGGCGACCGATCCGTTCCGCGACTGGGACGACGCGTTCGAGTGCCTGGGCAGGGCGGCGGCGACCGAGCCGCTCCTGGTCGTGCTCGACGAGTTCCCCGAGCTGCTCGCCGTGACGCCCTGGCTGCCGGGGTACCTGCGAGCGATGTGGGAGGGCCTCAAGCGAACGACGAAGCTGAAGATCGTGCTCTCCGGCTCGGCCGTCCGCACCATGTGGGCGATGCAGGCCTATCGGGAGCCGCTGTACGGTCGCTTCGACGTCAACATCCGGCTGGATCCGTTCTGGCCGCACGAGGCGGCGCAGATGCTGCAAAGCCTTGCGCCGGCGGACCGGGCCCTGGTGTGGGGCATCCTCGGCGGGATCCCGACGTACCTCGAGTGGTGGGAGCCGGAGTACGACGTGGCCGAGAACATCGAGGTGCTGGTGGGCCGGCCCGGGAGCCCGCTGCTCGCCGAGGGCGACCTGGTGCTGGCAACCGAGACCGGGACGGACGCCGGCAAGTACGTGCTCCACGCGATCGCGAACGGTCGCACCCGCCGCAACGAGATCGAGGACGTCGTCGGCGAGGACGCGACGCTGGCCCTGCAGCGCCTGGAGGAGCTGCTACTGGTGGAGCGGGTGCTCCCGGTGACGGACGACTCCCGGTCCCCGCGGAGCTTCTTCTATCGGGTCGCGGACAACTTCCTGGCGTTCCTGCTCGGCGTGCTGGATCCGTACCGGGCCGAGATCGACCGCGGCCTCGGGGAGACGATCGTCCAGCCGGTTATGCACCGCCTGGACGACTTCATGGGAGCGCGCTGGGAGGAAGCGTTCCGCATGCATCTCCGGCGCATGGCGAGGGACGGCGCCCTGGCGCCGGACGCCATGGCGGTCGGACCCTTCTGGAACTCGAGGAGCACCGACCCCTCCGAGATCGACGCCGTCGTCCTCGCCGGCGTCGAGCGCCGCGCCGTCCTCGTCGGCGAGGCCAAGTGGACCCGGCGCGTGGACGCGACCCGGATCCGGCGCGACCTGGAGCGCAAGGCCGCCGCGCTGCCGCGGCCGGCGCCCGACCTCCGCTACGCGGTCTGCGCCCGGGAGGTGGTGGACAACACCGACGGCGTCCTGGCCATCACCGCCGACGACATCTTCGACGGCTAGGCCATTCCGCTCGTGCGGACCAACGTGCGAAATGGGCGGCCCGGCTAGCCTCGGCCTCCGGTGGGCTAACATCGGACCACCTCTGGGTGACAACTATCAGGGTACTGTCGTGAACCACTGGCCACCCAAAGGCAGCACAGTGCTAGCCCATGGGCCGTCCCCCTCGGCGAGCTCCCACAGCCAGACGACGCGACTCGTCCCCACCAGCCAGGCCCGATCGCCCGACACGGCCTCAGCCCCAGGCCCCGAAGCAAGAGCCATGCCGGCTCTCACTCACCAGCATTGGGGCTAGCCTAGGCCGACGGGATCGTCGCCCGGACGCTCGTCCCCCGCGGCGGCCGCGACTCGATCTGGAACCGGCCGCCCAGGAGCGCCGCCCGCTCCTCCATACCGACCAGGCCCAGGCGGTGCGGCTCCCCGTCCTCCTGGATCGCCTGGGGCATGCCCCGGCCGTCGTCAACCACCGTGAGCTCCACCGCCTCCGCGTCGAAGCGGAGCCCGGCCTCGACCTGGTGCGCCCGGGCGTGCCGCTCCACGTTCCGGACCGCCTCCTGCGCGATGCGGAACAGGCCCAGCTCGACCAGCGGGTCGAGCCGCCGCGGCTCGCCCTCCACGCGCAGGTGGGCGTGCAGCGACTCTCGGCCGTCCGCGTCCGCGACCAGGCGGCCGAGGCGGGCCTGGCCACCCGCGTCGTCATTCGCCCAGGCCCCGGCGCACCTCGTCCGGGCGGCCGTCGGGCGCGGTCGCGAGCCGGTCGAGCAGCCGGTACAGGTGCACGACGGTCTGCAGCGGCTCGTCGTGCAGCTCCTGGGCGATGCGCGCCCGCTCCTCCTCCTGCGCCTTCACCACCGACGCGGCGTACGCGTCCTTGACGCCCAGCCGCCGGCGCTCCTCGCTCACGTCGAGGAACACGAGCTGGAACGCGCCGGCCCCGGGCCCCTCGCTGACCACCGGGCGCAGGAAGCGGCGCTCGCCGTCGCCGCCCGGCAGCTCGATCACCGGCCGTGCGCCGGAGCCGATGGCGGCGGCCGGCTCGGCCCCGACCAGGTCCGCGAGCGCCGCCCCGACCAGGTCGTCCCGGCCCCGGCCGAACAGCGCGGCGGCGGCCGGGTTGGCCTCGCGCACCGCCCCGTCCGGGTCCAGCTGCAGCGTCGCCGCCGGGCTGTTCTCGAACAGGCTGCGCCCGCGGGCCTCGGACTGGCGCATCGCGCCCCGGGCCGCCTCCGCGTCGCGCCGGAGGATGATCTCGCGCTCCACGCGGTCGCCCACGAACAGGGCGACGGCGAGGAACAGCAGCACCTCCAGCACCGTCGAGGAGGCGCGCTCGGCGCTGCCCGCCATCGGCACCGACGGCAGGCTGAGCACGGACACCCAGACGGCCGTGGCCAGCGCGCCGGCGAGGCCGAAGTTGAGCGCCGCATAGACGACGGGGAGCAGGAACAGCGCCAGCAGCTCGCCGCCCCAGAAGACCGAGAGCTGCCACCGCCCGGAGACGACCGAGGCCCAGAACGCGACCGCGATCAGGATGACGAGCGACTGGATCAGCCAGAAGCGGGCGTCCCCGAGCGGCGGCCGGAGCGACCGGCCCAGCACCGCGCCCAGCCGCCGCCCGCCGGGGGTCACGTCAGGTCCTCGCCCGGGATCAGGTGGTGCGAGAGCGCGTGGACGACGGCCTCCGTCCGCGAGCTCACGCCCAGCTTCTCGAAGATGTGCCGGAGGTGGTTCTCGACGGTGCGCTCGCTGATGCCCAGGTCGCGGGCGATCGTCTTGTTGGGCATCCCGCGCCGGAGCAGGAGCATCACCTCCTGCTCGCGCGGGCTGAGCCGGGGCGACCGGCGGCGCATCCGGCTGGCCAGGCGGGCGGCCAGCACGGGCTGGAGGACCACCTCGCCGGCGTGGGCCCGGCGCACGGCGTCCACCAGCTCGGCGGACGGGATCGTCTTCGTCAGGTACCCGGCGGCGCCCGCGTCGAGGGCCGCGACCACGTACTCCTCGTCGTCGAACGCGCTGAGGATGACGACGCGGGTGGCCAGGCCCGCCTCGGCCGCCTGGCGCGCGGTCTCGATGCCCGACAGGCCGGGCAGCCGCAGATCGACGAGCGCGACGTCGGGGGCCACGCTCTTGAGCAGGGCGAGGGCGTGGTCGCCGCGGTCGGCCTCGGCGACGACGGTCAGGTCCGGCTCGCGCTCCAGGATGTCGCGGGTGCCCTCGCGGACCAGGGTGTGGTCCTCGGCGATCAGAACCGAGATCGCGTCCATCGCCACAGTCGGCCGGCCAGCGTCGGGACGATGGAGCCCCCGCGCACGCGGGACAGGGCGAACCCGACCAGCCACACGATGAACGCGAGGCTCGTGTCCCGCAGCGCGAGGGGGATCGACACCAGGAAGACGACGACCGGCACCCAGGACATCGCCAGCGTGGTCTGCAGGGGCACGCCGTTGCGGATCAGGTACAGGCGCAGCAGGATGAAGACGACGCCGATCGACGCCTGGAGCGCCGCGTACGGGATCACCCCGGCGGCGACGTCGCCATACCTGGTCAGCACGGAGCTCGCGAACGGCACCAGGCAGATCCCCATGAGGAGCAGCAGGTTGAGCCAGAGGATCGGGCCGTCGCAGAAGTCGAGCTTGCGGAGCAGGCGGTGGTGGGCGATCCACTGCGTGCCAACCAGCACGAAGCTGAGCCCGAAGCCCGCCAGGCTCGGCGCGAGGGACCGGAGGGCCACGAGCGGGTCGGCGGGCGCCACGTTCGGGACCGGGATGCCGAGGACCAGGATCGTGATGGCGATGGCGAACACGCCGTCGCTGAACGCCAGCAGGCGGCCGACGTCGTATCGCTCGTGAGCGGCATGCGGGTCCGCGACGACGGGCTCGTCGCCCTCGGTCGTCGAGGTCATGGGCCGAAGGGTAGTCGAGCGCGCTAACCGGCGTGGGGGGCGAGCAGCCCACCCAGCGCGAAGCGGCGCCGGGCGATCAGGTACGCCGCCATCCCCAGGCCGGTGGCCAGGCCCGTGAACACCACCCGCTGGAGGATCGCGGCGGCCCCGGCCGTGCCCGGGTCCAGGCCGAGGAGGATCAACAGCCCGACCACGCTCGCGTCGTTCGCGCCGGTGCCGCCGGGCAGGAAGCTGATCGCCCCGCCCACGTAGGCCACGGCGACGACGAACGCGGCCTTCCACCAGCCGATCGCGCCCGGGTCCAGGCCCTGCACGATCAGCCAGAGGACGGTCGCCCCGACCGCGGCCCGGGCCAGGTCGAGCAGCGACCAGGCGGCGGTGTCGCGGCGGCGGAGGAGCCGGACCGTCTCCCGCTGCAGCTCGTCCACCTGGTCGAGGACGCGGCGGGGCAGGGGCAGCAGCGCGGCCGCGCCCCGGACCATGGCGAACAGCGGCGGCACGGTCAGGATCGCGAAGATCGCCAGCACGCCGGCGATCACGGCGGCGACGATGCCGGTCCCCACGTGCAGCGCGATCATCCCGGGCGTCGCGAGCAGGACCAGGAACAGCGTGAACGTCAGCTCCTGCACGGTCACGGTGGCGGCGGCCGCGCCGACCTCGAGGCCCGCCGCCTCGGTGGCGAACACCGCGCGGGTCAGGTCGCCGAGCGGCAGCAGCGCGGTGATCGTCTGGCCGGCGATGCTGAGGAGCACGCTGTCGGCCAGCCGCAGGCCGCTGCCCGCCACCCGCAGCAGGTGGTGCCAGCGGACGCCCTGGAGCACGAACCAGCCCGCGGTGACCAGCACCACGAGCGACGCCACCAGCGGATTGAAGCGGGACAGCGCGGTCGCCAGGGAGCGGGGGTTCACGACCAGGACCAGGCCGGTCAGGGCCGCGAGGGCCACGGCCACCGGCAGCGCGCGCCGGAGCAGGCGGCCGAGCCGGAAGCGCCGCGCGCGGGTCACCTGCTCGCCGTCGCGGACTTCGGAAAAGGACGTACCCACTGTTCCTTACGAATTGACGGTAGCTGGCTGCGTGTTCCGCGTGGGGCAGTCCCTTTGCCCGTGGGCCCGGGCCGTAGCATGACGGGAGCATGGAGATCGAGGCGGTCCAGGGCGACATCACGAGGCAGCAGGTGGACGCGGTGGTCAACGCCGCCAACTCGTCCCTGCTGGGCGGCGGGGGGGTGGACGGCGCGATCCACCGGGCCGCCGGCCCCGACCTGCTGGCCGCCTGCCGGTCGCTGGGCGGCTGCCCGGTGGGGGAGGCGAGGGCGACGCCCGGATTCGGGCTGCCGGCCCGGTGGGTGATCCACACGGTAGGCCCCGTCTGGCGCGGCGGGAGCGCGGGCGAGCCCGAGCTGCTGGCGTCGTGCTATCGCCGCTCGCTGGAGGCGGCCGACGAGCTGGGGGCCCGCTCGATGGCGTTCCCGGCCATCTCGACCGAGGTGTACGGTTACCCGCCGGACGCGGCGGCCCGGGTCGCGGTGGGGACGCTGCGGGCGACGCCCACGAGGGTGGAGCTGGTCCGCCTGGTGGCGTTCGACGCGCTCACGCTGCGGCTGTACCAGGACCTGCTGGGGGCCGGGGAGGGCGGCTGACCCCCGCCGAGGCGGTCAGCGCACCACGGCGAGGACGTCCTGGCGGCACAGGTAGACCAGCAGGTCCCGGCGCTCCTCGCGGCCGGCCGGGTCGCCCGCCGCCAGCAGGTCCGCGACCCGGTGCGCCTCGCCGTCCAGGGTCAGCGCCAGCATCGGGCCGGCCGCCGCCGCGAACACCCAGCTCCGGCCCAGCGCCCGGACCTCAACTCCCCGCGGGTGCGGCCGCGGCGGCGCCCGGCGGGGCAGCGTGTCGCGGACCAGCGCGTCGTCGTCCAGCCGCTCGTCCACGATGCCCCACGGCAGCGTGAGGCGCGGGCGCGGCTCGGCGTGGGCGTCCTGCCAGTCGAAGAACTCGTCCAGCACGTCGTCCGACCAGCGCTCCAGGAGCGCGTCGCGCAGCGCCCTCGCGTGGGCCCGCCGCTCCTCCGCGCTCGCCCGGCGCGGGAGGTCGAGCCGGTACAGCTCCTCGGCGCGCAGGCGGTCCGCCAGCCAGCCCAGCAGGTCCACGCCGGCCGGCCGGACCAGGCCGACCGTCAGGTGCAGCGACGGCTCGCCGCCGGCCATCGCGTCGTGCCAGTGGCCGCGCGGGACGTGGATGACCCCGCCCGCCTCCAGGTGGCCGTCCCACACCGGCGCGCCGTCCGGCTCCTCGGGCAGCGCGACGTCGCGGTCGAGCGGATGCGCCCGCGTCATGCCGTGCACGCGCCACCGCTTGCGGCCGGCCACCTGCAGGACGAGCACGTCGTGGTCGTCCCAGTGCATGCCGAACCCCTGGCGCTCGCGCCAGCTCGCGTACAGGTTGACCTGCACGCGCTCGCCCAGCTCCCGCTCCAGCCCCCAGGCCAGCTCGCGGACGGGCCCGTGCAGCTGGTCCACGCCGTCGAGCACCAGCGTGGCGCCCGCCTGGAGCTGCTCGCGGAGCCGGGCCGGCTCCAGGACCGCGTACGTGACGCCGCGCCGGGTGATGTGCGAGCGCGAGTACAGGTCCTCGGCCACCGCGCCGCCGTCGCGGGCCAGCCGCAGCCGGGGGGCCGGGAGCCGGTGGTCCTCGAGGATGCGATTCAGGTCCGCCCACGAGAGCAGGCGCTCGAAGCGGTCCGGCGGCCCTGCCTGGTGGAAGAACCGCCGGCCGCAGTACTCACGCAGGAACGCCGCAGCCGGCGTCGGGGCGACCAGGTCGGCCAGTCGAGACGGGCTGGTCCCGATCAGGCTACTTGTCGTTCCCGTCCTTGTCGTCGCCGCGACCCTCGCCGCTGTGGCTGGCCCGATCGCGAGCCACCTCCAGCTCGGACACCGCGATCAGCAGTGCCGGGAACCCGTCCGCTCGTGTCAAGGGTGCTTACCTCCTTGGTGAGTCCTCCGGGTGCGCATATCGTGGGTGTGGAGAAGCAATACGTCAAGCCCTCGCACGACCATCCGCTACGGTTGGCGCGTGGGGACCGCCGATGCCGGCACCGGGGAGGTGCTGGCGTTTCTCGACCGCGTCTTCCCCGGGCCGGCGCTCCGCGTCCTGGAGGTCGGCTGCGGGCGTGGCGAGCTGGCCTCCGCGCTGCTCGCCCGCGGCCACGCCGTCACGGCGCTGGACGTGGATCCCCTGTTCACCCGCTCGCTCCACCACGTCGGCGACCTGGAGCGGGCCGTGGCGCTGGCGGCGGCCGCGTGCGCCCACGGCGGCGTGGTGGTCGTCGACGAGTTCGCCCGCGAGGGGGCGGACGCCGCGACCGCCGCCTGGTTCTGGGAGCAGCGCGCGCTCCTGGCCGCGGCCGGGGTGCTGGCGCCCCCCGTCGCGCCGGAGGCGGCCGACCCCCTGGAGCGGTGGGAGCTCGCGTACGGCGCCCGCCGCGAGCACCGCCTGCACACGGGCGAGGCGATGGTCGCGGCGCTTCGCGCGCACCTGGAGGTGGAGTTGGTGGAGACCTGTCCGTACCTCTTCCGGCAGCTGGCCCAGTGGCTGGATCCGACCGAGCGCGGGGCCGAGCTGGCGGCCCTGCTGCTGCGGCTCGAGCGCGAGCGCCTGGCCCGGGGCGAGCTGCGGCCGCTCGGCCTGCGCGTGGTGGCACGCCCGCGATGACGGGCCAGCGGCTCCTCGCCGCCAGCTGTGCCGTCGTGGTCCTGGCCGGCTGCACCCTGCCCTGGAGCCACGCGCCGGCGCACCGGTCCACCCGGCCGCGGCCGACGCCGGTGCCGGCCGGCGCGAGGTCACGGTGGACGGACAGGCGGTGCCCCCCGACGCGCTGACGTGGAGCGACGACCTGCTGTCGGTGGTGGTGCCGCTGACCGGCCTCCTGCCCTACCGCCAGGCCCGGGTCGCGGTGACCGCTCCCGCCCCGGTCGCGGCTCCGGCGCCGGTGCAGGCCACGATGCTCGCCACGGTGCCCGCCAACTCGACCACCGGCGTCCAGCCCGGCTTCCGGCCCCAGACGCCCATCGAGGTCGTGGTCGAGAACAGCGGGCCGGCCCGGCCCCAGTCCGGCCTCCAGGACGCCGACCTCGTCTACGAGTACCTGAGCGAGTACTCGACCACCCGCATGACCGCCATCTACTTCGCCCGGATCCCGGCCCAGGTCGGGCCCGTGCGGAGCTGCCGGATGATCAACCCGTACATCGGCTTCGCGTACTCGGGGTACACGGTGTGCAGCGGGGTCTCGGGCGGGACGTCGGGCTGGATCCTGGGCACGGTCCCGGGGGCCGTCACGGTGCCGAACGTCATGGAGGTCTACGACAAGGGCAGCCACTTCGTGCGGGTCGGCTTCCGGGCCGCGCCGCACAACCTGTACACGACCGGCGACCGCGCGGAACGGCTGCGCAGCGAGGCCCCCCAGGCGGCCGGCGCCTACGCGGTGGACCCGCCGCACGCCGACGTCCTGGCCGGCCAGCCGGCCGCCGCGCCGCAGGTCCCGCTCCACGGCGTCACGTACGCGTACGACGCCGGTTCAGCGCAGTACTACCGGTACGACCACGGCACGCCGTTCGTGGACCAGGAGACGGGCCAGCAGCTGCACGCGAAGAACGTCGTGCTGCTGCACGTGCCGTTCCACGACGCCGGCTGGGTCGAGGACGAGAACGGCGGCGCCCACTCCGTCTGGTACCACATGCTGGGCTCCGGGCCCGCCGAGGTGTACTCGGACGGCCAGGTCGTGAACGCCACGTGGCACATGGGCACGTCCGAGGGCCAGCTGTACTTCCAGAACCACACGCCGGTCTGGTTCACCGACACGGCAGGGAAGGTGCTGGTGCTCAACACCGGCCTGACGTGGATCCACGTGCTCGGCAACGGCCAGGAGCGCTGCCCGGAGAGTCCGGCCGGCTGCGCCTGACGGTTTCGCCGGTCGGGCAAGATGGAGCGGTGATTCCCGTCGCGCAGCCCGACGCCGACGCGTTCGCCTTTGCCTTCAGCGGCGGCCGCATGCTGGTCCGGCCCGGCCTGGAGGTCCCCGACTTCGCCGCCCTGGGCGGCGTGGACCGCCTGGCCGCCGGCCCGATCCTGCTCGGCCAGATCGACGGCCGCTCGTGCTACGCGGTGGGCCTGGAGGAGGGCGAGCCGCCCGACGGGCTGACCGGTGTGGCCCTGCGGGAGCTGTTCTCCCGGATGGAGAACGGCCCGCTCGTGGCGATGGCCGGGCGCGCCTCGCAGACGCTGGACTGGTGGTTCGGCCACGCCTACTGCGGCCGCTGCGGGCAGCCGACCGAGCCGCACGAGAAGGAGATGGCCCGCGCCTGCCCGGGCTGCGGCGTCCTGCACTTCCCCCGCATCAACCCGGCCGTGATCACGCTGGTCCACCGCGGCGAGGACGAGATCCTGCTGGCCCACGACCGCCGCTTCCGGGCCGGCTTCTTCGCCCTGCTGGCCGGCTTCGTGGAGGCGGGGGAGACGCTGGAGCAGACGGTCGTGCGCGAGGTCCGCGAGGAGGTCGGCCTCGAGGTGGAGGACCTGCGCTACTTCGGCAGCCAGTCCTGGCCGTTCCCGAGCCAGCTCATGGTCGGCTTCTTCGCGCGCTACCGCTCGGGGGAGATCCGGGTCCAGGAGGAGGAGCTGACCGAGGCGCGCTGGTTCCCCCTCGACGCCCTGCCCGGGCCCGGCGACCGGCCGGCCGGGTTCAGCATCGCGGGCCGCCTGATCGCCCGCTACCTGGAGGACGCGGCGGCGCGCCGCTAGCCCGGGGACGATCTTTCAGAGCGGATCGAAGCACGAGGCCACGGAGGACACGAAGACGCACGAAGAGCCTGGTGCTGCCGCTTCGCCGGCTTTCGTGGAGCAACCCGGACGTGGTCTCGGCGGTGGTCGGTGACCCGCTCGCCGAGCCCTTCGTGCGTCTTCGTGCGCTTCGTGCCTAGGTGCTTCAGGTCGCTCGAATGGATCACCGGCACGATCTCGGCTTCCGGACGTCGACGGATTCGATAATCGGCTAGTCCGGGACCACCGTCTCCGCCGCGCGCCAGCAGTACCAGGCCGCGATCGTGCGGTACGGCCGGTACGGGTCGCCGAGCAGCAGCAGGTCCTTGGATTTGGGGGGCTCGGCCAGGCCGTGGATCAGCGCGTAGCCCTTCCGGACGCCCAGGTCGTCCACCGGCCACACGTCGAGCCGGCGCAGCTGGAACATCAGGAACATCTCCGCGGTCCAGCGCCCGATCCCGCGCACCATCGACAGGCGGGCGACGATCTGGTCGTCGGACAGGGCGTCCAGCTCGCCCAGCGGCGCCGTGCCGTCCAGCACCTTCGCGGCCAGGTCCCGGATCGAGGCGGTCTTGGCGCCCGACATCCCGGCTGCCCGGAACGCCGGCTCCGGCAGGGCCAGCACCGCCTCGGGCGTCAGGCCGTCGGGCATCGTCGCGAGGAACCGGCCGTGGATGGCGCTGGCCGCCCGGCCGGCGAGCTGCTGGAACGTGATCGCGCGCACCAGCGCGGCGAATGGGGTCTCGTGCGGCGGGCGGAGGTCGGGCGGTCCGACCGCCTCGATGACCCGGCCGAGGGCGGGGTCGCGCCGCGCCAGCTCGGCGGCGTCGGCGGCGAGGTCTTGCGTGTCCATCTGACCGAACAAGGGTACGGCGAACCGGTCCGGCGGGCCTCCGGTCCCAAAGGGAATGGATCGTTCTGTTCTGCTATAATTGGAGCAGAGCACTTCGTTCCGTTCCAAGTGCCCCAGAGGAGGAGACCAATGAGCGAGATCAGGCCGTTCCGCATCGCCGTCCCCCAGGCCGACCTGGACGACCTGCGCGACCGGCTGGCCCGGACTCGCTGGCCGGACGAGCTGCCTGGCGTGGGCTGGAGCCGCGGGGTCCCGGTGGGCTACCTGCGCGAGCTGGCCGACTACTGGCGCACCGCGTACGACTGGCGCCGCCACGAGGCCCGGCTGAACGAGTTCCCGCAGTACACGACCACGATCGATGGCGCCAACGTCCACTTCCTCCACGTGCGCTCGCCGGAGCCGGATGCCCTCCCGCTGGTCCTGACCCACGGCTGGCCCGGGTCCGTCGTCGAGTTCCTCCAGGTGATCGGGCCGCTCTCGGATCCCCGCGCCCACGGCGGCGACCCGGCGGACGCCTTCCACCTGGTGATCCCGTCCCTGCCGGGGTTCGGCTTCTCCGGTCCCGTCGCCGAGCCTGGCTGGGGGAGCAAGCGGATGGCGCGCGCGCTCGCGGAACTGATGCGCAGGCTCGGCTACGAGCGCTACGGCGCCCAGGGCGGCGACTGGGGCGCGTTCGTCGCGCCGGCGGTGGGCCGCGCCGACGCCGGCCACGTGCTCGGCGTCCACGTCAACGCCGCGACGATGGGCTTCATCCCATTCGGCCCGGTCGAGCCGGACGAGCTGGCCACGTTCACCGAGGCGGAGAAGGCGCGCCTGGCCCGGCTGGGCAACTTCCTCAGCGACATGAACGGGTACTTCCAGCTCCAGGCGACGCGGCCGCAAACGCTGGCCTACGGCCTGGCCGACTCCCCGGTCGGCCAGCTCGCGTGGATCGTCGAGAAGTTCAAGGAGTGGACCGCCTCGGCTGCCGAGCTGCCCGAGGACGCGGTGGACCGCGACCACCTGCTCACCAACGTGATGCTGTACTGGCTCACGAACACGGCGGCCTCGTCGGGCGCGCTGTACTACGAGAACATGCACGCGAGCTCGTGGGGCACCCCGCCCGGCACCACGCCCACCGGCGTGGCCGTGTTCGGCGAGGACGTGGCCATCCGGCGCTACGCGGAGCGCGGCAACACGATCGTCCACTGGTCCGACTTCGACGAGGGCGGCCACTTCGCCGCGATGGAGACGCCCGACCTGCTGGTCGGCGACGTGCGTTCGTTCTTCCGGACCCTGCGCTGACCGTTGTGATTAGATTCGGCAGAGTCGGGAGGAACTGGAGGGGCGATGAGCCACGGGGCGGGCATGTGGTCGAGGATGGTCGCGGGCCTCCATGGCGAGGTCTCCGTCGATGCGCTGGAGGGCTATCGGCAGGCGGGTTCGACCGTCTACGACCTGCTCGACCGGGTCCAGCGACGGCGCGACGAGGCGAGGCTGGGCGAGCGCAGCCCGTGGGAGGCGGATCACGGCCTCCAGTGCCAGGTCGCGTTCGCGTGGAACGCGTTCGTCCTCCAGACGCTCGGCGACGAGCTCGTCGCCGCCGGCACGGACGCCGACGGGGCGGACGGCTTCCTGCCGAGGGTGACGGCCGACCAGGCCGCGGCGTTCTACCAGCAGGTCGAGCCGTGGGTCAGCCGGGCCAACCAGGCCGCGACCAATCCGTCCTACGAGCCCGACGTGCTGCTGCCCGCCGAGCTGCCGCACTGGGTCGAGGTGCAGCCGTGCCCGCGGGGCCACATGGTCGCGATGATGGCGGCCGTGCGGTCGATCCAGGGGCGCGCGGAGATCGCCGTCGGCACCTTCGAGGCGGGCACCGTTCCCGAGCCGATCCGGGCGCGCTATGGCCTCGTGAAGCAGCGGATCGCGGACGCCGACACGGCGGCCGACTACGCGCTGCAGCTCTGGGCCGGCGATCCCTCGGGCCACGTCTACGACCAGGTCGAGCAGCACGTGAAGGCGGCGCTGGAGGGGTACTACCTGGCGGGGCAGATGCTCGCGATCCCGTCGCTGGCGCCGACCGCGGGCCGCGTCGAGCCGCTCCAGCGGCAGATCGTCGTGGTGCAGCCGCTGCCGGGCCCGGACAAGGTGGGCTTCGACCCGTGGTGCCTCACCGATCCGCGGTTCCAGGCGAGGGCACGGGAGGACGAGCAGGTCCGGAGCGCGCTCGACGACATGTGGCGCCGGGATCCAGACACCCGGACGACGCTGCGCCTGCAGGCGCTGATCAACAGGGCGCTGGCCGTCGGGGCGGTCGAGCTCACCGGGCTGCACTACAACCGCTGTCCGTGGTCCGCGATCTACCTGGTGAAGCAGCCGGTCCAGATCGGCGAGCGGCGGCTGCGCGCGCTGCAGCAGTTCACGTACGCCGTCTCGACCGAGGACGGGCAGCTCGAGCACCAGCTGGTGGTCGGGACCTTCGCCCCGACCCGTCGGCCGGCGCCCGGGCCCCCGGCCGACGACGGCGGAGACCACTGGCGGCCGCCGCCGTTCCCGGTCGGCTGAGCTAGGCCAGCTCCGACATCAGCGTCGCGAAGTCGTCGCGCTGGATTCGCAGCTCCGGCTCGCTGTACTCGCGCAGCGCGCGGGTCGGCAGGTGCTCCCGCGTGGCGAAGTCCTCGGCCTCCTCGTTGATGTAGAGCAGGCCGGTCAGCAGCTGGTTCCGCTCCCTGGCCTCCTCGATCAGCCGCATCGTGCCGATCCGGTCGGTCGGGTCGTGGTCCTCGGCCAGCTTCTTCAGCACCAGGTGCGAGCCGTCGTGCAGCTCGACCTCCTTGATGGTCCCGGGCTCGTAGTCGACGTGGATCTCCTCGAAGAACGGGATGAACGTCACGTCCTGGATCTGCTCGTCGTGGTCCTTCACCCACGAGTAGCTCTTGGTCGAGCCGTCGTGGTCGTTGAACGTCACGCAGGGCGAGATCACGTCCAGCACGGCCGTGCCCCGGTGGGCGACCGCCGCCTTGATCAGCGGCACCAGCTGCTTGCCGTCGCCGGAGAACGAGCGGGCGACGAAGCTGCAGCCCAGCGTCAGCGCGACCGCGCACGGGTCGATCGGCTGGTACGTGTTGACGCTGCCCCGCTTCTGGACCGAGCCGACGTCGGCCGTGGCCGAGAACTGGCCCTTGGTCAGGCCGTACGTGCCGTTGTCCTCGATGATGTACGTGCAGTCCACGTTCCGGCGCATCAGGTGCATGAACCCGCCCAGCCCGATCGACACGGTGTCGCCGTCGCCGCTGACGCCGAGCATCACCAGCTTGCGGTTGGCCAGGCCGGCGCCGGTCGTCAGCGCCGCCATCCGGCCGTGGACGCCGTTGAAGCCGTGGGCCTGGTCCACCAGGTACGCCGGCGTCTTCGAGGAGCAGCCGATGCCGCTCATCTTGGCCAGCGTGTGCGGCTCGACGCCCAGCTCGTACAGCGCCTTGATCATGTGGTTCGTGATCGAGTTGTGGCCGCACCCCGCGCAGAGCGTGGTCGCGGCGCCCTTGTAGGCGTCGCGCGGGAGTCCGATCCGGTTCAGGGTGGCACTCATTGGACGGGGACTGCCTCCTCCAGCTCGAGTAGTGGTCGGGTGATGGACTCGGCGGGGATCGGACGTCCGTCGTAGTGGCGCACCGAGCGCAGCCGGCCGGCGAGCTCCACGGGCAGCTCTAGCCGGAGCAGGTCGTACAGCTGGCCGTCGCGGTTCTGCTCGATGACGTACACGCGCTCGTGCTTCCGGACGAACTCGATGATCGACGCCGAGAGCGGCAGCGCCCGCACCCGCAGGTAGTCCACGGGCAGGCCGCGCTCGCGCAGCTCGTCGCGCGCCTCCACCACCGCGTGGTGGGTGGTGCCGAACGCGATCAGGCCGATCGGGGAGCCGGCGGCGTCGTCCACGACCGGGGCCGGCATCGCCGCCCGGGCGCTCTCGAACTTGCGGACGAGGCGGTCCATGTTCCGGGCGTAGGCTTCGGCCTCCTCCGTGTACTTGGCGTCCTCGTCGTGGCCCGAGCCGCGGGTGAAGTAGCCGGCCGCCGGGTGGTTGGTGCCGGGCAGCGTCCGGTAGGCGACGCCGTCGTGGTCCACGTCGCGGTAGCGGCCCCACTGGCCCTCCAGCCGCTCCAGGTCCTCGGCGCCGAGCACCTTGCCGCGGTCGAACTGCCGCTCCGGGTACGTGAACGTGGGCGTCATCCACAGGTTCATGCCCAGGTCCAGGTCGGAGAGGACGAACACGGCCGTCTGGAAGCGGTCGGCCAGGTCGAACGCGACCTGGGCGAACTCGTAGCACTCCTCGACCGTGCCGGGCAGCAGCACCAGGTGCTTCGTGTCGCCGTGCGAGAGCGTGTAGACGAAGCTGAGGTCCGCCTGCGAGGTCCGCGTCGGCAGGCCCGTCGAGGGGCCGATGCGCTGGATGTCGAAGATCACCACCGGCACCTCGGCGTAGTACGCGAGGCCGCTGAACTCCGCCATCAGCGAGATGCCGGGGCCGCTGGTGGAGGTCATCGCCCGGGCGCCCGCCCAGCCGGCGCCGACCGCCATGCCCAGCGCGGCCAGCTCGTCCTCGGCCTGCACGATCGCGATCTTCTTCTCGCCCGTCTCCGCGTCGATGCGGAAGCGGTCCGCGTAGCCGATCAGGTTCTCGCAGAGGCTGGACGACGGCGTGATCGGGTACCACGCGGCCACCGTGCAGCCGCCCATCACGCAGCCGAGCGCGGCCGCCTGGTTGCCCTCGATCAGGACGAGGCCGTCGGTGACCCCGGTCATCGGCTTCAGCGCGTAGCCGGTCCTCTGGTCCTTGAAGTTGTCCTGCCAGAACTGGTAGCCGACGCAGGCGGCGTCGACGTTGACCTGCCAGGCCTTGGGCTTCGACTGGAACGTCCGCCGGATGCCGTGCTCGATCGCCTCGAAGGGGATGTCGAGCAGGCCCGCGACCACGCCCACGTACAGCATGTTGGTCAGCTGCTTGCGCAGGGTGTCGCTGGCGATCCGGCTCTTGGCCAGCTTCGCGAACGGCACCGGGAAGTACGTGACGTCGTCCCGGGCGCCGGCCGTGGAGTACGCCTGCTCGTGGAT
>VBJR01000380.1:0-8638 GCA_005880175.1 Chloroflexota bacterium
TCCGTGTGGGCAGGTACATCGAGGTGCGCCTGGACGGGTCGTCGGCGGACGAGGCCCGGGCCCGTGTGGACGAGATGTGCCGGCAGCTGCTGGCCAACCAGGTGATCGAGGACTACCGGTTCGACCTGGAGCCGCTCGATGCGGGGTAGGGCGCGGGGGCACGTGGCTGGTCGGCGGGGCGGCGTCTGTGTGGGCGAGTCCGGGCGAAGAGGGCGCTGTCGCGCCTCCTGCGTCCAGCCTGGCGGTCGGTTGCCGGGCATCAAGGGTCCGCTTCGCCGCTTCGCGCCCTTGACGCCCTCCCGTTGGTCAGCCGGCCGCTCGGAGTGGGACGTTTGTCGGCATTCGCCCCACTTTGGGGCCCTTGATAGGTGCGTTTGCCGACAAACGTCCCTCCGCGCCGGGCCAACGGCCCTCATTAGCCGGCTAACGTGTCATAGATGGCCTGCATTTGTGCTGAGACCGTGCCCGCAGCTGCGAACGGTAGGGGGTCAAGGGCGCGAAGCGGCGAAGCGGACCCTTGACGCCCGGCAGTCGCCTGCCAGGCTAGACCCAGGGAGGCGCGGCAGCGCCCCCTTCGCCCGGACTCGGCCACCCAGAGGTCGCCCCGCCGGCCAGTGGAGCGGCCTGGAGCACCACCCCGCATGAAGTTCGGCGTCGTCGTCTTCCCGGGGACCTGGTCCGACCGGGACTGCGGGCACGTCGTCCAGGACGTCCTCGGCGCCGAGCTCGTCTATCTCTGGCACAAGGACCGCGACCTCCACGGCGCCGACTGCGTGATCCTCCCCGGCGGGTTCAGCTACGGCGACTACCTCCGCGCCGGCGCGATCGCCCGGTTCTCGCCCGTGATGGAGAGCGTCGCCACGTTCGCCGCCCGCGGCGGGCTGGTCTGGGGCATCTGCAACGGCTTCCAGGTCCTCTGCGAGGCCGGCCTCCTGCCCGGCGCCCTGGTCCGCAACGACTGCCTCGAGTTCCGCTGCGAGTGGACCCACCTGCGCTGCGAGCGCGACGCCACCCCGTTCACCGGCCGCCTGACCCGAGGCCAGGTCGTGCGCGTGCCCATCTCCCACGGCGAGGGCAACTACGTGGCCGATCCGGCGACCCTCGACGCCCTCGAGGAGCGCGGCCAGGTCGTGTTCCGCTACTGCGACGCGGCCGGCGAGACCACGCCCGCGGCCAACCCCAACGGCTCCCAGCGCAGCATCGCCGGCATCGTCGACCAGCGCGGCAACGTCATGGGCATGATGCCCCACCCCGAGCGCTGCGCCGAGGCCGAGCTGGGCGGGACCGACGGGCTGCTGCTGTTCCGCTCGGTGCTCGAGGCGGCGGCCGGGGCGACGCTGTGAGCCCGATCGCCGTCGACGAGCGGAAGCTGCGCGAGGTCGCGCTGACCGCCGCCGAGTACCTGGAGATCGTCGAGCAGCTCGGCCGCGAGCCCAACGAGGTCGAGCTCGGCATGCTCGGCGTGCTCTGGTCGGAGCACTGCTCCTACAAGACGTCGCGACCCCTCCTGCGCCAGCTCCCCACCGAGGGACCGGCCGTGCTCCAGGGTCCCGGCGAGAACGCCGGCGCGCTCGACATCGGCGAGGGCTGGGCGGTCGTGTTCAAGGTCGAGTCCCACAACCACCCGAGCGCGATCGAGCCCTACCAGGGCGCCGCGACCGGGGTCGGCGGCATCCTGCGCGACGTCATCGCGATGGGCGCGCGGCCCATCGCCCTGCTCGACTCGCTCCGCTTCGGCCCGCTCCCGCGCAGCAGGCGCCACTTCGAGGGCGTCGTGGCCGGGGTCGGCGGCTACGGCAACTGCATGGGCATCCCGACGGTCGGCGGCGAGGTCTACTTCGAGGACTGCTACGCCGGCAACCCGCTGGTCAACGCCATGTGCGTCGGCCTGGTCCGCGCCGGGGAATTACGGCGGGCCAGGGCGGGGGGCGCCGGCAACGTGCTGCTGCTGGTCGGCGCCCAGACCGGCCGTGACGGCATCCATGGCGCCTCGTTCGCCTCGCTGGAGCTCGACGGCGCGGCGGAGGAGCGGCGCCCGGCCGTGCAGGTCGGCAACCTGGGGGCCGCCGGCCTGACCAGCGCGGTCGCCGAGGCCGCCGCCCGGTCCGGGGCCGGGGCCCGCCTCGACGTGGCCGCCGTGCCCCGCCGCGAGCGCGGCATGACGCCGTACCACGTGATGCTCTCCGAGTCACAGGAGCGGATGCTGATCGTCGTCGAGCCCGGCCGCGAGGCCGAGCTGGCCGAGGTGTTCGCGCGCTGGGACCTGGAGGCGTCGGCGATCGGCGAGGTCACCGGCGACGGCCAGCTGGTGGTGACGGACGGCCCCGTGGAGGTAGCCCGGCTCCCGGTCGAGCTGCTGACCGACGGCGCCCCGGTCCGCCTGCTCGAGGCCCGGCCGGCGCCCGAGCCGCCGGTGATCGCCCTCGACCGGCCCGGCCCCGAGCCCGCCGACCTGGGCGCGGTCCTCGTCCGCCTGCTCGGCAGCCCCAACCTGGGCAGCCGGCGGCCGGTCTTCCGCCGCTACGACCACATGGTCGGCGACGCGACTGTCGGGCCGCCCGGCGGCGACGCGGCCGTGCTCCGCGTGCCCGGCAGCCGGCTGGGCCTGGCGCTGACGATCGACGGCAACGGCCGCTACTGCCGGCTCGACCCCTGCACCGGCGCCCAGATCGCGGTCGCCGAGGCGGCGCGCAACCTGGTCGCGGTGGGCGCCCGGCCGCTCGGCGTCACGGACTGCCTGAACTTCGGCAACCCCGAGCGGCCCGAGGTGTACTGGCAGCTCCAGCAGGCGGTCAGCGGCATCGCGACCGCCTGCCGGGTGCTCGGCCTGCCCGTCGTCAGCGGCAACGTGAGCCTGTACAACGAGTCCGAGCTGGGCGGCGCGATCGACCCGACGCCGGTGATCGGCATGGTGGGCGTGCTCCCCGATTACGGCGGCCGCCTGAGCGCGGCCTTCTCGCATGATGGCGACTTCATCCTCCTGCTCGGTAAAACGTGTGACGAATTGGGTGGCTCGGAGTACCTGAAGGTGATGCACGGCGAGGTGGCCGGCCCGGTGCCGGCGCTCGACCTCGCGGCCGAGCGGGCTGTTCACGAGCTCGTGCTGGCGGCCGCGGGGGCGGGCCTGCTGCGCTCGGCCCACGACGTGGCCGAAGGCGGGCTGGCGGTCGCGGTGGCCGAGTGCTGCCTGCTCGGCGAGCGTGGCGCCCGCTGCGGCTCTCTGCCCGCGGGCGGTGGCCGGCTCGACGCGGCGTTCTTCGGCGAGTCGCAGGGCCGCTTCGTCGTCAGCGCCGCGCCCCGCTCGATGCCGTCCCTGCAGCAGCTCGCCCGCGACCATCACGTCGAGCTGGCGCTGCTCGGCCTGACGGGCGGCGACCGGGTCATGTTCGACCACCAGCTCGACGTGTCGCTGGCGGCGCTCCGCGCGGCGTGGGAGGAGGCACTGCTCTAGGCGATGTGCGGCATCTTCGGCATCCACAGCACCCAGGTCGACGTCGCGAACCTGACGTACTTCGGCCTGTTCGCCCTCCAGCACCGCGGCCAGGAGTCGGCCGGCATCGCGGTCGGCGACGGCGCCCGGGTCCGCATCCACCGCGACATGGGCCTCGTCGCGCAGGTCTTCAGCCCGGCGGCGATCGAGGAGCTGCGGGGCACGGTCGCGATCGGCCACACGCGCTACTCCACGACCGGCGCCAGCCGGGCCGAGAACGCCCACCCGGTGCCGTTCCGGCATCCGGCGCTGGGCGACGGCGCCATCGCCCACAACGGCAACCTGATCAACTCCAACGCGATCCGCCGCGAGCTGGAGGAGGAGGGGGTCCGCTTCGACACCGGCCTCGACACCGAGCTGATGGCCCGCCTGATCGAGCACACGCACGGCGCCGACTGGACCGAGGTGCTGCGGCGCGCGTTCGCCCGGGTGGTCGGGGCGTACTCCTGCGCGATCGTCACCCGCGACGCGGTGATCGCGATGCGGGACCCCTACGGCTTCCGGCCGCTCTGCATCGGGTTCATCCCGCTGCGCGGCCAGCCGGCCCACGTGGTCGCGTCGGAGACGTGCGCCCTGGACACGGTGAACGCCACGTTCGTGCGCGAGGTGCAGCCGGGCGAGATGGTCGTGATGGACGACCACGGCCTGGCCTCCACGCACTTCCAGGAGGCCGGCCGCCACGCGATGTGCGTGTTCGAGTTCATCTACTTCGCCCGGCCCGACTCGATCCTCAAGAACTGCGAGCTGGAGGAGGCGCGCGTGCGGATGGGCCGCGAGCTGGCGCGCGAGCAGCCGGTCGAGGCGGACATGGTCATCGGGCTGCCCGACTCGGGGACGCCGGCCGCCATCGGCTACGCGGAGGAGTCGGGCATCCGGTTCCGGGAGGGGCTGATCAAGTCCCGGTACATCAACCGGACGTTCATCGAGCCCGACCAGTCGCTGCGCGAGGCGGGCGTGGTGCTCAAGCTCAACCCGCTGCGGCGGTCGCTGCGCGGGCAGCGGGTGATCGCCGTCGACGACACCCTCGTGCGGGGCACGACATCGCGCCGGATCATCGAGGCGATGCGACAGGCGGGCGCGCGCGAGGTGCACCTGCGGATCTCCAGCCCGCCGATGCGGTTCCCCTGCTTCATGGGCGTGGACATCAGCTCCACCAAGCAGCTGGTGGCCGCCAATCGCACCGTGGAGGAGGTCCGGCAGTTCATCGGCGCGGATTCGCTCGCCTACCTCTCACTCCCCGCGCTGATGCGCGCGGTCGGCCACGGCACGATCGACCAGTTCTGCCGCGCCTGCTTCGACGGCGCGTACCCGGTCCCCGTGCCGCAGCAGCTGGAGATGGACAAGATGGCGTTCGAGGACCAGCTGGCGCGGACGTGACACACGAGGGCCTCTCCTACGCCGCCGCCGGGGTCGACATCGAGGCGTACACCCGGATGCTGGACCGGATCAGGCCGCTCGTCGCCGCCACCCAGGGTCCCGAGGTCGCGACCGGCATCGGACCCTTCGCGGGCCTCTACGCGCTGCCGGGCGGCGGCCACCTGGCCGCGTCGGCCGACGGCGTGGGCACGAAGATCAAGGTCGCGAGCTGTTCCTGCTCGACTACTTCGCGAGCGGGCGCCTGGAGGAGGACGTGTTCACCGAGGTCATGGCCGGGCTGGCCGAGGCGTGCCGCGAGAACGGCTGCGCCCTGCTCGGCGGCGAGACCGCCGAGATGCCCGGCGTGTACGCCCTCGGCGACTACGACCTCGCCGGCTTCGTGGTCGGCCACGTCGACCCCGCCGGCCCGGCCCGGCCGCCGGTGCGGGCGGGCGACCTGCTGGTGGGGCTGCCCTCCAGCGGCCTGCACACGAATGGCTACTCGCTGGTCCGCAAGGTGTTCGAGGACGTCCCGCTCTACCATGTCTTCCCGGAGCTGGGGCGTCCGCTCGGCGAGGCGCTGCTGGTGCCCCACCGGTCGTATCTGCGCGACCTCGGCGCGCTGCCGTGGAAGGCGGCCGCCCACGTCACTGGCGGCGGCCTGCTGGGCAACGTGCCGCGAGCGCTGCCGGAGGGCCTGATGGCCGAGCTGGACCGGTCGGCCTGGGACGTGCCGGCCATCTTCCACCTGATCGCGGAGCGCGGCCGCGTGGCCGACCAGGAGATGCTGGGCACGTTCAACATGGGCCTCGGCATGGTGCTGGTGACGGACGAGCCGCCGCCGGGTCTGCCCGTCGTCGGCCGGGTCACCGAGCAGTCGGGCGCGCACCGGATCCGGTACACATGACGGCCGGCGTCCGCCTCGGCGTCCTGGCCAGCGGGCGCGGCACCAACCTCCGCAACCTGGTCGAGCGCGGCTACGACGTGGCGGCGGTGGCGACCAACCGGCCGAGCAGCGGCGCGGCGGCGTTCGCCCGGGAGCGCGGCCTCGCGCTGGGCGAGTTCTCGCAGCGCCGGTTCGCCTCCAGCGAGGAGCGCGACGCCGCGATGCTCGACTGGCTCCGTGAGCACGGTGTGGAGCTGGTGGTCAACGCCGGCTACGACCGCATCCTCAGCCGCGCGTTCGTGTCCGCGTTCCCGGGCCGCATCCTGAACGTCCACCCCTCGCTGCTGCCCGCCTTCGCCGGCGGCATGGACGCCGTGGAGCGCGCGCTCGCCCACGGCGTGAAGCTCACCGGGTGCACCGTCCACCTAGTGACCGACGATGTGGACGCCGGTCCGATCCTGCTCCAGGCCGCGGTCCCCGTGCTCCCCGACGACACCGTCGAGCGGCTGCACGCCCGGATCCAGGCCGAGGAGCACCGAATCCTCCCGGAGGCGATCGAACTCATTGCCCAAGCGAGCCCTTCTCTCCGTCAGTAACAAGGCCGGCCTGCCGGCGTTCGCGCGGGGCCTGGTGCGGCTCGGCTTCGAGCTGTACTCGACCGGCGCCACCCGCCGCACGCTGGAGGAGGCGTCCCTGGACGTGCTCCCCGTGACGGAGCTGACCAACGGCTTCCCGGAGATCCTGGGCGGCCGGGTCAAGACGCTCCACCCCGGCGTCCACGCCGGCCTGCTGGCGCGCCGCGCCCGGCCCGAGGACCTGCGCGACCTGGAGATCCACCACCTGCAGCTGATCGACCTGCTGTGCGTGAACCTGTACCCGTTCGCGGAGACGCGGTCCCGGCCCGGCGCCAGCTTCTCCGAGATCCTGGAACAGATCGACGTGGGCGGCGTGGCGATGGCCCGGGCGGCGGCCAAGAACCACGCCGACGTGATCGTGGTCGTCCGGCCCGAGCGGTACATCGAGGTGCTGAACGCCCTCCAGGAGGGGAAGGTGGACGGGGAGCTGCGGCGGCGCCTGGCCGCCGAGGCGTTCGCCCACACGGCCGCGTACGACGCCCAGATCTCGGCCTGGCTGCAGGCGGACGGCGACGAGAGCGGCGGCCAGTTCCCGCCCGAGCTCACCCTCACGGGCCAGCTCGCCCGCCCGCTGCGGTACGGGGAGAACCCGCACCAGGTGGCGGCGTTCTACCGGCTCGGTCCCGACCCCGGCGGCCTGGGGTCCGCCCAGCAGGTGCACGGGCCCGAGCTCAGCTACAACAACATCCAGGACGCGTCGGCGGCGTTCGAGCTCGTGAGCGAGTTCTCGCGGCCGGCCGCGGCGATCATCAAGCACACCAACCCGTGCGGCCTGGCGCTGGGCGACGACCTCGCGACCGCCTATCGGAAGGCGTACGAGTGCGACCCGCGCTCGGCGTTCGGCGGCGTGGTGGCGGTGAACCGCATCCTCGACGTGCCCACGGCCGAGCAGATCGTCGAGGTGAAGACGGACGTGCTGCTGGCGCCCGGCCTGGCCCCCGACGCGGCCGAGGTGCTGGAGCGGCGCAAGAGCCTGCGGGTGCTGGAGGTGACGCCGGTCCGGACGGCGTCCATCCAGGTGCGCTCCGTGCCCGGCGGCTTCCTGGCCCAGACGTGGGACCGCACGGGGTTCGACCGGCGGCAGAGCCAGGTGGTCAGCAAGCGCCAGCCCACGGCCGAGGAGTGGGCGCAGCTGGAGTTCGCGTGGCTGACGGTCAAGCACGTGCGGTCCAACGCGATCGTGCTGGCGACCGACTTCGCCGCCGTCGGCGTGGGCGCCGGTCAGATGAGCCGGGTGGAGGCGGCCGAGATCGCGGTCCGCCGCGCGGGCGATCGCGCACGGGGTTCGGTGATGGCGTCGGACGCGCTGATCCCGTTCGCCGACGGGGCGGAGGCGGTGCTGGCGGCCGGGGTGACCGCGATCATCCAGCCCGGCGGGTCGGTGCGGGACGCCGAGGTGGTGGCGGCGGTGGACGCGGCGGGGGCGGCGATGGTGTCGACGGGCGAGCGCCACTTCCGCCACTGACGGCTACCCTGGGGGTATGACGGACACCGCGAGCACGCTGCGGGAGGCCTGGGAGACGCACGCGGAGGAGTGGACCGAGTGGGCCCGGCGCCCGGGCCACGACAGCTACTGGCGGTTCCACCGGGACGCGTTCTTCGCGCTCCTGCCGGCGCCGGGCGCGCTGACGCTGGACGTCGGCTGCGGCGAGGGCCGGGTGGCGCGGGACCTGGCGGCCCGGGGTCACCGGGTGCTGGCGCTGGAGCCCACACCCACGCTTTCGCGCCGGGCTGCCGAGGCCGGCGGTGGCCTGCTGGGCGTGGCCCGGGCGGACGGCGCCGCCCTGCCGGTAGGCGGCGGCGCGGCCGACCTGGTCGTGGCGTTCATGTCGCTCCAGGACATGGACGACATGCCGGGTGCGGTGCGCGAGTTCGCCCGGGTGCTCAGGCCTGGTGGCCGGCTCTGCCTGGCGGTGGAGCACCCGATCAACTCCGCGGGCCGGTTCGCCGGCCGGGAGGCGGACGCCGAGTTCGTGATCACGGGCGACTACTTCGAGCCCCGGCGCTCCCGGATGGCGGTGGAGCGGGACGGGCTGCGCATGACGTTCGACAGCCGCCACTGGTCGCTCGAGGACTACTTCCGGGCGCTGGAGGGCGCGGGGTTCCTGACGGAGGACCTGCGCGAGCCGCGGCCCGGCGACGGCGGCCCGTGGGACCGGGTGCCGCTGTTCGTGGACCTGCGGGCGGTGCGATCGTGACCGGTCAGCCGGGGTTCCCGGGCGAGCGGCCGGAGCAGCTGATGCGCAAGCTGGCCAGCTCCAATCCCCGGGT
>VBJR01000380.1:8661-22891 GCA_005880175.1 Chloroflexota bacterium
CGGTGTGCGACCAGTACCGGCCCCGGCCGGCGGAGCCCCGGCCGCTCACGTGAGCACGCTCGCCGGCGCCTGGGAGGCGAACGCCGACGACTGGACGGCGTGGGCGCGTCAGCCCGGCCACGACAGCTACTGGACGTTCCACCGGGACGTCTTCCTGAGCCTGGTCCCGCCCCCGGCCGGCCTGACGCTCGACGTGGGGTGCGGCGAGGGCCGGGTGGCACGCGACCTGGCCGAGGCCGGCCACCGGGTGGTGGCGCTGGACGCGGCGCCCACGATGGCCCGGCGGACGGCGGAGGCGGGCGGCCTGGCCGGCGTGCTGCGGGCCGACGCGACGGCGCTGCCGGTGTCCGACGCCGCCGTGGACCTGGTGGTCGCGTTCATGTCCCTGCACGACATGGACGACATGGCGGGCGCGGTCCGGGAGATCGGCCGCGTGCTGCGGCCGGGCGGGCGCCTGTGCTTCGCGGTGGTGCACCCGCTCAACGCGGCCGGCAGCTTCGCCACCGACGCGCCGGACGCCGGGTTCGTGATCGCGGGCGACTACTTCGCGCGGCGGCGGACCCTGTGGGCCCAGGAGAAGAACGGCATGCGGATGACGTTCGAGGCGATGCACCGGCCGATCGGCGACTACTTCGCGGCGCTGGCGGCCGCGGGCATGCGGACGGAGGCGCTGCGCGAGGTGCGGGCCGGCAGCGGGCGGTGGCGGCGGATCCCCTGGTTCGTGGACGCCCGCGCGGTCCGGCCCTGGCCTAGCCGCGGATCGAGAACGTCTCCACGTACTCCCGCGGCGAGTAGCGCAGCTCGGCCGACTCGCCGGTGAGGACCACCGGCAGGTCGAGGTCCTCGATCCACACGGTGAGGCCCTCGGCCAGCTCCGCGGCCAGGTCGCCGTCGGTCCCGGCCAGGTCGCGCGCCACCTCGCCCGGCGAGGCGTCCTTCACGACCGCCACCGCCTCGGGGAGCACGGTCCCGTCGGCGGCGGCGAACCCGTGGCCAGCCAGCACCTCGCGGCCGGCGGGCGCGTGGTTCTGGGGCCGCCAGCCCCGCTCGGCCAGGTGGCGCAGCGCGTCGGCGACCAGCGCCGCGCGCCGCGACAGCGTCTGGCCGGCGCCGCGGACCCCGACCTCCATCTCACGAAGGTTGGTCGGCGCGGCGACCGGCGAGATCGTGCCCAGCGTCAGCCGGACCTGGAACGGGTACGTCCTGCCGGCGTCGAGGGCCCGCGTGTCGATGCCCATACCTGGCTCAGGATAGGACCCGCGCTCAGGCCGGCTCCCACCGCCATCCGTTGTTGTCGACGCAGACGATCGCCTCACCGTTGCCGGCCACGCCCCGCCGCCCGTGGTCCGAGGTGCGGCAGAACTCGCCCGGCTCGTAGCAGTTGCCCGAGTTGGTCAGCGGGTAGCACGCCGGCGGCGGGGCGGGCGGCGGCGCCGTCGGGGGCGGAGCGGGCCGTGCCGTGGGCGGAGCGGCGACGACAGGTGCCGCGGTCGGCGGCGGAGTCGGCGTGGCCGTGGGGGTGGCGGTCGGCGTGGGTGTCGGGGTCGGCGACGGGCTGTCGGTCGGGGTCGGGGTCTCCGCCGGCGTCGTGATCGCCGAGGGCGCCTTCGCGGCGACCCGTGGGCCCGGGTCGCTGGCTCCCCCGCACCCGCTCGCTCCGACGAGGAGCAGCGCGACCGCTCCGAGCCCGATCCACCACTGTCGCGGCGCGCCGCCGCCCTGCTGTCCGTTCATCACGTCCTCCCGAAGCTCATGCGAGCCGCACGCCCGCAGCCGGCATCATGCGGCCGCGAGTCCGGCGGCACCCTGGGCGCGAGCGGAGAGAACGGGGCAGGAGCCCAAACAGGACCGGCCGGCGCCGGCCTACTGTTGGGACGATGTCCGGGGAACGCCTGCTCGCCTTCGCGCTGGCGGCCACCGTGATCCTGGTGATCCCGGGGCCCAGCGTCCTGTTCGTGGTCGGCCGAGCCCTGGCGCACGGCCGGCCGGTCGCGCTGGCGTCGGTCGTCGGCAACGAGATCGGCGAGCTGGTGGTGGCCGCGGCCGTCGCGCTCGGCGTCGGCGCCATCGTGGAGCGATCGCTGCTGGTGTTCACCGTGATGAAGCTGGCCGGCGCCTGCTATCTCGTGTACCTCGGTGTGCGGGCGCTGCGGGAGCGCCGCAGGCCCGTGGTCTTCGAGTCGGCAGGGCGTCCGTGCGGCACCTGGCGGGCCATTCGTCAGGGTTTCGTGGTCGGCGTGGCCAACCCGAAGACGGCGGTCTTCTTCGTCGCGGTCCTGCCCCAGTTCGTGGATCGGGCGAGCGGCCACGTGCCGGTGCAGATGCTCCTCCTCGGGCTGACGTTCACGCTGATCGCCCTGGTCACCGACTCCGCATGGGGCCTGGCGGCGAGCGGCGCCCGAGCGTGGCTCGGACGCTCGCCACGCCGGCTCGGGCTGATCACTGGCGTCGGGGGCGTGGCGATGATCGGCCTCGGCGTCGGCGTCGCGGTCACCGGGAACAAGGACTGACGACCGGGCACCGGTTCGCCTTCTGGTACAGTGACCGACGGTTCCTTTAAGTCCGGTCCTGCGAGGCCGGGAAGGAGGTTTCTTTATGGCCATCGGCACTCGCCTGCGGCACGTCATCGAGTCGCAGCAGTTCTCTCGCTCCCTGCTCGAAGAGCTCTTCGAGCGCGCCGACGAGATGCGCGCCGACCCGCACCGGGCCGCGGGCCGCCTGCAGGGCCGCATCATGGCCGCGCTGTTCTACGAGCCCTCGACCCGCACGCGGCTCTCCTTCGAGTCCGCCATGCTGCGGCTGGGCGGCCGCACGATCGGCACCGACAACGCCCGCGAGTTCTCCAGCGTGGCCAAGGGCGAGACGCTCGAGGACACGATCCGGATCGTGGCCGGGTACGCCGACGTCATCGTCCTCCGCCACCACGAGGAGGGCGCCGCCCGCCGCGCGGCGGCCGTCAGCGACGTGCCGGTGATCAACGGCGGCGACGGCAAGGGCCAGCACCCGACCCAGGCGCTGCTCGACCTCTACACCATCCGCGACGAGCTGGGCCGGCTCGACGGGGTCCGCGTGGCGATCGCCGGCGACCTCGCCAACGGCCGTACGGCCCGCTCCCTGGCCGAGCTGCTGACCCGGTACCAGGGCGTGGAGATCTGGTTCGTGGCGCCCGAGCAGGTGCCGATGGGCCGCGACATCAAGGACCAGCTCGACCGGCACGGCGTGCGCTGGCACGAGACCCGGGACCTGGACGCCGTCCTGCCCGAGGTGGACGTCGTCTACCAGACCCGCATCCAGAAGGAACGGTTCGCGAACGAGGCCGACTACCAGGCAGTGAAGGGGGTGTACGTGATCGACTCATCGGCGATGGAGCGGCTGCGGCCGGGCGCGATCGTGATGCACCCGCTGCCGCGGCTCGACGAGATCACCCACGACGTCGACGCCGACCCGCGCGCCGCCTACTTCCGCCAGGCCCGCAACGGCGTGCAGGTGCGGATGGCGCTGCTCGACCTCGTCCTTTCGTGAGCGCCGAGCCCGCTGCCCAGCAGCGTGTCAAGGCGTCGGTGATGGACGCCGACACCATCCGCCGCTGCCTGTCCCGCATCGCCCACGAGATCGTCGAGCGCAACCACGGCGCCGAGGACCTGGTCGTGGTCGGGATCATGTCCCGGGGCGACGTCCTGGCCCACCGGCTGGCGCAGCGGCTGGAGCGCATGGAGTCCCGCGAGGTCCTGGTCGGCGCCCTCGACCCCAGCGGCCACCGCGACGACCTGCACCTGGCGCAGCCCGCCAAGCGGCCGCCCTCGCGGATGCCCAACGTGGACGGCAAGGTCGTGATCCTGGTCGACGACGTGATCTGGCACGGCCGCACCGTGCGCGCGGCGATGGACGCGCTGATGGAGTTCGGCCGGCCGCGCGCGATCCAGCTCGCGGTGCTGGTCGACCGCGGCCATCGCGAGCTGCCCATCCGGCCCGACTACGTCGGCAAGAACGTGCCCACGTCCGAGTCGGAGCGGATCGAGGTGCTGCTCGAGGAGACGCACGGCGGCGACCTGGCGGTCATCGTCCATGCCTGAGCCCGCGCCCACCCACGCCGCCCTGGTGCTCGAGGACGGCCGCGCGTTCGTCGGCCGGCCGCTCGGCGCCCACGTCCTCGGCCAGGGCGAGGTCGTCTTCAACACCGCCATGACCGGCTACCAGGAGGTCCTGACCGACGCCTCGTACGCCGGCCAGATGCTCTGCATGACGTACCCGCTGCAGGGCAACTACGGCACGCGCCCGGCCGACCGCGAGTCCGAGCGCGCCTGGGCCCGGGGGTTCATCGCCCGCCGGGCGTGCGAGCGGCCGTCGCACCAGTCGTCGGCCGCCAGCCTGGACGCGTTCCTGCGCGCGCAGGGCGTGCCCGGCATCCACGAGGTGGACACCCGGGCGCTCACCCGGCACCTGCGGACGCACGGGGCCCTGCGCGCCGTCCTCTCCCACGAGCCGGAGCGGCCCGCCGCCGCCCGCCTGGACGAACTGCACGCGCTGGCGCGGCGAGTGACCCCGCTGTCGGAGCAGGACCTGGTCGCCGAGGTCTCCCGGACCGGCGCCGAGGAGTGGCTGGAGCCGCTGCCGCCCGAGCTGCGCTGGCGCGGCTATGCCGACGGGTCCGGCCTCACGGTCTGCGTCGTGGACTACGGCGTGAAGTGGAACATCCTGCGCTCGCTGCGCCAGCGCACCTGCCGGGTCGTCGTGCTCCCCCACACCGCGACGTGGGACGACGTGCGCGCCACCGGCGCGGACGGTCTGCTGCTGGCCAACGGTCCCGGCGACCCGGCCGTCCTGGAGGGCCCCGTCGAGCTGTGCCGGGAGGCGATCGGCCGCATCCCGCTGTTCGGCATCTGCCTGGGCCACCAGATCCTGGGCCGGGCCGTGGGCGCCACCACGTCGCGCCTGCCGTTCGGCCACCACGGCGCCAACCACCCGGTCAAGGAGCTGGCCACCGGCGCCGTCCACATCACGAGCCAGAACCACGAGTTCCAGGTGGACGCCGCCAGCGTGCCCGAGGGCGACTTCCACGTCACCCACGTCAACCTCAACGACGGCTCCGTGGAGGGTCTGGCCCATCGCTCGCTGCCGGTGTTCAGCGTCCAGTACCACCCCGAGGGCTGCCCCGGGCCGACGGACAACCACCACCTGTTCGACCGCTTCGTCGAGATGGTGCGGGCCCGGCAGCCGCTGGCGAGGGCGGTCGGCGGCGCGGCGCCCGGGCCGGACCGGCCCCGGAAGGTGCTCATCGTCGGGTCGGGCCCGATCGTGATCGGCCAGGCCGCCGAGTTCGACTACGCCGGCACGCAGGCCTGCAAGGCGCTGCGCGAGGAGGGCGTCGAGACCGTCCTGGTCAACTCCAACCCGGCCACGATCATGACCGACGAGGACGTGGCCGACCGCGTCTACATCGAGCCGCTGACGGTCGAGGCGATCGAGCGGATCATCGAGCGCGAGCGGCCCGACGCCGTGCTCCCCACGCTCGGCGGCCAGACCGGGCTGAACCTGGCGATGGAGCTGCACCAGGCCGGCGTCCTGGCCCGGCACGGCGTGCGGTTCCTGGGCGCCGACGCGGACGTGATCCGGCGGGCGGAGGACCGCGAGGCGTTCAAGCAGCTGCTGATCGAGATCGGCGAGCCGGTCCCACCGTCGCTCGTGTGCGAGTCGCTGGAGACCGCCCGGGCGTTCGCCGCCGAGATCGGGCTGCCGCTGGTCGTCCGGCCCGCGTACACGCTCGGCGGCACGGGCGGCGGGTTCGTCACCACGCCCGAGGAGCTGGACCGCATCGTCCAGGGCGGCCTGGCGGCCTCGCCGATCCGCCAGGTGCTGGTCGAGCGGTCGCTGTGGGGCTGGAAGGAGATCGAGTACGAGGTGATGCGGGACGCCGCCGGCACCTGCATCACGGTCTGCAACATGGAGAACCTGGACCCGATGGGCGTCCACACGGGCGACTCGATCGTGGTGGCGCCGGCCCAGACGCTCTCCGACCGCGACCACCAGATGCTGCGCTCCTCGGCGCTCCGCATCATCCGGGCGCTCGGCATCGAGGGTGGCTGCAACGTGCAGTTCGCGCTCGATCCCGCGAGCTCCTCGTACTTCGTGATCGAGGTCAACCCGCGGGTCAGCCGCTCCTCGGCGCTGGCCTCCAAGGCGACCGGCTACCCGATCGCGCGGGTCGCGGCCAAGGTGGCCGTGGGCCGCCGCCTGGACGAGATCCGCAACCAGGTCACCGGCCGCACGTTCGCCGCGTTCGAGCCGGCGCTCGACTACGTGGTCGTGAAGGTGCCGCGCTGGCCCTTCGACAAGTTCCCCGGCGCCGACCGCCGCCTGGGCACGCAGATGAAGTCCACCGGCGAGGTCATGGCCATCGAGCGCACGTTCGAGGGCGCGCTGGCCAAGGCGCTCCGCTCGCTCGAGCAGCGGCCGCCCGACGACGCCGAGCTGGACGACCCGGCGCTGGTCGAGGTGCCCAACGACCGCCGGCTGTTCGCGCTCATCCGCGCGCTGCGCGGTGGGGCGGAGCCGGCCGAGCTGGCCCGGCGCAGCGGCATGGACGTCTGGTTCCTGGAGCGGATGGCGGACATGCTGGCGCGGCCCGAGCCCGAGGGTCCGCCCGTCTACAAGCTGGTGGACACGTGCGCGGCCGAGTTCGAGGCGGAGACGCCGTACTTCTACTCCGCCGCCGAGGAGGAGGAGACGGAGGCCCGTCCGGCGAGCGGCCGCTCGGCGCTGGTGCTCGGCTCCGGGCCGATCCGCATCGGCCAGGGCATCGAGTTCGACTACTGCTCGGTGCACGCCGCGTGGGCGCTGCGCGAGGTGGGCGTCAGCGCGATCATGGTCAACTCCAACCCGGAGACGGTCTCCACGGATTTCGACACGTCCGACCGCCTGTACTTCGAGCCGCTCGACGCCTCCTCCGCGGCGGCGGTCGCCCGGACAGAGGACGTGGCCGGGGCGGTGGTGCAGTTCGGCGGCCAGACCGCGATCAACCTGGCCGAGCCGCTGTCCGCCCAGGGCGTGGCGATCCTGGGCTCGTCGGTCGAGGCGATCGACCTCGCCGAGGACCGGCGCCGGTTCGCGGACGCGCTGGAGGCGATCGGCGTGCCGCAGCCGGTCGGCGACACCACCACCTCGATCGACCAGGCGCTGACGATCGCGGACCGGGTCGGCTACCCCGTGCTCGTGCGGCCCTCGTACGTGCTCGGCGGCCGGGCCATGGAGATCGTGCGCGACCCCGGCGAGCTGCGCCACTACATGGAGTGGGCCCGGCGGGCGCTGCCCCGGGGCTCGGTCCTGGTGGACAAGTACCTGATGGGCGCGGAGGTCGAGGTCGACGCGATCTCGGACGGCGAGACGGTCGTGATCCCGGGCATCATGCGCCACGTCGAGCGCGCCGGCGTCCACTCGGGCGACTCGTTCGCGGTCTACCCGGCCAACGGGCTGGAGCCGTCCGAGGAGGCCGAGATCGTGGACTACACGGTCCGCATCGCCCGCCACCTGGGCCTGCGCGGCCTGGTGAACGTGCAGTACGTGGTCCACAAGGGCCGGGTGTTCGTGCTGGAGGTCAACCCCCGGGCCTCGCGGACGGTGCCGATGCTGTCCAAGGTCACCGGCGTGCCGATGGTCCGCCTGGCGACGCGGGTCATGCTCGGCGAGCGGCTGGCCGACCTGGGCTGGGCGTCCGGCCTGCTGCCGGCGCGGCCGCTGGTGGCGGTGAAGGCTCCGGTCTTCTCCATGAGCAAGCTCGCGGCGGTGGACTCCTACCTGGGCCCCGAGATGAAGTCCACCGGCGAGGTGATGGGCGTGGACCGCACGCTGGCGGCCGCGCTCCGCAAGGCGTTCCAGGCGGCGGGGATGCTGGTGCGGCCGGGCGGGAGCGCGCTGCTCACGATCGCCGACGCCGACAAGCCCGAGATGTTCTCGATCGTGTCGCGGCTGACGCAGCTCGGCTACCGCATCCACGCCACGGCGGGGACGGCGGCGGCGCTGCGGCGGGCCGGCTTCACGCCCCACGAGGTGGGCAAGATCGGCCAGCCGGGCCCGACGGTGGTGGACCTGATCGTGGACGGCGGCGTGGACCTGGTGATCAACACGATGAACGGGGTCACGGAGGCGGTGCGCCCGGGCCTGCCCGTCATCAAGGACGGGTTCGAGATCCGGCGCGCTGCCGTGGAGCGGCGCATCCCCTGCCTCACCTCGCTGGACACGGCGTCGGCGCTGGTGGAGTCGGCCTGGCGGGCCGGCGCCGCGCTGGAGGTGCGCACCATCACCGAGGCTGGTCGCCCGCCGCGAGGTGGCGCGCGACATGTGGGTGCTCGGCTTCGAGGCGCCGGCGATCTCGCGGGAGGTGCGGGCCGGGCAGTTCGTGAACGTGCTGCTGCGGCCGGGCCCGCTGCTGCGGCGGCCGTTCAGCGTGTACGCGGCCAGCGCCGAGGTGGTCGAGATCGTGCTGCGGGCGGTGGGCGCCGGCACCCGGCTCCTGATCGGGCTGCGGCGGGGCGACCGGGTGTCGCTGCTGGGGCCGCTGGGCCGGGGGTTCCAGCTCGACGGCACGCCGGGGGACCGGGTCACGCTGCTGTCAGGTGGCCTGGGCGTGGCGCCGATGCCGCTGGCGGCGCGGGACGCCCGGCGGCTGGGCCTGCACGTGACATGGGTGCACGGCGCGCGCACCCAGGCCGAGCTGTGCTCGGAGGCCGAGGCGGACGAGCTGTGCTGGGCCACGGACGATGGCAGCCTGGGCGTGCGGGGCAGCGCGCTGGACGCGGTGCCGGACCGCGAACCGGGCCGGGTCCTGGCGTGCGGGCCGAACCGGATGCTGGCCGCGGTCGCCGGGCGCTGGCCGGACGCCCAGGTGGCCGTGGAGACGTACATGGGCTGTGGGACCGGCGTGTGCCTGGGCTGCGCGGTGCCGCGTGCGTCCGGCGTGTACGACCGGGCCTGCTCGGAGGGGCCGGTGTACCGCGCCGACTCGATCCGCTGGGCCGACCTGCCCCCGAATTTGCACTACACGGTGTAGTTCGTGATGGTCACGGTGGACGTTGGCGGGGTCCGGCTGCGATCGGCCGTCATGGCCGCGTCAGGCACGTTCGGCTACGGCACCGAGGTGCCGCTCTGCGACCGCGAGCTGCTGGGCGGCATGGTCTCCAAGGGCATCTTCCTGGCGCCGCGGCCGGGCACGCCGCCGCCGCGGATCGTCGAGACGCCGAGCGGGATGCTGAACGCGATCGGGCTGCAGGGTCCGGGCGTGGACGCCGTGGTCCGCGACTACGCGCCGCTCTGGGCAACCTGGGAGTTCCCCGTGCTCGTCAACGTCAACGGCGAGACGGTGGACGAGTACGGCGAGCTGGCCGCCCGGCTGGACGGCGTGCCAGGGGTCGCCGGGCTGGAGGTCAACATCTCCTGCCCCAACGTGCGCGAGGGCGGGATGCTGTTCGGCATCGACCCGGCCGCCGCCGCCGCGGTCACCGCCGCCGTGCGCCGCCGCACCCGCCTGCCCGTGTGGGTGAAGCTGACGCCGGCGGTCACGGACATCACCGAGATCGCCCGGGCGTGCGAGCAGGCCGGCGCGGACGCGCTCAGCGCCGTCAACACGTTCGTCGGCATGTCGTTCGACCTGCACAGCGGCCAGCCCCGGCTGTCCTTCCGCACCGGCGGCCTGTCGGGCCCGGCCATCCGGCCGCTCGCGGTCCACCTGGCCCACCGGGTCGCGCGGGCGGTCGCCGTGCCGGTGGTCGGCATCGGCGGCATCGCCACGGCCGAGGACGCCGCCGAGTTCCTCCTCGCGGGCTGCCGCGCCGTCCAGGTCGGCACCGCGACGTTCGTGGACCCCAACGCGATCGGCAAGGTCGTCGCTGGCCTGCGCCGGTACGAGACCCTGCTGCAGGCCCGCGACTGACCCTGCTGCAGGCGCGGCGCTACGCCGGGATCAGCTCCTTGACCAGCGCCTGCTCCTGCTGGAGCTCCTCGGTCGTGAGCCGGATGCGCTCCCGCGCCGCGGCGTCGTGCTCGATGCCCTCGACCACGCGCCACGACGAGCCGTCCGTCGCGACCGGGTAGCCGAACTGCAGGCCCTCGGGCACGCCGTACTCGCCCCGGCTCGGGACCGCCAGCGACGTCCAGTCGCCGGGCGCCGTCCCGCCGGCGATCGACCGCACCGAGTCGATGACCGCCGCCGCCGCCGATCCGGCCGACGAGAGCTTGCGCGCGGCGATGATCGCGGCGCCCCGCTTCTGGACGGTCGAGATGAACTCGCCGCGCAGCCAGTCGTGGTCGCCGATCACCTCGGGGACGGGCCGGCCGCCGATCCGCGCGTTCACCGCGTCCGGGTACTGCGTCGCCGAGTGGTTGCCCCAGATCGCCATGTTGCTCACGGCGGCCACCGGCACGCCCGCGCGCCTGGCGAGCTGGGCCCGGGCCCGGTTCTCGTCCAGCCGCGTCATCGCGAACCAGCGCTCGGTCGGGACGTCCGGAGCGTTGGCGCGGGCGATCAGGCAGTTCGTGTTGCACGGGTTGCCGACGACCAGGACGCGCACGTCGCTCGCGGCGCGCTCGCCGATCGCCCGTCCCTGGGGGCCGAAGATGCCGCCGTTGGCCGCCAGCAGGTCGCCCCGCTCCATGCCCTCCTTGCGCGGCATCGCGCCGACCAGCAGGGCCCAGGACGCGCCGTCGAACGCCTCGCTGGCGTCGGCGGTGACGACGATGTCCGTGAGCAGCGGGAACGCGCAGTCGTCCAGCTCCATCGCCACGCCCTCCAGGGCGGGCAGCGCCGGCTCGATGTCCAGCATGCGCAGGACGATGGGCGTGTCGGGTCCCAGGAGCTGTCCGGAAGCGATCCGGAAGACCAGCGCGTAGCCGACCTGACCGGCGGCACCGGTGACGGTGACGTGGACCGGGGGGCGCTGGGATGGGCTCGTCTGGGCCATGGGCGTGACCTCCTGGGAGTTGGTTCGGATTCGGCCAGGAAGTCTACGCCGGCCCCGGATCCGACTCGGTCCGCCAGGCGGCGCCGGCCGCCGTCGCGTACAGCCGCATGACGCCGGGCCACCCGTTCAGGTAGCTCGACCGGGTCTCCGCGGCCAGCTCACCTAACCGCTCCCAGCCCCGGTGCTCCAGGTCCACGCGCGTGGTCGCCGGGTCCTCGGCCGTGAACCGGACCTCGACCTCGGTCGGCCCGCCGGGGCCGCGGCCCGGCGCCCAGGTGAACACCACGCGGTGGGGCGGATCCCACGCGAGCACGTGGCCCCAGTCGGCCTCCTCGCCGTCCCGGCACCGCTCGTAGATCCGGCCGCCGAGCCGGGCCTCGAACACGACGCCGACCACGTCCCCGCGGGCGTGGTGCGTCCCCACCGGCCACCAGGTTCCGATGTCGCGCGTGAAGAGCTCGAACGCCGCCTCGATCGGCCGGCGCACCCGGACGGACTGGCGGACCGGCTCGAGGAGCCCGCCCGGGCCCGGCAGCTGCTGCGCCACGAACGGTCAGCTTACTGGGCGGTGTCCGCGGGCGGGCCGGCCTCGGCCGCCTGGGCGTAGCGCAGCAGGGCGCCCTGCCAGAACGCCTCGACGTACGCGCGCAGCAGCGCCAGCCCGTTGGGATCGATCGCGTAGATGCGGCGCGTGCCCTCGTGGCGGTCCACGACCAGGCCGGCGTCCTTCAGCACCTTGAGGTGCTGCGACACGGCCGGCCGGCTGACCGGCAGGTCCCTCGCGATGGCGACGACGGGCAGCGGACCGTCACGAAGGCGCTCGAGGACGGTGCGCCGGGTCCGGTCCCCGAGGGCGTCCAGCACCGCGTCGTACCGGGTGCTCATGGTCTGTAAGCGTTAGCTTACCGCTGGCGCGGCCCGCGCGCCCGCAGAACCTACGATGGCCTCGTGGCCGGTCGCGGACCGATGTATCGGGGCTGGGTGCTGGTCTGGGCACTGGGCGTCACCACGATCGTCTCGTACGGCACCACACAGTACCTCTACGGCGTGCTCGTCGTGCCGATGCAGCGGGAGCTGGGGTGGAGCCGGGCCCTGATCTCGGGCGCGTTCTCGCTCGCGCTGCTGACGTCGGGCCTGCTCGGCCTGCCGATCGGCCGCCTCGTCGACCGGCGCGGCGCCCGCGGCCCGATGGCGGCCGGCTCGCTGCTGGGCGGCGCCGGCCTGATCGCGGCCGCCCAGGTGAGCCAGCCGTGGCAGCTGTACGCCGCGTGGTCCGGCGTGCTCGCCGTCTCGATGGCGCTGACCCTCTACCCCGTCACGTTCACCGTGGTGACGAACTGGTTCACGCGCCGGCGCGGCTCGGCGCTCGCCCAGCTGACCCTGCTCGGCGGCCTGGCCTCGCCCATCTTCATCCCGCTGGCCGGGGTGCTGGTCGAGCGCGCGGGCTGGCGCGCCACCCTCGTCCTGTTCGGCCTGCTCCAGCTCGCGGTGGCGCTGCCGATCCACGCGCTGGTCGTCCGCCGCCATCCCGAGGACCTGGGCCTGCTCCCGGACGGCGACGGCTCCGCCGCGGGCGGATCGCGCGCCGGCGGCTCCAGCCTGCGCCAGGCGCTCGCCGTGCGGCCGTTCTGGACGCTGACGGCCGCCTTCGCGTTCGGCTGGCTGGCGCACTCGGCGATCCTCGTCCACCAGGTCGCCTACCTGATCGGGCGCGGCTTCGACGCCGTGCTGGCCGCCTCCCTGGCCGGCCTGCTGGGGGTCGCCAGCCTGCCCAGCCGCTACCTCCTGAACCGGCTGAGCGAGCGGCTGAGCCCGCAGACGCTGCTGGCCGCCTGCTACCTCGCCCAGGCGGCCGGCGTCGGCCTGCTCGCCTGGGCAGCCAGCCCGCTGCTGGTGTGGGCGTACGTCGCCGTCTACGGCGCCGCCTTCGGCGCGATCTCGCCGCTGCGCGCCTCGACGATGGCCGACCAGTTCGGCCGCCGGTCCTACGGCGCGATCACCGCGACCGCGGGCGTGCCCGTCGCCGTGGCCGGCTCGCTGGGGCCGATCGCCGCCGGCGCCGTGTACGACCGGGCCGGCACCTACGCCCCGGCGCTGGCCCTGATCGCGGGCGCGTTCGTCGTCTCGGCCCTGACCGTGGCGCTCACGCCGAGACCGCGCTGACCCGGCTGCACCTCGACCCCGAGCCGACCGCACAGCTGGCGGGCCCCGATGTCCGTCACGAGCAGCGCCCGGCTCGACGGCGCCCGCTCCAGCCAGCCGAGCTCCAGGAGGCGGCACAGCACGCCCGCGCCGACGGCGCCCGCCAGGTGCGGCCGCTGCTCGCTCCAGTCCACGCAGTGCCGGACGAGCGGGCGCCGGCCGGCCGGGAGCCGCACCCCCAGGTCGTCGAGGAGCCGCTGGCCCCGGCCGGTCAGCTCGTAGCCATCCTCGTCGCCGGCCAGCGCATCCGCCCGCAGCAGCGCCTGCATCAGCGCCACCCCGAGCCGGCCGGCCAGGTGGTCGTAGCAGCTCCGGGCGTACCGCACCGCGGCTGCCCGCGTGCCCGCCCGGAGCGACCGGACCGGCTCGGGAGGCGCGATCCGGGCCAGCGCCTCCAGGGCCGAGGCGACGTCGGCGCCGGCCAGCCGGTAGTACCGGTGCCGGCCGCGCGCCTCGACGCGGAGGAGGCCCGCCGCCACGAGCCGGGCCAGGTGCGCGCTGGCCGTGGACGCGGCCACGCCGGCCTCGAAGGCGAGGACAGTCGCGGGGAGCGCCCGGCCGTCGCCCAGCGCGCGCAGGACCCGGGCCCGGCCGGGGTCGCCGATCAGCGCCGCCACGCTCGCGATATCCGCGTCGCCGTCCATGCCCCAACCGTACGACCGGCACGCTTCGTCAGGGCCCGAAGCGAGGGCTTGGTACGTCGAGGCCTGGTCACCGCGAATCGTGGACGACCCGTGTTCGTCACGATGTGCTGCGGACGCCCCGGCAGTTCGTCGCCGGCCCGCACGCCGACGGGCTGCTGGGGGCCGGCCTCTACCTGGCGGCCGCGGCGGCGAGCGTCCTCCTCATCCGCTCGACGGCGGCGTCGGACTCGGCGGCGGGATCCCCAGCGCGGCGGCGAACGTCGCCGCGATCGCTGCCGCCCCTTCAGCGCTCGGGTGGAAGCCGTCGCGGCTGACGTAGCCCGGGTGCTGGTCCGGCACGTCGCCGGCCGCGTACAGGTCCACCAGGGTGGCGCCCTCCCGGGCGACGACCGCCGCGATCGCCGCGTTGTACGCCTGCTCTTCCGCCACCACCTG
>VBJR01000381.1:0-13511 GCA_005880175.1 Chloroflexota bacterium
GCCGACCGCGCCCAGGTACGTGTACACCCGGGTCGTGGCGTCGGTGTCCAGCTCCACCGTCAGCGTGCGGTCGCTCCGCTCGGCCGGGTCCTCGCCGGCCGGGCCGGCGGGCGGCTCCCGGGCGCCATCCGGACCCGCCGGGCGGAGCACCAGGCTGCCCGCCATCAGCACGACGCCGAAGACGCCGAGCAGGATCTCGCGCCAGACCGACGTGAGGGTGTGGATCTCCTGTCCGGCCAGCGTGACCCCGCCGCCGACGATGGCGGCCACGACGCACAGGATCCCCACGCCCATGATGTAGGGGTTGAACCGGACCGGCCCCCGGCGACGGCGGCCGCCCGTCACTGGCCGCTGACCCCGATCGTCATGCGTCAGGAGCGTACACCTCGTGGGATGGGTCGAACCGCCGGCGGTTCGACCGCCGGCGGTTCGATCCCGGACCTGCCGCTCAGTCCTCCGGGTGCGAGCGCGGCGCCGGGCCCAGGGGCTGGCCCCCCGGGCCGTGCGCGAAGCTCAGCCAGGACACCGACGGGCGCTGGTCGATGCCACCGCGGCTGAAGTCGCACACGCCGGTCGGAAACGCGGCCCGCAGGCTCGACCACTGGGCGGCGGTGAGCCGCACGGCGTAGTCGCGCGGGTCCAGCGGCTTGAAGAACGGGAACGCCGCCCGGCAGGCCGCCTGGTCCGTGACCTCCTGGCCGTCGACGAAGCACGCGTCCACCGCGTCCGCCGGCTTGTCCCGCAGGACCTTCTGGGCCCGGGACAGGGGGCGCCGGTCGGACTCGATCGCCGACAGCCAGCGGTCCATCAGCAGGAACGACTGGAGGGCGACGGCAGGCGACGGTGTGATGTTCTGGAACACGCCCGGGCCGCCCTGCCACGTCCAGATGATCTGGTTCGCGTGCGTCCCGTTGGCCTCGTCCAGCCGGGCCCGCGCCGCGTAGCTGTGGAAGTCCGTGTGGATGTCGTCGACGTTGTGCGAGCCGCGCAGGTCGATGATCGGGACGTCGGCCCACTCGCGGCCGCTCGTCACCTGGCCGGCCCGGTAGGCGATCGCCACCGATCCCGGGTCGGCGACGGTCCGCGCCGCCTGGAAGTTCTGGTCGATGTCCACCCCGCCAACACCCTGGTTCAGCGCGATGAACTGGTCCGGGGTGATGGCGCCCGAGTTCAGCGCGTCCAGCCCGTACTGAATCCCCACGTTATCCACAGGCCGCTTCGCGAAGCCGTCCTGCGGCCGCGTGCCCCAGATCGCCACCTCGTAGTCCTGCGGCGTGCAGCGGACGCCCGTCGGGTTCGTCGCCGCGTTGTAGACCAGGGCGGCGGGCAGCGCGCAGTTGCCGGCGACGCTCGGGTTGCCGCCCTGGGCGAAGGTGACGTCCCAGAGGGCGCAGACGCTCGTATCCCGCGTTCCCTCGACCGCCGCCTGCTGGGCCGGCGTGAACGCCCCCGCGGCGGTGGCGGTGAAGTAGTGCACGAGCAGGTGGCAGTCGCCGACCTCATTGCCGGTGGTCCAGCTGTCCTGGAAGCTGCAGTTGGGCATGATGCCGTCCACCAGGCCCGGATAGTCCGCGGCCGTGATGTACTGCTCGATCGAGCCGCCCGAGCAGCCGGAGCCGATCGTGTACCGGATCGACCCGTACGTCTCGGCGATGTGCTCCTTCAGCATGATGGTGGCCTCGGCCGAGACGGGCATGTTCTCGTTCTGGCCGTGCGTGTTCAGCGAGTTGTTGGCCACCATGAAGCCGCGCGACAGCGCCATGTCGATCAGCACCGGCTGCGGCGGGCCGTTCGAGTGGTGCACCGCCGCGCTCGGCCCGAACGTCCACACGACCTTGTGGTTCCAGCCCGCCTGCGACGCCCACGGCGCCCATGGCCGGGAGGGGTCCGACAGCACCGCGATGTCGTAGATGCCCCGGTCCTCCACGCCCCGCTCGTCGCGGACGATGTAGGGCACGGTCACGCCCTGGTCGGTGGTGGTCATCGCGACCAGGCCGGCGGCGGGCGGGTTGGCCGGGTCGTACGGCGTGAACTGGTGGGTCGCCGTGCTCATGTAGACGAAGGCGACCTGGGCCGGGACGTCGCACTGGGCGTCCTGCGCCGCGGGCAGGCCGTTGGCGACGTTGTTGCAGATCCACGGCTGCACCTGGGGCCCGGAGAAGATCGGCCCGCCGGTCGGGTGGTTGGTGATCGTGATGGTCGCGCCCCCGCCCCCGTCCTCGAAGCGGTCGAAGCGGGACGACGTGCGCGCGGTCAGCCGGTTGCGGCCGTCGCGGAGGCCGCTGACGAGGCCGAGGAAGCGGCCGTCGGCGCGGACGGCGAAGCTGGACGTGACGTCCTGGCCGTTGAGGTCCACGCGGACCCGGCCGGCGCTGACGCGATCGTGCAGGACCACCTGGACCAGCGCGTCGCCGCCGGAGACCAGGTCGGCGCGGTTGGAGAGGACGTCGATGCGGAGGCCGCCGTCGCCTTCGAAGGCGAGCGCTCCGGCCCCGCCCGACAGCGACGGCGCGAGCACCGACAGCCCCGCCAGCGCGAGCGCGGCGAGGCCATGCGCGGCCCGCCGAAACCTCGGATCACTCATCCCTCTCTCCTCCTTCGCACGCCTACGGCCGCGAGCTACGGAGGGATGCTAGTGGCATCCTGACATGCTGTCAAACTCGCCGGCCGCCCACCGGCGGGAGCTTGCCGAACGCGATCCGGTCCGGCGCCAGGTCGCCGCGGTTGAGCAGCCGGGCCGCCACCACCGCACGCTCCCCGAACCGGTCGCGCAGCCGGTCCTGCAGGGCCGACACCCGCTCCGACCGCGACTCCTCGGCGGCGAACAGGTCGAGCTGGCTCACCGCGGCCGTGGACAGCTCCGACAGCGCGATGCCCATGGCCCGGATCGGCCGCCCCTCGCCCATCCGCTCCCACAGCTCGCAGGCCAGCCCGAACAGGCCCTGCCCCTCCTGGCGCAGCCGGCGGCCGAGGCGGTCGCAGAAGCGCAGCATCAGCGCCCGCACCTCGCCGGGGTCCGACACCGGTCGGGGCAGGACGTGGGAGTGGCTGACGCTCTTGCGCGCCGCCTCCTCGAACGACTCGGTCTCGTAGCCGCGCAGGCGCAGGTACCAGGCCTCGCCCACGATCGAGCCGAAGACCTGCCGGCGCAGCGTGTGCCGGCTGGCCTGGAGCAGGTGGACGGGCGTGATGATGCCCGCCCGCCGCATCCGGGTCGCGTTGGCCTCGGAGACGCCCGTCAGGTCGGTCAGCCGGAGGCGCGAGAGGACGTCCTCCAGGTTGCGGTGGTCGATGAGCTGGAGGCCGTCCGGCTTCTCCAGCTCGGCCGCCTGCTTGGCCAGGAAGATGTTGGTCGAGAACCCGATCGAGCACGTCAGCCAGTCGCCGACCTCGTCGCGCAGGCGCCGTTTGACCTCGCGGCCGACGTCGAGCAGGTCGCGCCGCAGCGAGGGCGTGCCGGCCAGGTCCACCGCCGCCTCGTCGATGGAGAGCGGGAGCACGCGCGGCGAGTAGCTGTCCAGCAGCCGCAGCAGCCGCTCCGAGACCTCGCGGTACCGGGCTGCGTTGGGCTCCAGGAGGACCAGGTCGGGGCAGATCCTGAGCGCCTCGTAGACGCGCATGATCGTGCGCACGCCCAGCGCCCGGGCCTCGCGGGAGGCCGAGATCACGGTGCTCGCCCGTACCGCGCCGGGGCACACGGCGACCGGCCGGCCGCGCAGCTCGGGCCGGTGCTGCTGCTCGATGGAGGCGAACGCCGCGTTCAGGTCGAGGAACAGCACCGTCGGGGCCGCGGGGTTGATGCCCAGGCCCTCACCGCTCGAACGCATGTTTGGTAGTGTACCCGATGGTTCGGGCCCGGCCGAACAATCGCGCCCCTACACTGGACGCCCTCACCCCATCGTCAACCTGGGAGGACACCACCGATGCGCAATGGTCTGCGGCTCACCGCTCTGACGGCCGTCGCGGCGCTGACCGCCGTGTTCGTGCTCACCGCCGCCGCCCCGACCCCGGCCCCGGCCGTCAGGCCCGGCTGCACCGGCCATCCGCCGTTCGCGGTGTGGTGCGGCCCGCGCCAGTAGTCCGTTTTTGACTACCAGGGCCGCCGCCGGGTATGCTGCGACCTGGAAACGCTTCTCCAGATGAGGGGAGGTCGTAGGCAGAGACGGCCTCCCCCTCACCGCTCGGCGAGCCGGGCGGTGGCCTCCAGGTTTCCTCGCAGCGTCCGCGCCAGGACGGCCTCCATCTCCGCGTCGCCCGCCACCGCGCCCGGCGCCATCTCGAAGTCCGCGACGCAGCGCAGCTCCGTGCCGCCGGCGACCGCCTGGTGGCCGAACCACAGGTGGCAGTAGACGAACTGGTCGGACCCGAGCCGCCGGCTGGCGACGGTCCGGTGGCGCGCGTCCTCGACCCGCTCCACGAGGTCGCCCCCCACCCGGAAGCGCAGCCGGTCGCCGCGGCGCTCCAGGTCCGCGACCGGATGGCCAGCGCGGGCCCAGGCGGCCGGGTCGGTGGCCACCGCCCACACCTGGTCCAGCGGGGCGCGGGCGACCACGCGCACGTCCACGTGGCCGGCCATCAGCGGCTCACCCCCGACGCCGCCAGCGCCTCGATGACGTCCCGGTGCCGGCGCAGGTTGGCCCGCGCCCCGGCGTCGATCCGGCGCCGCATCGCCTCGTCGGTGAACGGCGCGCCTGGCCGCGCCTCGAAGTCCTGGACCCAGCGCAGCCGCGTGCCTGCCGGCGTCGCCGTGAACGACTGGAAGAGGTGCACGTAGCGGAACGGGCCGGGCTCGACGCGGCGCGCCTCCACGGTGCCGCGGCCCCGGTCGAGGCATCGCTCCGACACCCAGGAGTACGCGCGCCCGTCGGGTCCCGGCACGGTGGTCAGCCGGAATCGGACCCGGTCCTCGTCGCGCTCCAGCACCTCGGCCGCCGCGTACTCGCCGGCGAACAGCTCGGGCCAGCGCTGGACGTCGTTGGCGACGTCCCACACCAGCGCGAGCGGCGCCGCGATCACGATCTCGTTGTCCGTGTGCGCCGACATGTCTCTCCCTCGGGTGCCTAACCCGTGCATGCGACTTAACGGGTTGGATTGACCGCAGCCGCCGCCGGCCGTACTGTGGGCCCGCCCCCCTGGGCGGGTGGGGGCGTCGCGGCTGGGGGCGTGGGCCGGGGGCCGGCTTCGTGTCACGCTGCCAGCACCATCGCCACACACGCGCCGTATCGCGAGTGCGAGGCCACCAGGAACCGCCGCAGCGCCAGGGGTCGGGGCCGCCGCACCACGTCCAGGCCGGCGGGCACGTCCGTGCCGCCGCCCGGCGTCGGCGGCGCGACGCCGTCGCGCGCCGCCAGCAGCCCCGTCAGCACGTCCGTGCCGAAGCTGGCGCCGAAGAGGTGGCCGTAGCCCGACTTGGGCGCCGTCAGGACCACCGAGCCGAACACCTCCGCCGCGGCCGCCGCCTCGAACCCGTCGCCGCCGGGGCTGCCGCACCCCTCGGCCAGCAGCAGGTCCACGTCGCCGGGCCGGCAGCCGGCCTCGTCCAGCGCCCGGCGCATCACCCGGGCGTAGACGCGCGGATCGCCCCGGGACGCCGTGCCCTGGGCCGACCCCAGCACCTCGCCGAGCACGGGCGCGCCGCGCCGCCGCGCGCGGCCGGCCTCCTCCAGGACCAGCGCCACGCCGCCCTCGCCGGCGACCAGGCCGGCGCCGCCGCGGTCGAACGGGCGGTAGGCGAGGCCCGGGTCAGGCTCGCGGCTGAGGTCGCCGCCGGCGTCGAGGCAGAGCAGCGCCAGCGGCGAGACGGGCGCCTCGCACCCGCCCGCGAGCACGACATCGCAGCGGCCCCAGCGGATCGCCCGCGCTCCCTGGTGGAGCGCCACGGCGCCACTGGAGCGGTCGCCCGAGAAGCTCTTGCTGGTCCCGCGCAGCCCGTGCCGGATCGTGACGAAGCCCTGGGGGGCGGCCAGGAACCACCCGGTGGCCTGCCACGGGTTGACCACGTCCGCGCCCTGGCCGTAGTACTCGGCGAAGCCGCGCTCGCACAGGTCCCAGCCGCCCGTGTCGTTGCCGAACCAGACGCCGACCCGCTCCCGGTCCTCGCGCTCCAGGTCCAACCGGGCGCCGCCCAGCGCCTCCTCGACGGCGGCCAGGGCGAGGTGCGTGAACCGGTCCGTCCGGGCCTGGAGGCGGCGGCCCAGCAGCGCGCTCGCGTCGAGGCCATCCACCTCGCCCGCCACCTGGACCGGGAACCCGGCCGCGTCGAACCGGCGGATGCGCCCCAGGCGCAGCTCCCCGGCGCGCACCGGGCGCCAGAAGTCCTCCACCCCACGCCCGGCCGCGTTCACCACACCCAGCCCGGTCACGACCACGCGGTGGTCCGTCATGCCGCCTCCCGGATCACGGCGGCCGTGTGGATGCCGCCGAAGCCGCTGGCCAGCATCCGGGACCGCGTAGTTGGCGGTCGGCGGCACCGTGGACCGGCGCACCGCGCCCACGGTCGCGATCAGCGCCAGCAGGCTGGCCGAGGCCAGCGAGTGGCCGATGCCGGACTTGAGCGAGCTGACGGGGACGGCGCCGGCCCGCGCCCCGAGCACGCGCTTGAGGGCGTTGGTCTCGAACACGTCGTTCTGGGGGGTGGAGCTGCCGTGGGCGCTGACGTAGTCGAGCTCGGCCGCCGCCACGCCCGCCTCGGCCAGCGCCCGCTCCAGCGTCGCCGCCATCGACCCGCCGTCCGCCTCCAGGTCGGTCATGTGGCGCGCGTTGCACGTGCTCGCGACGCCCAGCACCTCGGCGTACGCCCGGGCGCCGCGAGCGCGCGCGCGGCCGGCCTCCTCCAGGACCACGAACGCCGCCCCCTCGGCGATCACGAACCCGGCCCGCGTCAGGTCGAACGGCCGCGATGCGCGTGCCGCCGGCCCGTCGCAGCGGGACAGGCAGCCGATCACGTCCAGCGTCGCGTAGCTGATGCCGTTGAGCGGGCACTCGGCGGCGCCGGCCAGCGCGAACGGCACGTCGCCGTGGCGCACCAGGTCGAAGCCGAGGCCCATCGCGTCCAGGCCCGCCGTGCACCCGGTCGTCAGGGCGGCGCTCGGCCCCTCGATGCCGTAGCGGGCGGCCAGCCAGCCGGGCACGTAGTCGAGGAAGATGCCGTCGTACGTGGCCGCGGGCAGCACCCGCGGCCGGATGGGCGGCAGCCCCCCGTCGGTCAGCCGCTCGTACAGCTCCTGCATCTCGGGCGCGCCCCCGACGGCGGACGCGAACAGGACCGCGCCGCCCGACAGGTCGCCCCCCGACGAGGTCAGCCTCGAGTCCTCCATCGCGTCGCGGCCGGCCGTCGCGCCCAGCTGCGCGAACCGGCCCAGCGCCGCCAGCTCGGCCGCCTCGGGGCCCGGCCACCGCTCCTCCAGCACGAACTCGCGGCAGCGCGCCACGCCCCGGCAGCGCAGGCCGAGCCGGTCCATCAGGGGCTCGTCCTCGATGCACACCCGGCCGGCCATCGCGCCGTCCCAGAACCGCTCGACCGTGACGCCGCTCGGCGCCACGACGCCCAGGCCCGTGATCACGACGCGGCCGGCCCCGCTCACACCCGCGACCCCCGGGCGACCCGCTCCCGGAGCGCCGCCTTGTCCACCTTGCCCACCGCCGTCAGCGGCAGCCCGGCGACCACCTCGAGCCGGTCGGGCAGCTTGTACCGGGCCAGGCCGAGGCCGTCCAGGAACGACCGGATCTCCTCCAGCGTCGGGACCGCGGGCCCTCGGGCCACGGCGTACAGGCAGACGGCCTCGCCGGACGCGGCGTCCGGCATCGCGACCGCGGCGGCCTCCGCCACGCCTGGATGCGCGAGCGCCAGGTCCTCGAGCTCGGCCGCCGCGATCTTCTCGCCGGAGCGGTTGATGACGTCCTTGACGCGGCCCTCCACCACCAGGTTGCCGGAGGGATCGCGGCGCACCAGGTCGCCCGTGCGATAGAAGCCGTCCGCCGTGAAGGCGACCGCGTTCACCTCCGGCGCCCGGAAGTAGCCGGCGATCGTGTACGGGCCGCGCGCCTGCAGCTCGCCGTCCACGATCCGCACCTCGTCGTCCAGCAGGGCCGGCCGGCCCTGGGTGCCCACGACCACGTCGTCCGGGTCGTCCAGGCGCGTGAAGCAGAGCAGGCCCTCCGCCATCCCGTACACCTGCTGCACGGCGCAGCCCAGCACGCGCCGCAGGCGCCGGGCCACGTCGGGCGCCAGGTGCGCGCCGCCGACCTGCAGCAGCCGCAGGGTCCGCGGCGGCGGCCCGCCCGTCGCGACGGCGTCCGCCCAGCGTGCCGCGAGGCCGGGCACGACCGCCGTGACCGTGACGCGCTCCCGCGTCACGACGCCGAGCGCCGGCGGCCCGAGCACGACGCGGCCGCCGCGCAGCAGCGTGCCCATGACGCCCGGGCAGCCCAGCGCGAAGTTGTGCCCGGCCGGCAGGGCCGCCAGGTAGACGCTGTCCTCGTCCAGGCCGGCGAGCTCGGCGCTGACCCGCAGGTTGCAGCCGTAGTCGTCGTGCGTGCGCGGGATCAGCTTGGGCAGGCCGGTGCTGCCGCCCGAGAGCAGCAGCAGCGCCACGTCGCCGCCGGCCGGGCCGGTGCCGTCCTCCCGTCTCGGTGCCGGCGTCCGCATGGCGGCACCGAGGTCGATCTCGCCCGGCCGCAGGCCCGCCTCGCCCAGCACGAGCAGCAGGCCCCGCCCGCCGATCAGCCGCCGTGCGACGGCCACGTGGTTGGCGCGGTGGAGCCGCGCCGGGATGGCCAGCGCGCCGGCGCCGGACATCGTGAGCAGGTGGCGCAGCTCGTGCTCGCGGTGCGCCGGCAGCGCGAGCACCGGGACGGCGCCGAGCCGCCACAGCGCGAGCAGCAGCGTCACGAACGGCACGCCGTTCGGGAGCTGGACGACGACGCGGTCCTGGCGCCGGAGCCCGAGGCCGCGCAGGCGCGCGGCCAGCCGGTGGCTCGCGGCCCGGAGCTCGCCGTACGTGACGCGCTCCTCGCCGTCCACCAGCGCGACCCGGCGCTCGCGGTCGCCGCCGGGCGGACCCAGCACCAGGTCGGCGAGGCCGGCGCCGGTCCAGTGGCCGGCGCGGCGGTACCGCTCGGCGCGATCGGGCGGGACTGGCACGTACCCCACGAGCGTCACGCTCGGCCCTCGCGGGCGGCCTGCCTGGCGAGCGCGTCACAGGCGTCCAGGAACGTGCCGTTGTCCCGGTGCTCCAGGCGGACCCGGACGCCGAGCCGCCGGGACAGGTCGAGCGAGACCTGGACCATCTCCATCGAGTCCAGGCCCAGGTCCTCGTGGAGACGGGCGTCGGGCCGGATCGCCTCCCGTTCGATGCCGAGCCCCGTGAGCGAGCCCGCGAGCGCGCTCGCGACCTGGTCGGAAGTCATGCCCGTCCTCCCTCGGCGGCGGCGACGGCCGCGCCGCGCGCCGCGACGAGGCACCCGGCCGCGGACCGCAGCTTGCTGGTGGTCTCCTGGAACTCGGCCCCGGGCTCGGAGCCGGGCACGATGCCCGCGCCCGCCTGCAGCCACGTCCGCTCGCCGCGCTGGAAGACGGACCGCAGCACGAGCGCCGCGTCGAGGCCGCCGGCCCCGTCCACCACGCAGACGACGCCCGCGTACAGCTCCCGCTCCGCCGGCTCGACGTCGGCGATCGCCCGCAGCGCCGCGCGCTTCGGCACCCCGGACGCGGTCACGGCCGGGAACAGCGCGGCCAGCGCGTCCCAGGGCGACCGGTCGGGGGCCAGCGTGCCGCCGAGGACCGACCCCAGGTGCTGCACCGTGCCCCGGCGCCGGACGGTCATCAGCTCGCGCACGGCGACGCTGCCGTGCTGGCACACCGTGCGCAGCTCGGCGTGCGCCAGCCGGGCCGAGATCACGTGCTCGTAGCACTCCTTCACGTCCCAGCTCAGCTCCTCGCCGAGCCGCTCGTCCTCCTCGGTCAGGTGGCGGAGCGGCCGCGTCCCGGCCAGCGGCTGCGTCACGACGGAGCCGTCGGGTTCCACCTCGGCCACGATCTCCGGGCTGAACCCGGCCGCTCGCCGGCCGCCGAGGTCGAGCAGGAACGAGCGCGCCGGCGTGTTCAGCGCCAGGCCGAGCAGGTAGCTGCGCGGCAGGTCCACCGGGAACGGCACGTCGACCCGGCGCGAGGCGATGACCTTGCGGACGCCGTCGCGGCGGATCGCGCGCAGCACCTCCGCCACCATGGCCTCGTACCCGGCGCGCGCCGCCGGCTCGCACAGCTCCACCCCGGTCCCGGCCAGGTCGGGCAGCTCGCGCTGTGCCTGGAGGACGTCGCAGACGCGCCTGACCAGGGCGACGCTCCGGCCCCGCACGGACGTGCCCGCCGCGTTCCACCGGACCTCGATCTCGGGCACGACCAGGTGGGCCAGCGGCGGGCCCTCGGGGCGCAGCCGGCCGGTTCCGTGGACGAGGTGGCCGGCCTCGAACGCGACGTAGCCGAACGCGCGGTACTCGGGCAGCGCTAACGAGGCGAGCGCGTCACCGAGCTGGCGCAGCGGCGCGTCACCGAGCTCGACGCGGCACGTGCGGCCGCCGGCCGCGGCCGTGATGCCGTCGCGCTCCATGACGACGTCGGCCATCGCGCCGCCGGCGAACCAGCGCGTGCCCGGCCGCTCGTAGGTGACGTATGTCTCGAACAGGTCGCTCGCGATGAGCGCGTGCGCGGCGCACCGGTCGTCCACGGCGCCCGGGAGGAATACCTGGTGATACAGAAGCATTGCGGTGCCAGGCTGCACGCCGTTCGCCCTGGTGGCGTCTGACCTGCCGTCTGCCCGCTGTCTGGGCCGGAAGTCGCGTCAATTTGACGTCTGAAGCGCGGCGGTCAGCACCGTCAAGCCGCCCCGTTCGTCCACCAGGCGGGCGTCCGCCAGCGCGAGCCCGGCGCGGTCCAGCAGGCCGCGGTACTCGTCCAGCGTCCGCTCGCGGCCCTCCCACGCGGCGAGCATCTGCACGTCCAGGTACGCGAGCGGCAGGCTCGATCCGGCGGCGCCCCTTACGTTTTCGATGACCAGGACGGCCGACGCCGGAGCCATGGCCGCCGCCACGCGGCCGAGGATGCGCGCGGCCCGGTCGTCGGGCCAGTCGTGCAGGATGTGCGACAGGACGTACGCGTCCGCGCCGGGCGGCACCTCGCGGAAGAAGTCGCCGGCCACCAGCCGCAGCCGGCCGCCGAGCCCAGGCCACGACGCGCCGCTCGCGCCGGCGATCACCTCGGGCAGGTCGAACAGCGTCCCACTGAGGTCGGGCGCGGCCTCCAGCATGGCCGTGAGCAGGGCGCCGCCGCTGCCGCCCACGTCCACGACGGTCCCCTCCGTGGGCAGGCAGCGCGCGGCGAGCAGGGCGGGCAGGTTGCGCCGAGCCACCTCCGCCTGGAAGGCGTGGAAGACGGCCGACTCGTCAGGGTGCTCGCGGAGGAACTCGAAGACGGACCGGCCGGTGGCGTGGACGAAGCCGTTGCCGCCGGTGCGCACGCTGTGCTCCAGGCCCTCCCAGGCGATGCGCGTCCACGCCGACAGCATGTGGCAAGCCTCGTCGCGCAGGCTGCCAGGTATGCCGGCGCGGAGCAGGGACGAGGCGGGCGTGTTGCGGAAGCAGCCCCGCGGCCCCTCCTCGACGAGGCCGACGGCCCGCGCGGCGCGCAGCGGGCGCCGCAGCCGGGCGGCGCCGACGCCCAGCGCGGCGGCCAGGTCGGCCAGCCGGACCGTGCCTTCGCCGAGCGCGTCGGGGATGCCGAGCCGCAGGATCGCGGCGACCACCTGGGCCCTCCGCCGGCCCCGCACGAGACAGCGAACCAGATCGGCGGTTGGTGCGTTCTCCTTCATTGCGCGGGGCAGCGTCCCGACCTGGCGCGACCGCACGGGTCGCGCCGGCGTCTCGGCGCTGTCTTCGCACGTACGGAAAGTAGTCCAATGCGTAGGAATTTGTCAAAGTCATTTTCTCGCTTGACTAGCGAGTGAGCATCTGAAATGTGTTGACTACCTGTGCCTCGTTGCATACATTGAAGGGGAGAAAGGAGATCGATTCGGAGATACCAGCCCATCTCCGGATCTCGAGGGAGACACGCATGGTCATTCGTGTGTACCTGTTCGGACGCTTCGAGACGCGCTGCGACAGACGCCAGGTGCGCTGGCTGCGGGGCCGCAAGGTGCAGGAGTTCCTGAGCTACGTCCTGCTCTCGAAGCAGCGGCCCGTGCAGCGCGAGAAGCTGGCGGACCAGCTCTGGCAGCACGTGGACTCGCGCTGCACGAAGAAGTACCTCAGGCAGGCGCTGTGGCAGCTCCAGCGCGCGTACGAGGCCGAGGCCACCACCACCGACGACGGCCCCCTACTGGTCGTGGAGCAGGACTGGATCGGCGTCCACGCCGACGCGCCGATCTGGGTGGACGCTCGCGAGCTGGAGCGCGCCTACGAGAGCGCGGTGGACGCGCCGATCGGCCCGCTGACGCCGCTGCTGCGCGAGCAGCTGCGCTCGGCTGCCGGTCTGTACCGGGGCGAGCTGCTCGAGGGCTGGTACCACGACTGGTGCGTGCAGCACCGGGAAGCGTACCGGTCGATGTACCTGTCGCTGCTCCACCGGCTGATGGTCGACGCGGAGGCGACGGGCAACTCGGAGGCGGGGCTCCTGTACGGCCGCCGGGCGCTGCAGGAGGACCGGGCCAGCGAGCGGACCCACTCGCTGATGATGCGGCTGCACCAGACGGCCGGCGACCGGACGGCGGCGCTGCGCCAGTTCGACCTCTGCGAGGCCGCCCTGCGCGAGGACCTCGGGGTGGTGCCCCAGGACAGCACGCGGCGGCTGTACGAGCTCATCCGGGACAGCCACGACGGTGTCCACGCGGCCGGCGCCGAGGCGCCGGGGGCGATGCTGGTGCTGCGCGAGCTGAACCGCTCGCTGACGGTGCTCCAGCAGGAGGTGACGGGGCGCATCCGGGCCCTGGAAGGGTCGCCGAGCCCGTAGGGGCGGCGAAAACCCGGCCTGCCTGGGGCACCTGGCCGCCAGATCTCCCGGCCAGGTGCCGGCCCTGCCCCGGCGCGCTACCGCGCCAGCAGGTTGGTCCGGTCCAGCTCGCCGCGCACCTCACGGAGGGCGCGACGGAAGTTCAGGCCGGTGCGCTCGGGCTCGATCCAGCCGTCCACCGGGCCGGTGTCGATCGAGGCGAGCGCCTCCAGCAGCGAGGCGCTGCCGGCCTCCACGCGCCTCGCCGCGGCGAGCACGGACGCCAGGTAGGCGCGCAGCGCCGCCACGTCGCCCGGGCCGGCGACCGGGCCGTGGCCGGGGACGATGGTCGCCGGCCCCAGGGCCAGCACCGCGTCCAGCGCCGAGACCCAGGCCGACACCATCCCGTGCACCGCCAGCGGGACGACCCGGTTGAAGCACACGTCGCCGGCCAGCAGCACGCGCTCGGCCGGGAACCACACGGCGAGGTCGGCCGGGCTGTGCGCGGGCGTGAAGCAGACGAGACGGCCGC
>VBJR01000381.1:13565-29195 GCA_005880175.1 Chloroflexota bacterium
CGGCGCACGATCTGGGCCGTCACGGGATGGCCGGCGACGCGCACGCCGGCGAAGGCGGCGTTGCCGCCCACGTGGTCGGCGTGGTGATGCGTGTTGAGCACGAGCTCGGCGCGGGCGCCGCGCCGGTCGATCTCCGCCCGCACGTCGTCCGCCATGCGCGGCAGCAGCGTCGCGTCCACCACCAGCGCGGAGCGGCCGTCCTGGACCACGACCGAATTGGCAAGGCCGAGCGAGCCGTCGCCATTGATGGCGGCGAACATGCCGTCCGCCACGTCGATGACGCTCTGGACGCTAGACAGATTGCGCATCTTTTTCTTGTTACTCGTGTTTCTAGTGTTAGAGTTGCCAGAGACATCGCGGTGTGAGCATCCCACCGAGCAAGGCAGCCAAGCCGCTCCCTCCCTCGTGACCGGGGGAGGGAGCTGGCTACGGGGGGAGGGATTCGATCACTCGGTCCGCGAGCTGTTCGCGTAGCCGTTGGCGAGGGACCGGAGCGCGTAGGGCCGCAGGGTGTTCGGGTGGTCGCCGCGCAGGAGCGCCGAGGCGTCGTTGTTGCGGTAGGCGTCGCCGCCCGCGTCGGCGAAGAGGCCGAGCGCGACCATGAGCCGCAGCAGCCGGCGCAGCCCGTCCTCGTCGGCCTCCAGGCGCGCCGCGAGCTCGCCGACCGGCATCGCGCGGTCGCCGAGGACGTCCGCGACTCCCAGCCGCAGGGTCACGGCCAGGGCCTCCGCCTTCCACCGCCCGTGGACGAGGTCGCGGACGTGCCGCGCGCTCATCGCCGCCCTCCCAGTGCTGCCATCGGCGGAGATAACTTGAACAGCTAGCGACTTGCATGTCAAGCTGCAGCTGTGAGAACCCCGCCCAGCCTGGTAGCGTAGAGGCCCCATGACGAGGTCGCCGAGCAGACCCAGCGCCAGGCGGCAGCTCGTGCAGGAGGTCATCCTCGAGATGCGCGCCCTGGCCAACGAGATGGACGGGCTCGACGAGGCGGTGGCCGACCGGTACGGGCTGAACCGCGCGGACATGCGCTGCGTGGACATGCTTCGCCGCCGCGGCCCGATGCAGCCCAAGGACCTGGCCGAGGCCATGGGCTACACGACGGGCGGCATCACGACGGTGATCGACCGGCTGGAGGAGGCCGGGTACGCCGTTCGCCTGCCGGATCGCTACGACCGGCGCAAGGTGCTGGTCGAGGCGACCGCGCTGGCCGGCAAGCAGGGCGGCGCCGTCTACGGGAACCTGATCCGGACGTTCGAGGAGCGGATCGCGGAGACGGAGGACGACCACCTGACCGTGATCCGCGACTTCCTGCGCATCAGCCAGGACCTCCTCAAGGAGCACGCCACGGCGTTCCGCCGGGCGACGGCCAGGAGCGCCAACCGCTAGGCACGAGATGGCCGGCAGACGGCGGTCGAGGCGGGACGGATCGACGACCTGGAGGCCCTGTTCAGCCCCGACGCCGAGTTCAGCGTGGCGGCGGCGGCGGGCACCGGCGTGGCCCACGTGCAGGCGGTGCTCGGCCGCCACCACGAGGGCTACCCGGACCTCCGCCACGAGGTCCTGGACGCGGTCGAGTCGGCGGACGGCCAGGCGGCCGCCCTGCGCCTGGCGTTCACCGCGACGCACGCGCGCGAGCTGCGCGGCCCGTTCGGCCCGATCGCGCCGACCGGCCGCCGCCTGCGCTGGACCTCGTCCGATCACGTCCGGGCCCGAGACGGCCGGATCGTGTCCTGGCACGCGCAGTTCGACCGCCTGGCGCTGCTCCAACAGGTCGGCCAGACCGACGGGCTCGCCGCCGCGGGCCGGCACCGGGCGGCCGTCCGCCGCGTGTTCGACGAGGTGTTCGAGCAGGGCCGCACGGACGCGCTCGGCGACCTCCTCGCGCCCGGCTTCGTGAACCACCGCACGCCGGGGGGCGTGGACGGCGACGCCGGCGGCCTCGAGGCCATCGTCCGGGGGCTGCGGACGGGGTTCCCGGACCTGACGTACACGGTGGAGCGGGAGGTGTCGGCCGGCGACTGGGTCGCGCACGTGGCCTGGGCCGAGGGCACGCACGCGGGGCCGATCCTCGGCGTCCCGGCCACCGGCCGCCGCCTGCGCTGGCGGCAGGCGCACGTCCTGCGGATGGAGGACGGCCGCGTCGCGGAGCACTGGGGCGTCTCGGACCTGGCGTCGGCCCTCCGCGGCTAGCGCCAATGCCGGTGAGTTAGAGCCGGCATGGCTCTTGCTTCGGGGCCAGGGGCTGAGGCCGTGTCGGGCGATCGGCCTGGCTGGTGGGGACGAGTCGCGTCGTCTGGCTGTGGGAGCTCGCTGAGAGGGACGGCCAATGGGCTAGCACTGTGCTGCCTTTGGGTGGCAAATGGTTCACGACAGTGCCTTGCCGTACGTCTGCCACCCCTCAGCCCGGTCGAGACGTGGCGCTCGTACGGCAAGGTCCGTTCGTGGCATAGTTATCACCCAGAGGTGGCCCGATGGTAGCCCACCGGAGGCCCCCTTCGTTGAACTCCCACGCCTCGACGACGCCCGTCTCGAGACGCGCCAGGCCGATCGCCCAGGCAACGACTTCGTCCCGGGCTCGAAGCGGACTCTAACTCACCGGCCCTCCGCGGCTAGCTCCGGAGCGGCGGGGAGGTGAGCCGTCCCATCCCCGCCGTCGCGCCCGCGTCCACCGGCAGCGTTACGCCCGTGATCCAGCGCGCCTCGTCGCTGGCCAGGAACAGCACGGCGTTGCCCACGTCCCAGCCCGTGCCCTCCGTCTGCAGCAGCGAGCGCTGGCGGCGGGCCTCGCGCATCTCCGGCGACATGCCGCGCGAGTAGACCATCGGCGTGTACACCATGCCGGGCGCCACCGCGTTGACCCGGACGCCGTCCCGGCCGTGGTGCGCCGCCATCGCCCGCGTCAGGTTGACGACCGCGCCCTTCGACGTCGCGTAGAGCAGGCCCTGGTGACCGCCGGTCAGGCCCGCCACGGACGAGAGGTTGACGATCGAGCCGCCGTCGCCGCTCCGGACCATCTCCGGGATCGCGTACTTGGCCATGATCACCATCGACGTCACGTTCACGCGCAGCGCCCGCTCCCACTCGGCGATGTCCACGTCCACCGCCGAGCCGGGCGGGCCCGCGATTCCCACGTTGTTGACCAGGACGTCCAGCCGCCCCCACTCCTCGACCGTCCGCCGGACGGCGGCGGCCGCCTGGGCCTCGTCGGCGACGTCGCAGGGCACCACCATCGACGTGCCGCCCGCCTCCGCGATCATCGCGCGCGTCGCCTCGGCCCACTCCGCGACGCTGTCCAGCAGCGCCACGGACGCCCCCTCGCGGGCCAGCAGGACGGCGGCCGCGCGGCCGTTGCCGATCCCCTCGGCGCGCGAGCCGGCGCCGGTCACGATCGCGACCTTGCCCTTCATTCGCATGGCCGCACCATAGACTGCGTGCGACCGCTGGAAGACGTGCTGGTCCTCGACCTCTGCCAGTTCGCCGCCGGGCCCTACGGCGTCCAGGTCCTGGCCGACGCCGGCGCCCGCGTCGTCAAGATCGAGCGGCCCGGCGCCGGCGACCCCTACCGCCACGAGGGCCCGCGCCTGCCCGGCGGGGGCCCGGACGACGGCATCTACTTCATGCGCTTCAACCGGAACAAGGAGAGCGCGGCGCTGGACCTGGGGGCGCCCGGCGGCCGGCGCGCGTTCGAGCGGCTGGTGGCCCGGGCCGACGTCCTGGTCGAGAACTTCAAGCCGGACAGCCTGGAGCGGCTCGGCTACCCGTACGAGCGTCTGCGCGAGCTGAACCCGCGGCTGGTCTACGCGTCGGTCACCGGGTTCGGCCACGCCGACCTGCTGGAGAGCCCGCTCTGGCGCTGGCCGGCGTTCGCGGTCGTCGCCGAGGCCATGGGCGGCTGGATGTCCGTGATCGGCGACGCGGACTGCCGGCCCCACAGCTCGGCGATCAGCGCGGGCGACCTGGTCGCCGGCATCCACGCCGCGACCGGGATCCTGATGGCGCTCCACCAGCGCTCGGCGACTGGCGAGGGGCAGCGGGTGGACGTCGCGATGGCCGACTCGATCGCGGCGCTGGCCGAGCTGCCCATCTTCACGTACGGGGCGACGGGGCACGTGACGGGGCGGGAGGGCTCCCGCAACATGGCGCCGTTCGGCGCCTTCCCCGCCGCGGACGGCCACGTCGCGATCGGCGTCATCGGCGACGCGGTGTGGCGGCGCTTCTGCGATGCGATCGAGCGGCCGGACCTCCGCGACGATCCCGAGCTGGCGACCGGCCGCGGCCGCGCGGCGCACCTGGAGGACCGCGTCCGGCCCGCGCTCGAGGGGTGGCTGCGGGACCGGCCGAAGGCCGAGGCCGCGGCGTACCTGGCCGAGCGCCAGGTCCCGGCCGCGCCCGTGCTGGACGCGCGGGAGGTCACGGAGTCGCCGCACTTCCAGGCCCGCCAGATGGTCCTGGAGTTCGACTACCCCGGCGCGGGCACGTTCCGCGCCTCGGGCAACCCGATCAAGCTGGGGGCCGACCCGAGCCCGCCGGTCCGCCGGCCGCCGCTGCTGGGCGAGCACACGGACGCGGTCCTGCGCGACCTGGCCGGCCTGACCGACGAGGAGATCGCGGAGCTGCGCGCCGACGGCGCGATCGGGTGACGGGCTTCTAGGTGATCGGCTCGGTGCAGGAGCGCGTCATGCCGAACGTCGGGACCCAGCACGAGTGGCGGCCGTCGCCGCCGACCACCAGCACCCGCACGTCCTCCGGGCCCGCGCCCACCCGAAGCGCCTCCCGCGTCGCGGCCAGCTGGTCCGCGCTCAGGACCTGCTCGATCCGCTCCAGCTGGCCCGGGCCGAACCGCTCCCGCGGGATGCGCGCGCCCTCGAACACCAGGCGCTGCACCGCCGCGCGGTCGAGCCCCTCCGCGGCCAGCTGGCGCGCGTGCTCGGGGCCCAGGAACAGGTAGCTGTCGCCCTGCATGTACGCGTTGTTGCTGCCCGGGGTGGCGAGCGTGCCCGTGATCTGCCGGAGCAGGCTGGCCGCCGTCGTGCTGCCGTGGTCGTTGATGTTGTGCGGCCCCTCGCCCGCCACCACCGTGACGACCGAGTCGGCCGCGTCATGGCCGAGGGCGACGCGGAGCGGCTCCCACGGGCTGGCCGCGTCGTTCTCGGCCACGCAGTACGTGTACTTGGCCGGCGTGCCCTGGGTGGCCCGGTCCAGCGTCCCCGGCCGCGCCCCGCCGACGTTCATCAGCACCAGCCGCACGGCGCGGCCGATCGTCGCGTTGGCGCGGTTGCCCGGCCCGAACGCGCCGTAGCCCGCGTTCATGCCCAGGTCGCCCGCGACCGGGCCGCTGACGACCACCAGCACCGCGCACGGATGCGTGGTCGTCTGGACCGCGTACAGGTTGAACGGCTCCTGCGCCGCGGCCCGGATCGCGGCCAGCACGACCGGCAGGTGCTCGGGCCGGCAGCCGGCCATCACCGCGTTGACCGCGACCTTCTCGACCGTCGCCTCGGCCCACGTCGGCGGCAGCGACGCCACCACCTCGGCCGGGGGCCGGCCGGCGGCGGCCACGAACGCGGCCACCCGCTCGGGCGTCGGCGGGACCAGCGGCAGCCCGTCGCCCCAGCCGCGCCGCTCCATCTCGTCCTGGAACGCGTCGAGGTCGGCCGGCACCTCGACCCGCGCCGACGCCCAATCGCCGGTCACGGCGCGCCCAGCAGGGCGACCAGCTCGCGGCCCACGGACCGCCCGCGCTCGCGGGCCGCCTCCGGGTCGAGCCCGGCCAGCGGGTGCGGGATCACGGCCAGCCGGAGGTCGGGGACGCCGAGCGTGCGGGCCTGGAGCCGGCCCAGCTCCTGGAAGCGGTCACTGGTCACGGTCAGCGTGCGCACACCGGCCCGCTCCAGCCCGATCGAGTCGTGGACACTCCACGACGTGCATGACCCTCAATCGGCGGTGGCGTCCACGACCAGGTCGGCGCCCGCGGCCAGCTCGTCCAGCGTGGCCTGGCCCGCGGGCCGGGACGCGGAGTCCTTGGCCGCCCGCACGGTCAGCACCACCCGGGGGTCTTCGGCCAGGACCTGGGCCACCCCGTCGAGCAGGTGCGAGGTGTTCGGCTTGCCGTTGGACAGCAGGCCCACCCGGACGCGCCCGGGCAGGTCCCACGCGACGGGCGCGGCGCCGGCCTCGGCGGCGCGGTCGGGAACCGGGCTCAGGATCGTCAGCGTCGCGTTCATCTCCCGCCAACGATGCGGCCGTCCGCGGCGGCCCGTCAACGGCGGGCCGATCGGCCCTACCCCGGGGGGTCCCCGGGCCCTGTGCCCGGGCCGGACCGGCCCCGATGCTGGTGGGCAGGGATGGAGGTTCGCGAGCTGATGCAGACGCCGGTGGTCAGCGCCCGCGCGCACGAGACGCTGTGCGCGGCGGCGGCGCGGATGAGGGATTACGGGATCGGCGCCCTCGCCGTCGTGGACGACGGCGGCGGGCTGCTCGGGATCGTGACCGAGCGCGACCTGCTGCACGCCATGGCCGACGGGCGCGCGTCAGGATTCACGCGCATCGAGGGCTACATGTCGCGCCCGCCGGTGGCCGTCGAGCCCGAGGCCGACTGCGCGGCCGCGGCGCGCCTGATGGTGCGGCACGGGATCCGGCACCTCCCGGTCACCCGGGCCGGCCGTCCGGTGGGCATGGTGACGGCGCGGGACCTGCTGCTGGTCCAGGCGTGGCGGGAGGCGGCGGCGGCCACGCCGTAGCTCAGCCGGATTCCACCGAACAGTCGGCGACTCGGCGCCACGTCCGCCTCCGTCGGTGGAATCCGGCTCAGCGGAGCCAGCGCAGGCGCACCGGCCGGCCGATCGGGCCGGCGAACCCCACCGCCTCCGCCGCGATCCGCTCTCGGTCCGGTTCGTCCCGGCGCCAGAGGTGGATTGCCACCCGGTCCCGCTCGCGGCCCCAGGCGCCGGCGAGGCGGCCGTCCACCAGGACCCGCCCCGACAGGCTGTTCACCAGCCGGGTCGTCAGCGGCGCGCCCGCCCCGTCCTCGATGGGCGGCGGCGGCCGGTCCGCGTGCGCCCACGCCTGGTCGAGGGCGAGGTACGGGTCGCCCTGGGGCAGGAGGCGGACGCCGGCCGGCGGCTCGCAGCCGGTCAGCGCGTCCACGTCGCGGGCCAGGACGTCGCGCGCCCGCCCCTCCACCGCGACCGGGACCAGCTCGGGCGCCAGCGCCGCCCACGTCGCCCGGGCGTCCGCCCGGCTGACCGCCGCCCACTTCGCGAACCGGTCCGCCGTCGCCGGGCCGTGCCAGCCGAGGAAGCGCCGGGCCAGCTCCAGCCGGGCCGCCTCGGGCTCCACGTCCGCGAGGTGCGGGCGGACGGCCCTGACCTCGCTCGTCCGCAGCTCCCGGCCCGCCAGCGCCTCGCGGACCTCGGCCCCGATCGCCTCCAGCGCCGCCGCCCGCTCCGGGTCGCGGGGCAGGACGCCCAGCGTGAACACCGCGAAGTCGGCCGCCGGGACCACGTAGTCCGACCACCGGAACCAGACCTGGACCAGCGCCGGGTCCTCCCACGAGCCCGGGCCCGTCCCCTCCTGACGCGCGTGGAGTGCCAGCAGCGCCGCGCGGGGCGCCGAATCCTGGAGCCCGCCGTACGCGGCGTCGCGCCAGGACCCGGCCGGCAGCCGGCGGTCGAGCCGCGTCGCCCGGGCCCGGAAGCGCAGCACGTGCGCCGGGTCCACGACCATCGCGCCCGGCTCGGCGGGACGGTCGGGGGCGAGCCGCCGGCTCCGGCCCAGCTCCCACAGGTGCTCGTGGACCGTGCGCAGGCTCACCCGAGGCTGGGCAGGGCGACCCGCGTCCAGTGGGCCCCGCCGTCCGTCGTCCGGAACAGCCCCCACCGCACCGGGCCCAGCGAGCCGTTCGGGCCGGGGAGCGCGGCGCTGGCCCAGGCCTGGCTCCCGCTGACGGGGACGACCGCGCTGAACTGCCAGCCCCCGGGCAGGCCGGCCGTGGGCCGCCACGTGCGGCCGCCGTCGCCCGTACGCCAGCCGGCGGTGGGGTCGGACGTCCAGCCCGTCAGCGCGTCGAGGAACGCCGGCGGCCGCGAGCCCGAGGTCTTCGGGAGCGGCTGCGGGTCGGCCCAGGTGGCGCCGCCGTCGGCCGTCCCGTACAGCCAGCCCTGGCCCTGCGACCGATCGTAGACCGCGAGCACGCCGCGGCCGTCCGTCGCGACGACCGGCCGGCTGACGTCCACGCGGTCGGTGGGCTGGGGCCCGTTCGCGCCCATGGGGAGCCTCTGGGCGACCCACGTCTGGCCGGCGTCGCGGGTCCCGAACAGGACCGGGTCCCCGGCCGCCCCGCTGCCGAGCACCCAGCCGGCGCCGCCGGGCGCGAACGCCAGGTCGCCCAGGAGGTCCGCCGGGTCCACCAGCGGTCCCGGCGACGACAGCGGCCGCCACGTCCGCCCGCCGTCGTCCGTCCCGTACACCACCGACTGCTGGCCGGCCGCCGTGAGCTGCGAGGTGAGCAGCCAGCCCCGGCTGCGGTCCACGAAGAACGGCGTGGCCGCGGTGCCCCGGTCCAGCGCGGGCAGGACCACCGGGCTCCAGTGGGCGCCGCCGTCGTCCGTCCGGAGCAGCTGGGCGCCCGCCGCCTGCGCCGCGTTGGCGCGGAGGACGCCGTGGCTGGCGTCGGTGAAGCTCACGAACGCCGGCCCGTTGATCGAGAGCTGGCGCTCCCAGCGGGACCCCGCGTTTCCGGTCCGGAACACCACGCTCTCGGGGCCGCCGGCGTCGTGCACGACGACCCAGCCCTGGGCCGCCGTGCGCCAGTCCATGCTGATCGGGATCGGCAGGCTCGTGGGGGGCGGCGGCGGCCCGCTGTACACCTGCGGCGCGTTCGCCCGCAAGTACGCCGCGACCCCGATCGTCATGCCCACGAGCGCCAGCGCAATAAGCGCGACACCTCGCAGCGCCCGGGGCGACAGGCGAGCCGGCTCGATCTCGTCCACGGCCTCCCGCAAGCGTATCCGGCGGCCGGCGGCCGCGCTTGCCAGGTCACCGTTCCTTGACCTTTGCAATAGCATCGGGTACCTTCGCCTACCGGCGGCATCGGGACGAGCCGCCGGGAACCATCCGGTGAGGAGGGAGTGCGCGTGCGCTCGCGATCGCATTGGAGCGAGCCGCTCGCCGCCGTGCTGGCGGTCGCCAGCCTGGCAGCGGCCGCCGGTTGCGGCGGTGGGGGGACGGGAGGGCCGGCGCCCATCCGCATCGGCGCGCTCGTGCCGCTCAGCGGGTACGGGCTGTCGTACTACGCGTCCGCGTTCGCCGCGGCGACCCGGAGCATCAACGCGCACGGCGGGATCAAGGGCCGCCCGATCGAGATGGACATCTGCGATGACCACAGCGATCCCATCCAGGCCCAGGCGTGCGCCCGCAAGCTCGTCAGCGACGGCGTCATCGCCACGGCCGCCAACGTCAGCGAGCTCAGCATGGTCGAGGGGCCGATCCTGGACGAGGCGGGCATCGCGCAGGTCGGCAGCGAGGCCGTCAGCCCCGAGGACTTCACGCTGCCGACGGCGTTCCTGCTCGACGGCGGCATCTTCGTCCAGGCGGCGGGCGGCATCTTCGGCGCCAGGCGGCGCGGCCTCCACTCGCTGTTCGCGGTCACGATCGACACGCCGGCCGGGCGCACGCTGGTCGGGTCGGTCGGCCAGGTCGCGAAGGGCGCGGGCATCGACGTGGCCGGGGCCGCGTACATCCCGGAGGCGGCCTCCGACCTGATGCCGTACGTGCAGGCCGCGATCCAGTCGCACGCCGACGTCGTGTTCCCCGGCCTGCCGCCGGCGGCGACCATCCCGTTCATGGTGGACTCCCGCGTGGCCGGGGCTCACTACGTGGTCATGCTGCCCGCAGGCGAGTTCACCCCGGCCGACATCGAGGTCATGGGCGGCCCCCACGCGATCACCGAGAACGACATCGAGTTCGCCGCGCTGCCGCCGGTCTCGGCGACGGACCGCTTCCCGGCGCTGAAGACGTTCGCGGCCGACATGGACGCCGAGATGGCCGCCGGCGACCGCAACGCCGCGCCCGAGCACCGGACCGGCGGCAGCGTGGCCGCCTGGCTCTGCATCCGGATCATCGCCAACCTGGCGCAGGCGCTGCCCACGAGCGATGCGGCGGGCATCCTGAACGAGCTGCGGACCAGCCCGACCGTGGACACACTGGGCCTGACCCCGCCGTGGACGCCGGGCCGCACCGGGCCGCCGTCGATGCCCCGGGTGACGAACGGGTTCGGCTACCTGTCGTCGCAGCGGAACGGGGTCGAGGTGCTCACCGACCCGGTACCCTTCAACCCCCTCCAGGCGCTGAGGCTGGGCGGCTGAGCACCCGGCTTCCCCCGTTCATCACGGTGCCGTCCGAGCACCCGACGGATCCGTCGCGCGCCACCGCGGGCACGACCGGCACGGTCGGGACCGCGGGCACCCACGGGGCCACGACCGACCAGCGCACCAGCGCCCGCTGGCGGAGCGGCGCCCCCCTCGTCGAGCTCCCGTACATGCCGCCGGTGGACCCGACGGCGGCGATCATGCGGGACCCGCTCGTCCCCGAGGAGAAGCGCTACTGCGCCGGCTGCGGCGCCGCGGTGGGCCGGAGCCGGGACGGCCGGCCGGCACGCCTCACCGGCTTCTGCAGCAAGTGCCGCACGCCGTTCTTCTTCGTCCCGACGCTCTCGCCGGACGAGCTGCTGGCGGACCAGTACCGCGTGCTCGGCTGCCTCGCCTACGGCGGCATGGGCTGGATCTACCTGGCCCAGGACGAGCGGGTGTCCAACCGCTGGGTCGTGCTGAAGGGCGCGATCAGCTCGACCGACCGCGACGCGGTCGCCGCCTCGCTGGCCGAGCGGCAGTTCCTGGCCCGGGTCGAGCACCCCAACGTCGTGCGCATCTACAACGTCGTCGAGCACTCCGGCGGCGGCTACATCGTCATGGAGTACATCGGCGGGCGGACGCTCAAGAGCGTGCTCCGGGAGCGCCGCCAGGAGGACATGGGCCCGCTGCCCGTCGACCTGGCGATCGCGTACATCCTGGCCGTCCTCCCCGCCTTCCGCTACCTGCACGACCTGGGCCTGGCGTACAACGACTTCAAGCCGGACAACGTGATGCTGCACGGCGGCGACGTGAAGCTCATCGACCTGGGCGCCGTCACCCGGCTGGGCGACCCCGATCCGATCCTGTACGGCACCGACGGCTACCAGGCGCCCGAGATCGGCTCCCAGGGTCCCTCGGTCGCGGCGGACCTGTACTCGATCGCCCGCTGCCTGGCCGTGCTGGTCCTGGACATGCCGACGTACCAGACCGCGTACCGCCACCGCCTGCCGACGGCGGAGCAGGAGCCGCTGTTCCAGCGCCACGACTCCCTCTACCGCTTCCTGATGAAGGCGACCGCGCACGACCCGCGCGACCGCTACCAGAGCGCGGACGAGCTGGCCGAGGCGCTGGAGGCGGTGCTGCGCGAGGTCACGGCCACCAGCCAGGGGAGCCCGCGGCCAGCGCCGAGCAAGCTGTTCGGCGGCGACGTGCTGGCGATCCGTTGGCCGTCCGGCGGCCCCGACCCGGGCCCGGACTGGCGCCACCTGCCGCTGCCGCGCATCGACCCCGCCGACCCGGCCGCCGCCACCGTCGTGAACGCCCAGACGCTGGAGCCGGCGCGCCAGCTCGCCGTCGTCCGCGACGCGCTGGCCCAGGGCCTGGTCGAGCCGACGGCCGAGGCGCAGCTGGCCCTGGCCCGGGCGCTGATCGAGCTCGGGCGGCACGGCGACGCCGAGGCCTGCCTGGCCCACCTGGAGGCGGCCGACCGCCGGGAGTGGCGGGGCAACTGGTACCGGGGCCTGTCGCTGGCCGCGCAGGGCCGGGCGGCGGAGGCCGGGCTGGCGTTCGAGCTGGTCTACGCGGAGCTGCCGGGGGAGCTCGCGCCCAAGCTGGCGATGGCGCTGGCGGCCGAGCTGACGGGCGACGCGCGGACGGCGGCCAACCACTACGACATCGTGTCGTCCACCGACCCCGGGTACACGTCGGCCAGCTTCGGCCTCGCCCGCGCGCGCGCCGCCCAGGGCGACGTGGCCGGCGCGGCCGAGGCGTACGACCGCGTCCCGCCGGGCTCCAGCCTGTACGCGAACGCGCAGGTCGCGCTCGCCCGCGCGCTGATCCGCGGCGGCGCCACGGGGCCGTCCGCGGACGACCTGGCCCGCGCCGCGTCGGTCATCGCGCGCCAGCAGCTGACCGAGCAGCGGCGGGCCGAGCTGTCCGTGGAGCTGTTCGAGGCGGCCCTGGCGCTGATCTCGTCCCGGCCGCGGGCGCAGGTCCCCGACGTCCAGCTGCTCGACCAGCCGATGCGCGAGGTGCCGGTGCGGTTCGCGCTGGAGCGCGCGTACCGCGAGCTGGCGTGGACGGCGGCCGGCGACCTGAAGGTCCACCTGGTGGAGTGCGCCAACGAGGTGCGCCCCATGACGGCGCTCTGACGCATGGCCGACACCTGGCTGAGCCCGAGGCTGGAGCGCCGGCAGCTGGAAGCGGCGCGGCGGCCGTCGACCACGACGCCGCGGCGGCTGCGCCGGCTCTCGGTGGCGATCGCCGTGCTGGCCGTCGCGCTCACCGTGGTGGGCGCGGGCGCGCTGGCGGCGGCCGCGGTGACGGCGCTGGGCATCCAGCAGCGGACGGTGCCCGCCATCGTCGGGATGCAGCGGATCCACTTCTGGCTCTCCGATGCCGACCGGAGCGCGGCCAACGCGTACCTGTCCGGCGGCGCCGAGGTGACGCTCCCGGAGCTGCAGTACCAGTCCGACATCGCGGCGGCGAGCCGGGAGCTCCAGACGGCGAGCGCGCACGACCCCGGCGGCGGCAACACGAGCGAGCGCCTGCAGACGATCGCGACGCTGATCGACCAGTACCAGGGGCTGGTCCAGACCGCGAACGTGGAGGACCGGCTCGGCGTCCCGATCGGCACCGTCTACCTCCAGGCCGGCACCACCCTGATGCACCGGCCCGGCACCGGCGTCCTGGCCCTGGTGGACGCGCTGCGCGGCCTGTACGCGAACGACCTCGACCGCGCCAACCTCACGCTCCAGGTGGCGCAGTGGATGCTGCCGCTGTACGTGGTCGTGGCGCTGGTGCTGGCCGGCCTGCTGGTGTTCACCCAGGCGTTCGTCCGGCGGCGGTTCCACCGGCGCCGGAACCCGCGGCTGCTGCTGGCGACGCTGCTGCTCGTGGTCGCGGTCACGACCAGCGGCCTGGGCGCCGGGCAGGCGCGGCAGTCGATGCGGTCCGCGGAGGACCAGAAGTACGCGCGGCTGCTCAACCTGTGGAACGCGCACGCCCTGCTCTCCGACATCAACGGGGACGAGAGCCTGTGGCTGATCGCCCGCGACCAGCAGGGCCGCGACCGGGCCGACCAGGCGTTCCAGGCCGCGACGCGGCGGCTCGTGGACCGGCCGCTGGACGACCAGATCATGCAGGCGGCCAGCCGGGGCGACGTACGTTTCAACGGCATGCTGGCGGACGAGATGCGCGCCGCGGACGTGGGGCCGGAGCGGACCGCGGCGCTGCGCGTGCTCACCCTGTACCGGACGTTCATGGACGTGGACGCGGCCGTCCGGGCCAAAGCGGCGCAGGGGGCGGAGGTCGACGCGATCACGCAGGCCCTGGGCACGGACAAGGGCCAGCTCACGTTCGCGTTCCAGGACGTGGACTGGTACCTGGGGCTGGCCATCCAGCACCTCCAGGGCGACTTCGACAGCGAGATGGCGTACACCGAGCGGGTCCTGGTGGGGACCGCGCTGGTGGAGCTGCTGGCGCTGGCGATCGCCGCGCTGACGTTCTGGGGCCTGCGCCCGAGGCTCGAGGAGTTCCGCGCCGGCCGCTGAGCGCTCGGACGAACCGGCGGGCGGCGGCCGCCGCGACCGATGAGTTTCCCTGGGGGGTGGCGTTGCACCGGGCAACTGACCGCACCAAGGAGGTTCGTATCGTGGATTGGAAGCTCGAGCTCGTGCTGGTCCCCGTCACCGACGTGGACCGTGCCAAGGCCTTCTACGTGGACAGGATGGGCTTCGACCTGGACGTCGACCACCGCGCCGGCGACCAGTTCCGGGTCGTCCAGATGACGCCGCCCGGGTCCGCCTGCTCGATCAGCGTGGGCATCGGCATCACCGACGCCCCGCCCGGCTGCATCCGCGGCCTGCACCTGATCGTCGCCGACATCGAGACCGCCCGCGCCGAGCTCCTCGAGCGCGGCGTCGAGGTCGGCGAGATCTTCCACTTCGTCGAGGGCCAGCAGCGGCCCGGGCCGAATCCCAGGCGCGGCGACTACGAGTCGTTCGCGCCGCTGAGCGACCCCGACGGCAACACGTGGGTCGTTCAGGAGGTCGGACACAACCGCTGACGCGGGCCGGCCGGGCCGCCTCCGCCGCCCAGGGAGGCGGCCCGCGCCGGGACCGCCTGCTCGTCATGTTCCAGTCAATTGACAGATGCGACGGCGCCTGACCACACGTGACACTTGGAATCCAGGCCGCTGTTGGAGGTGATTCGTGACGAGTCAGGTCGGGTCGATGGACGAAGCGCGCCGGGAGATCCGGCGCCACGCCGCCTGGGCGGGGCGGCGGCACCCGGAGCGGGACCGCGCCGCGAGGCTGGTCCGCCTCACGGACGCGATGATCGACGAGCTGGAGCAGCTCAACCTCGACGGTGTCGAACGGGTGCGGAGCGAGTGGCGGACCCGCCTCGCCTTCCTCTTCTCGGGGCTGCCGTTCCCGTACGAGCCGTGGTTACGCGCGTACCCCTCGCCCACCGAGGTGCTGGACCTGCTGTTCGACCTGCAGGGCCGCCTGCTGGAGATGAAGCGTGCAAGTTGAGCACAGTGCGGAGCCGGCGGTGTGGTTCGGCGAACCGCCGCGCGCCGCGTCCCCGGACCGCGAGGGCGGTCCGTCCGAAGGTCTCTATCAGTTGATCGGGTCGCGATGGGTCGCCGCGGTCCTCCGCGAGCTGGACGGCGACGTCGTGCGCTACAACACGCTCCACCGGCGGCTGGGAGGCGTGTCGCACAAGATGCTGACGCAGACGCTGCGCCGGCTGGAGCGCGCCGACATGGTCCACCGCCATGCCCACCCGACGACGCCGCCGAACGTCGAGTACCTCCTGACCTCCGTCGGCGCCGAGCTGGTCGCGAACCTCTCCGCGCTCGAGCGCTGGGCGGAGGCCAGAGGCCTGCCGTACTGACGAGCCATCCGGGCTCGCTCACTCCCGGGTGCCCGCTTCCGGCAGGGGCCGAGGGCGCGCAGCATGGAGACAGACGGGAGGTGCTCCTCCCCGCAATCGGCTCCCTTCCCCCCCACCACGGGACCGGTGGTCACCGTCCTGTCCTCGGACGGTGGCGGTGACCCCGTCCCGGTGGCGGTCCCCCGGGCCGGGTGCTAGGCTCGACGGCGGACCTTGATGGGCACGGTGCTCTCCGCGCTGGTCGTCCTCGCCGCGCTGACGGCGAGCGGCGTGCTGCTGGTGCAGCTGTTCGTCAGCGAGAGCCGGCGCGCGAAGGGCGCCGGCGACCCCGCGCGAATCCCCTCGCCGCCCGTCCCGGCGGCCCCGGCGCCGGCGCGGCCGG